>JAKZRQ010000035.1:0-20170 GCA_047518105.1 Pseudomonadales bacterium | reverse complement strand
CACGGGCCGTGCGCGCACATGCTCCCTCAACCGTAGGCCCCGCTATGCTCTCGGTCGCGAGCACGCGCACGTGCCCGTTGTGTACAACGGGGCCAAAATCCTCCGCGATCATCACGGCCCCTGGTGAGAAATGCGGGCTAGGCGGCACCTTGAAGGCATATCGGGCATACGTCGAGAGGTGCCAACAACGCGGATGGGCCGCGCTTCAGCACGCCGCCCGCGCCGACAACGCAAACATTCTCAAACGCGCCCCCAAGGTGCCGCAACGTTGACCCCCGGGTTGCATTCAAACCGCGCTCTGAATGCGCAAGCATTCTCAAACGCGCCGTCAGGCGCGCGCGTGCCATCCAGACGGCTCAACTACGCGATATCGCACCGTTTCGTTCGCCTTCTCGCGAGGCCGATCGTCACCGGCGCTGTCCCGGGAAGGCACGGCGCGCCGCCGGACGACATCGTCTACGTCATGGCGAATCGCTCGCTTGCCGACATCGTCCTGCTCGATCTCGTCACCGCCGAACAGGGATTGCCGTCGCCACTGTCGCCAGTACCCGCGTTCGACGAAACCCGCCGGTTCTTCTTCTTGAACCGGCCCGCTGGCTGGCGCCGACGCAACACCATGCGCACCACTTCCGCCCGGATGCGCCGCTTCGAAGCCAAACTCGCGGCTCGGCCGACCGCGACCCTGTCCCTGGTGCCGGTATCGATATTCTGGGGCCGTGCGGCCAACAAGGACCGGTCGTGGATTCGCGCGCTGTTCTCCGAGGGTTGGGCCGTCTCCTCGCGAGTCCGACGGTTCATGATTCTGCTCTTCAACCGCCGCGACATCCTCGTGCAGATCGGGGAACCGCTCAACTGGCAGGACATCGTTCGCTCGCAAAAATCAGAGGCATTCGCGACCCGCCGGACTGCGCGGCTGCTGCGCGTCAAGTTCCGCAATCAAAAGGTCGCCGCCCTGGGACCCGACCTGTCGCACCGACGCAGCCTGTTCGAACAGATCCTGCGCAGTTCCCAAGTGACCAAGGCCATTGACGACGCGGTGGCAACGGGTGCCGGGCGAGGGCGTGTCCTGCGCGCCGCCCGAACCGCCGCGCGCGCTATCGCTTCGGACGTGTCGTATCCAACCATTCGGTTCCTGGACCGGCTCCTCACCTGGTTCTGGCACCGGATCTACGATGGCATCCGCGTCGGGGGGATTGCGCACGTCGACGCCTTGGCCGAGACACATACCCTGATCTATGCCCCCTGCCACCGCTCCCACGTGGACTACCTCCTGGTTTCCTACGTGCTCTATCACCGGGGGTTGATGCTTCCGCACATTGCCGCAGGCGACAACCTCGATCTGCCGATCATCGGACGCATCTTGCGCGGTGGTGGCGCGTTCTTCATGCGCCGACGTTTTTCCGGCGACCGCGTGTACGCCGCCGTCTTTTCGGAGTACCTCTACCAGGTGTTCCGCCGCGGTCACTCGGTGGAGTACTTCGTGGAAGGCGGCCGGTCCCGAACCGGTCGGTTGCTGCCCGCGCGTTCGGGCATGCTGCGTATGACCCTCGACGCCCGCGAACGAGGCTTGCCGCGCCCCATCGCCTTCGTGCCGGTCTACATCGGCTACGAGAAGATCATCGAGGCCAACGCCTATCTCGCCGAACTGCGCGGTGCGGAGAAGGGACGCGAAACCCTAGGGGGCGTGCTAAGAAACCTGAAGCTCGTGCGCCAATCCTTCGGCACCGTGGACGTCGTGTTCGGCAAGCCGATCCTGGTGGAGGAGTTCCTGGCCGGGCAAGCCGGCAAGGACCCGGCGCGCGTTCTCGGCAACCGCATCCTGGCGGGAATCAATGCTTGTACATTCGTCAACCCGGTGAACCTCGTGGCGCTAGCAACGTTGTCCATGCCCCGTCAAGCCATCAACGAGTCCGCTCTCAAAGCCCAGATCGAACTGTATCGGGAACTCATCGAACGTCACTCCGACCATACCGACCACGGGATCACCGGCGCACCGGTTGACGAGATCGTCCGCCATGTGGAACGGCTTGGCCTGCTCGACCGCGAAAGCGCCCAACAGAAGAGAGCGGGCGTACCGGAATTCGAAGACGTCCTAGGCCACAACGGCTTTCAGTCGGTGCTCATGACCTGGTACCGAAACAACGTGGTGCACATCATCGCCGCGCCTGCTCTGCTCGCTTGCCTGATCGCCAACCGGCACAGCATCCGGGCCGTCGATCTCATGCGGCTGTTCGACAATCTCTTCCCCTACATCGCGAGCGAGTTGCAGATCGAGCCGACATCGGCCGACCGGTGGCTCGAACACCTCGAGGCGAGCAATGTCATCGAACGGCGCCGCGGCGCTTTCGTACCGCCACGCGACGCCAAGCGGCAGTTCCAGCTACGCCTGCTCGGCAATGCCGTGCTCCCGATCCTCGAACGCTTCTACATCGGCGTCGCACTCCTGAACCGCGCAGGTTCCGGCGTCTTGGATGCGCAAGGCTGGTTGGCGAAATGTCGCGTCATGGCGGAACGCCACTCTCGGCTTTACGGCATCAACGCCCCGGAATTCGTCGATACGCGGTTGTTCGCTTCGTTTCTCGAGCGCCTCAAGGACAACGGCGTCGTCACCACCGAGACCGACGGTCGGCTCGCCTTCGACGAGCGCATTCCCGGTATCGTGCGCGCCGGCCGGGCCGTTATCGCAGTCGAACTGCGTTTGGCGTTGGAGTCGCCACCGGGCTGACGCGCAACCGCCGCATCATCCTTCCAGGCGGCGTACGTTCAGACGGGCCGGTAGATGTCGAAGCGGACGCTTCGGGCACGTATCCGCCAATCGGGGCGACCGTAGGGAGTCGCGCCAGCGCGGCGCTTGACGACAATGCGTGCCGATGCGGCGGATCGCGCTTGGTCAATCAACTCCCCGACTTCGTCCTCGTCCACGGCACCGGCCAGTTCGGAAAGCACCTGCATGTGTTTCCCCGGCAATGCCGTCTTGGGATGCCGTCCGAACATGGGATCCAGATAGACGACGGCGAATGCCGCACCGGTACGCCACCGGTCGCGGGCATCTTCCAAAGCACAGGTGATGCTTGTGCCTACGCCCGACCGGCGCAAGCGCTCGTCGAGGATTCGGTGGACCGTCGTGTTGTGCTCGCTCATGTGCACGATGCACCCGAGCGCGGCCAGCACCATGCCGTCGGTTCCCCAACCCGCGAGCGCGTCATGCACACGCAATCCGGGACGCGCCCCGCATGCCCTAGCGAGCGCCAGTCGGCGCCCCTGGCTTGCGCGTCGGTTGATCGCCGGCAAGCGCAAATCCTCAAGGCGCACGATCCGCGATTCGCTGGATCCGCTGTCGTTCGCGGGCCCAGCCGCGGCGGTTTCGCGGCGGCGCGCGTCACCAAACCTACCCTGCGTGTCCAACATCCTCTCCAAGTACTATTCGGGTTTGCCCCTGAGAGGATGGCCGCTCGGTCGCCACGGGCTGTCGCCCTCCACGTAGTGCGGCAGCGCCTTCTCCGCCGCCACGGCCTCCTCAACACGGTCCAAGGCAAGCTTGGCGACGATGCGGGCACTCGGCGCGAAACGGGCCCCGTCCAGGACGTCGTCCCCGCAGTCCTCGATCACCGCCACCTGATCGAAGTCGAGACACTCGACCCCCGTATCGGCGAGGTCGTAGCGAGCCGCGTGATACCAGCCCGGCCGGCACTGTCGAACCACGCCCACCACGCCTCGACGACCCGAAAGACAGCGCCCGGTCTCGGCAACGACGGCGGAACTGGGTACGGGTAGCGCACGGGCACTGATCGCGAAGGCAATGCCCTGGGCGACCGCAGCGGCGATGCGAACCCCGGTAAAGGCGCCCGGGCCAGCACCGAAGGCGATGATGTCGATCATGTGTCTGGGAATCGCCGCCGCGGCGACGACGTTGTCGATCATCCCAAGGACCAGGCGGTTGTGCAGGCGTGGTGCCAAGCGGGTATCCTCGAACCAACGCCCGTTCGACACGATCGCCACGGAACAGAAGTCGGTCGTGGTTTCGATGGCCAGAAGGTTCGTTGCTTCGCGACTCACCCCGCCATGCTAAACGTTGATCTCGCGTTTCGGAACCTTGCGACGCAGGTGCGTCCTGTTACCGAATTCGAAGATGTCGCGCTCGGCGAGGCCACGGGACGCGTTGCCGCTACCGATGTAACCGCGCCCATCGACCTGCCGCCATTCGACGCATCCGCCATGGACGGCTACGCGGTGGATGCGACAGGTCTCGACTGCGACGGTACCAAGAGCTTCGAAGTGATCGACCGAAGCCTCGCGGGCAAACCGGCAACGCGGGGACTCTCTCGCCCCCAAACGGCGATCCGCGTCTTCACAGGTGCCGTCATGCCCGACGGTGCCGACGCCGTCGTGCTACAGGAAGACGTCACGGCTGGAACCGTGGCGCAAACCACGGTGCCAGTTCATACCGGGCAGAACGTACGGCATCGCGGTCAGGATGTGCGCCGAGGGGACACCCTCTGTCCCGCAGGCACCCGCCTGACCCCCTACCGAGTCGCTTGGCTCGCTGCTTGCGGCATCGAACGCGTGCGCGTGACCCGTCGAATCCGCGTTGCGGTGCTTTCCACCGGCGACGAACTGGTCGAGGCCGGCAAACCCCTGAAGCCCGGAGAAATCTACGATTCGAACCGTCTCGCCATCTTGGCGCTGATGCGCGAAAAGGCGGTCCAGGCGATCGACATGGGCTGCCTCGAGGACAATCCCGACATCATCCGCGAAGCGCTGCTCGCCGCCTCCGAACACGCCGATGTCATCGTCACCAGCGGCGGCGTGTCCGTCGGAGTCGCCGATTTCGTCAAGAGCGTGGTGGACGAAATCGGCGTCATCGATTTCTACAAGATCGCGCTGAAGCCCGGGAAACCGCTCGCGGTGGGCACTGTGGGCAATGCGCTCTTCTTCGGCCTGCCGGGCAATCCCGTGTCGGCCATCATCACCTACCTGTTGTTCGTCGCGCCCGCGATCGATTTGATGGGTGGTCAGCACGTCGCGCCGCCGCTGATGCTGCCGGCGGTGATCGAAGGATCGATCAAGCATTCGCGAGGCCGACGCGAATACGTTCGCGGAACCGTTATGACACGGGGAAGCCGCGTCGTCGCGAAGGCCACCGGCGACCAGGGTTCCAATCGTCTCGCGAGTTTCGCGGACGCCAACTGCCTGATCATCATCAACGAAGACGTGGGCAACCTGCCCGACGGTGACACCGCACCCGTGATCCTGCTGCCCGGCGAAGCGGCGCATCCGCTACGTGAAGCGATTGTTCAACGCCACCCGATTTCTTGAGATGCCCGCGTCCCAACATTTCGAAAAGACCTTCGCGGGAAAAATTCTCGACCTGTCGACCGAAATGCGTGCGTGGTACCGCGCCTGGAGTAACGAGGGCGCCTCAAGTAGCGAGGCGCACACTCCGGTAACGAGGCGCGCGAGGGGCTGACGGACACCGAGCGGCTTGAACCCACCCGAGGCCAACTGGCTTCGATTACGCGTTCGCCGAAGTCATCTAGGTGTTCGAGGTCTTGGAATCAACGCGCTGCATGTGCATCGGCGCGCCTGACGGCGTGATCGGGAATGCGCGCCCTGACGGGCGCGCATTCCCCCGGCCTCGTTCGAAACGCAACCCGAGTGTCAACCTTCGGAGCGCTCAAGGACTCTAGCGCGACGCTTTCGCTTTGTACGCTTGTCGCTGCGTACCGCATCGATTGCCTTCTGGGCTTCGGCAGCACGCTTTTTCGCCTTTCTCTCTTCTGTCTTGGCGATCTGCGCACGTCTGCGCCGGGCGAACGTTTCCGTCGCTCCTTGCACGCGCGCCTCGATGCGCGCCGCCGCAGCCGCATTGGCTTTTTCGAGACCCGCTTCAATGGTTTTGATCCTGGCGCCTACACGGTCGGCAGCTTTCAACTCGACCGCGCGCGTCTTGGCTGCGTCGGCTTTCTCGCGAGCCTTTGCAACACGCACGGCAATGCGCTTGATCCCCGCGCGAGCCCGCTTTGCCGCTGCCTTGTCGGACTTGGCGCCCGTTGTCCGGGCCTTGGCGCGGGCCTCCACGTTGACGCGCTTTGCCCCTGCCAACGATTGACGTTCGGTCTTGAGGATCCCGGCCGCTCGTACTGACGCCCGTTCCGCGCGGGCGGTAGCAGGCGAGATCGGCGTCTTTCGTCCATCCGTGCCCGGCTGTACCTTCGGTGGAAGACCCCGGCGTTTAGGCGCCGCTGCGGTAGACGCCGCCGCTTCGACCTGCACCTTTGGCGGTCTGCCCCGCCTCTTCGACGCCGTGGATTTCGAAGCTGCTGCGTCAACCCTGATTTTTGGTGGTCTGCCCCGGCGTTTGGGCACCGCCGTTTCCGCCGTCGCATCGACCTGCACCTTCGGCGGCCTGCCACGACGTTTGGGCACCACCGCGCTCGGCGCTGGTTCTTCAACTCTGACTTTTGGTGGTCTCCCCCGACGTTTCGGCGCCGCCGATTCTTCAACTCTGACTTTCGGCGGTCTGCCCCGACGTTTCGGCGCCGCCGATTGCGGCGCCGCCGCATCGACCTTCACCTTCGGCGGTCTACCTCGCCTCTTGGGGGCCGCCGTTTTCGCTGCCGCCGCCTCGACCTTCGCCTTGGGCGGTCTGCCCCGGCGTTTTGGCGCCGTCGATTCTTCAACCCCGACGTTTGGTGGTCTGCCCCGACGTTTCGGCGCGGCCGATTGCGGCGCCGCCGCATCGACTTTCGCCTTCGGCGGCCTGTCCACGCGTTTCTTTGCGGGTGCCTCGCTAGCCACGCTCTTGGTGCGGTCGGTTTTTGCTCTCGCCACAGGACCTCCTCGGCTTTGGCCAGCAACGTCGGCACGGATCATATTCCATTGGATGGGAATGTCCACCTCAATTTCGTCGCAAACCAATATTCAGCCCGTATCTTGGCCAACGGACCGCACGCGAGACCCAAAGGCCCTACTTTTCCAGGATCAAGCCCGAAGTGCCACCGAAATTTCTCGTTTGATCTCGTCTACGCCGACGGAACCGTCCACCGCCGTGAACCGGAGACTCGACGATGCCGACAAACGTTGGTAGAAAAGGACCAGCGGATGGGTTTCTTCGTGGTACACGCGCAATCGTTCCCGTACCGTATGCTCCTGATCGTCATCGCGTTGTATCAGCGGTTCGCCCGACTCGTCGTCCACGCCAGGAATTCTTGGCGGATTGAATGTCACGTGATACGTTCGGCCACTGGCTTCGTGGACACGGCGCCCCGAGATCCGTTCGACCACTACGTCGTCCGAGAGACGGATTTGGACGACGTGATCGATGTTGACTTGGGCATCGACCACTGCTTGCGCTTGGGGAATCGTTCTCGGAAAACCGTCGAATAGAAATCCCCTCCGGCAGTCCGGTTCGCCAATTCGCTGCTTGACCAAGGCGACAATGGTGTCGTCGTCCACCAGCTCGCCAGCATCCATCACGCGTCGGGCTTTCCTGCCTAGCGGCGTTCCCGCCGCGACTGCGGCGCGCAACATTTCACCCGTGGATATCTGCGGTATGGCATGTTGGGCGCAGATGAACGCCGCTTGGGTGCCTTTGCCCGCGCCCGGCGGGCCCAATAGGATTAGTCTCATAGGGCCCTTGTGGTTAAATCAGCGAGATCGTACGTGCCTGACATCGAGAACATCGGGCACGCAACGGATATTGTCAATCGCGCGGACGAGTTGGGCAAGGTCTACGACATGCAACTCGAGCGACAGCGTCGCGCTCTCGCCTGGACGATCGGCCCGGGCATTCGTCGCGACAACCGATATCGACAACTCGGCAATTGCTGCGGCAACGTCCCGAAGCAGCCCGTCTCGGTCCTTGCCGCGAACAACGATTCCCTGGAAAGTGCCCGTTGTCGCCTCGGGCTCGCTCAGCGCCGCAAGCTCGCCTCGACTCCCAGGACTGTTCGAGACCAGCTTGACGAGGTCGATTACAAGCTGATCGCCAACCCCCACGGCCATCATCAGCGCGTCTTCGGATTCGTATCCCGCTCGTCTTGCAAGATCGGCGAAGTCGTCCGCGAAACCCAGTCGGGATGCGCTTTCCTCAATCAACGCGCGACCGGCCTGAATGTTCGATTCCGCCAATTGGTTTCTGAACCACGCTTGGATTTTCGTGCGGGCACGCGACGTGTTGACGTAGCCAAGCGCCGGGTTCAACCAATCCCGTCTCGGCTCTTCGTCGTCCCCGGTCTGGATCTCGACGCATTCGCCGTTAGTCAGACGACGATTCAGAGGTACCCGGCGACCGTCCACCATGGCGCCCCGACAGCGGTGCCCAACCTCCGTATGGATTCGATAGGCGAAGTCCACGGGCGTGGCGTTGGGAGACAGGTCAAGCACATGGCCTTGGGGTGTTGACACAAAGATCCGGTCGTCGCTCGCGTAGGTGCCATTGGTGCTGAATCCAAGGTCATCATGCCACTCGAGAACACTGCGCAGCCAATCCATTTTTCGCGACTGCAACGCGCCTTCGCCGCCGTCCTTGTACGCCCAATGCGCGCACATGCCCAGTTCCGATTCGTCGTGCATTTCCCGAGTTCGTATCTGGACCTCCAGCGTCTTTCCGATGGGGCCGACCACCGCAGTATGGATGGACCGGTAGCCGTTGTCCTTCGGATTCGCGATGTAGTCGTCGAATTCGGTCGGAATGTGCGGCCACGACGTATGCACGACGCCGAGGACCCGGTAGCACGTATCGATTCGATCGACCAAAACCCGAACGGCCTGGACGTCGTGCACTTCGGAAAAGTCGATGGACTTTTCACTCATCTTGCTCCAAATGCTGCAGATGTGTTTGGCGCGCCCATGGACCTCGGCATCGATTCCCGCCGCGGTCAGTCGGAACTCCAGATCCTGACGGATCGCCTCCACCTGACGTTCCCGAACCTCCCGGCGACCATCAAGCTTCTTGGCGATCTCTTGGTATTCGGCGGAGTAGAGATAGCGGAAGGCGAGATCCTCGAGCGTCCACTTCAACTGCCAAATGCCCAGACGGCTTGCGAGCGGCGCGAAGAACTCCATGGCTTCTCTAGCCAACAACTGCCTGCTCTCTTGATCCGCCTCCTTGGCGGCGCGTAGCGCGACAACGCGCTCCGCAAGCTTGAGCACGGCAACCCGAGGATCGTCGATCAGCGCGATGAGCAAGTGGCGCACATTGTCGGTTTGACTCTTTTTTTCGCTGGACAACACGGCCGAGTCGTTAAACGACAACACCTCCGTTGAAGACAGCTTGAGCACGGCAGCGACCAAGGTCGCGACCTCACGCGGCAACCGATCGATGTCGATGGCTCCGGTCTGCACCGCGAACATCGTCATCCCGGCCATGGTGGTCGTGATGTCCATCTTCAGCCCGACAAGCAATTCGACGAGCTCCAATCCAAGCTTGCGCAAATCGTCCGCAGCGATCAGCGCAAATACGCCATCCGCGGTCTTTCGGCTCGCCGACGAAAGCCCCGATGCCTGGTCCAACAAGACGTCGAAGTCCAGCTCGCCGTCCGGCATGCGCGGCAGATCTTGTCCCATGGCAACCATTCCGATCAGGCCCGCGCTGCGGCTTGGGCTGCGAACAAGCGCCGCGTCGTCAATACCTTGCCGTCCAAACGAAGCGCAAGGGCCCGCCTCAGAACTTGCTTGGCAGCTTGGCGAACCGAGCGATCCGCGTATTGTCCGGACGCCATCGCGGCGATATGTTCCCCGCTCACCGTCAACCGCGATGGGCCGTGGGCCCCGGGGTGGCCCTGCGGCTCTCCGCCGACCTCGCAGAAGCCCTCGCCGTCGACAATGCGGTACGTCTTTGCACGGTCGATGGGCCGCCCGTTGTGGATATCGAAGTCGAACGCGAGCCCATAGCCCAGTTCGTCCAGTAGCCGACGCTCGAATGTGCGCAGCACGGGTTCGATGTCATGCGCCGACTGCATTTCGTCGAGCGCCTTGGCGTAGTGGTGAAACAGATCGCTCAGCGGCTCTTCCCTGCCCAGCAACTTGATCAGAAGCTCGTTGACGTATAGCCCGGCGAAAAGCAGGTCGCCGGTCAAGCGTCGGGGCGTCACGGATTCACAGCGGAATACCGTAACCATCTGGCCACGACCGCGCCAGGTCACGGCCACCTCGCCGAACGGCTCGATGTTCTGGGTCCGTCCTCGCGAACCCTTGGCGCCACGCACCACGGCGCCGACGCGCCCGAAATCCCGGGTTAGCAATTCGACGATGGCGCTGGTTTCCCGATAGGCGCGCCGGTGCAGTACGTAGGCGGGTTGCTGATCAACCGGAGGGATCATGACTCACTGGTAGCCGAATCGCTTGAGTGAATCCGCGCGGTCGCTCCACCGTCGATCGACTTTGACCCACAGCCTGAGCATGGCCTTGCCGCCAATCAGCAATTCGATGTCCTTGCGCGCCTCTTCGCCAATGGACTTCAGCATCGATCCTCCTTTCCCGATGACGATGCGCTTCTGCGTGTCTCGCTCGACATATAGCACCGCATCGATCTCCGTACAACCGTGCCTCGGCTCGAGTCTCTCCAACGCCACCGCGGTCTGATGCGGCAACTCAGCGCCGAGTCGGCGCGTTGCCTTCTCCCGGACGGTTTCGGCGATCAGAAACTCCAGCGGACGATCGGTAACGGCGTCTTTCCCAAACAAATGCGGACCTCGTGGAAGACGATCGACGATGGAGGCAGTCAGTTCGTCGAGGGCCAGGTTCCTTAGCGCAGATACCGGCACGATCTCCACGAAGTCGTGCCTGACGCGCAAGTCGTCGATCAACGGCAGCAACCGCTCTTTCGGTCGTAGACGGTCAATCTTGTTGATCACACATAGACAAGGCGCACCGACCTCGGCGATGCGCTGACGGACGATCTCGTCCGCCGGGCACCAGCCGTGGGCATCCACGACCAGCAACGCGAGATCCACGCCGAGGAGGGACCCCGCAGCCTGACGGACCATATAGCGGTTGAGTGCCCGGCCCTTGGCGAGATGGATCCCAGGGGTGTCGACGAATACGATCTGCGCATCGCCATGGTGGAGCACGCCCACCAGGGACTGGCGGGTCGTTTGCGGCTTGCGCGAAGTAATGCTGAGCTTCCGTCCGAGCATGTGGTTCATCAGTGTGGATTTGCCGACGTTCGGCCGCCCCGCCACGGCAACCCGGCCACAACGGATTTCGCCAAGCGAGGATGTGCCGTGCCGGTCCATTTCAGTCGGCACCCGCATCGAGGCCCAACAATCCGAGCGCTTGGGAGGCGGCGCGCTTTTCCGCTGCACGCCGGCTCCGTCCCTCGCCTCGTGCACGGACGCCGAGACCGTCCAAAGCACATTCGACGGAATAGACCGGGGCATGGTCTTCACCGGCCGTGCGGACGACCACGTAGCTCGGAAGGTCATGGCCGGCTGCTTGGGCATGCTCCTGCAACCGCGTTTTCGGATCGCGCAAATCCGTGCCGCGTGCGCGCGCCAACCGAGGGCCCAGCAACGCCGCCACCAAGGTCTTCGCGGCCCCAATACCGCCATCGCGAACGACCGCGCCGACCACGGCTTCCAAGGCATCCGCCAGGATGGAGTCGCGATCCGCGCCGCCCGTTCGGCGTTCGCCTTCGCCGAGCTTCAGGTAGACGCCCAAGTCGAGTTCCCGGGCCACTGCCGCCAAAGTCTCTCCGTTGACGAGCCTCGCCCGCATCAACGTCAACCGTTGTTCCGTGGCATCGGGCGCGGATTCAAACACCATGACGGCGACGAGATATCCGATGGCCGCATCGCCAAGGAACTCCAGACGCTCGAAGTTGTCCGCGCTCGCGCTCTTGTGGGTCAAGGCTCGCGCAAGCAATCCGCGCTCGGTGAATCCGTAGCCGAGTTTTCGCTCGAGCGCATCGAGACCGGAAGATCTTCCAACCGGCATCGCCTCGTGAGAAGGAGTCAACCTTGCACCTTGAGCGCTGCAAGAAAGGCGTCCTGGGGTATCTCCACCCGACCGAACTGCTTCATGCGCTTCTTGCCTTCCTTCTGCTTTTCGAGCAGCTTCTTCTTGCGCGTGACGTCGCCGCCGTAGCACTTCGCCGTGACGTTCTTTCTTAGTGCCTTGACTGTTTGCCGAGCGATGATCTGGCTACCGATCGCCGCCTGCAATGCAATGTCGAACATCTGCCGAGGGATGACGTCCTTCATCGCCTTGACGAGATCGCGCCCCTTCCACTGCGCTTGCTCGCGATGCACGATGAGCGCCAGCGCATCGACCCGGTCGCCATTGATCAAGACGTCCAAACGCACCAGAGGAGCTGCACGAAAATGCGCGAATCCGTAGTCGAGGGAAGCGAATCCCCGACTGACCGATTTCAATCGGTCGAAGAAATCCAGTACAACCTCGGCAAGCGGAATCTCGTAGTCGATGGACACTTGGCCACCGGTGAACCGCATCCCCTTCTGCACGCCGCGCCGACCGACACAGAGGTTGATGACGTTGCCAACGTGCTCCCGCGGCGTGAGGATATTGACCGCCGCAATCGGTTCGCGCATTTCGACGATGGTCCCGGGGTCTGGCAATGCCGATGGATTGTCGATCCGCCGGACTTCGCCGGACCGTAGCGTCACCTCGTAGACCACGGTGGGCGCGGAGGTGATCAGATCCAGGCCGTATTCCCGCTCCAACCGTTCCTGCACGATCTCCATGTGCAGCATGCCAAGAAAGCCGCAGCGAAATCCGAAACCAAGGGCATCGGAATTCTCGGCTTCGTAGAACAGCGAAGCATCGTTCAGGGTGAGCTTGGCCAGCGCATCGCGGAAGTTCTCGAAGTCCTCGGAGTTGACAGGGAACATGCCGGCGTACACTTGCGGTTTGACGGTCTTGAATCCCGGCACCGCATCGATGTCGGGACTTCCCGCCCCGGTCAGCGTGTCGCCGACGGGGGCGCCGCGGATATCCTTGATGCCTGCCACAAGGTAGCCGACCTCGCCAGCCTCGAGGGCTTCGCAACGCTCGCGCTTCGGCGTGAACACACCGACCTCGTCCACCGCATGAGGACGTCCCACGGTCTTGGCGACGACCTTGTCGCCAACGGCGACCCGACCATCGAATACCCGAATCAGCGACACGATGCCCAGGTAATTGTCGAACCAGGAATCGACGATCAAAGCCCTGAACGGGGCATCCGGATTCCCCTGCGGCGGCGGTATTTCCGCGACAATGGTCTCGAGCAATTGCTCGACACCGAGCCCCGTTTTCGCACTCACCGCCAACGCTTCGTTCGCCGCGATGCCGATGATGTCTTCGATCTCCGCGGAAACGCGCTTGGGATCGGCTTGGGGCAGGTCGATCTTGTTCAGCACGGGCAAGACCTCGAGACCCTGCTCGATCGCCGTGTAGCAGTTGGCAACCGATTGCGCTTCCACGCCCTGCGCCGCGTCCACCACCAAGAGCGCACCCTCGCAAGCCGCGAGCGAGCGCGAGACCTCGTAGCTGAAGTCGACATGGCCAGGCGTGTCGATGAAATTGAGCCGGTAGCTCTGCCCGTTCTCGGCCTCGTATCCGAGGGTCACGCATTGGGCCTTGATGGTAATGCCGCGCTCGCGCTCGAGATCCATGGAGTCGAGAACCTGCTCGGCCATCTCCCGTTCGCTCAGGCCCCCGCACAGTTGAATCAATCGATCCGAGAGGGTCGACTTGCCATGATCGATGTGGGCAATGATCGAGAAGTTGCGGATCCGGTCCATCACGGGGCATGCGTTCATCCGAGACGGATCCGGACCAAGCCAGCATGCGGATCTTCCACCACGGGCGCGGTCCGCGCACCGGCGTCACCGCGCCTGGCGGCGAGTGCGAGCGCGCCGACGACAGTCAAGGCACTTCCTGCGAGCGCAGCAGCCACCGTCCACTCGCCCCAGGCCAGCATCTCCGCGACCACCGCCGCCGCCACCGCCAGCACGAGCGGAACCCCCAGCACAAGCAATGCCAAGCCCAAGACAACCCCTGCGGGCGTCACGACTTCAACGCGGGTTTGCGCCGGCAGGGCGACATCCAGCGCCATGGCCGATCCGAGGCCGATGGACACGCCGCACCGACCGTCGCAGCCCGGGCAGCGGTCCAAGTCGAAGACGACCGCGCTGACGCCATCGACACAACGGACCGTTCCGGGGCGCACCAGCAGTTGCGCACTCACCGTATTGTCCTGTTCCATGCGGGGTCGGTGTGGCCCCGCAGACGATCCGGGACGGCTTGCGACCGGGTGCTCGGCAACGCTTGTTCCGTGCTCGTCCGCGCCGCGGATCCAGGGTGGAAACTCTCATGGAACAAGCATCTGAAGTAGTATGGTCTGCGTTTTCCTGCACCTGTCTGCACTTGAAGTCGACCTAAAACATTGTTGTTTATCATAAGGATAAGTACGTTCTGACGCGTGCAAATAGGTGCCATCCGGTGTCATCCGATGCCAACGGATGCCGTCCATTTTTGTGGGACGCGTTGTACGCCATTTCCGATCCCTACATACTCCGCTTCCGCGCGGAAGTCGAAGTCGAGTCCATGCCCAAGCTCAACCGCAACGCCCTGTCCGCCCAGCAGGTGCGCCACGCCGGCCCCGGCAACTACGTCGACGGCAACGGCCTCATGCTGCGGGTGTGCGACAGCGGCTCCCGTTCCTGGGTTCAGAGGCTCATGGTACACGGTCGGCGCATCGACATCGGCCTCGGCAGCGCCGAACTGGTGAGTCTCGCCGACGCGCGCCGGATCGCGGCGGACAACCGCGCGGTGGCGCGCACCGGCGGCGATCCGCGCCGCGCGCGGACGATCTCGTTCGCGGAGGCGGAACCGCGGGCAATGGCGGAGAAGGCGGAGACCTGGCGGCGCGGCACGACCTCGAAGTCGCTGCGCGACTGGCGCTCGACCATGGCGGCCCACGTGCTGCCGGAACTCGGATCCATGCACGTGGGCGCGGTCGCGACCAGCGACGTGAAGCGGGTGCTGCGTCCCCTGGCGCTGGCGGGCAAGCACGCCACGGCGCGCATGGTGGCGGGCCGGATCGCGGCCTTTCTGGAGTGTGCGGAGGTGGAGAACCTGCGCGAGCCCGCCGGCAGCGGCCGGGCGATCGTCGAGACGGTGATGCGCTCGCTGCCGAAGGCCGCGGCGGTGCGGCACCACCGGGCGCTGCACTTTCTCGGACGTTGCCAAGGCGCTGGTCCGGGTAGACGGCCACCCGCGCATCGGGCGCGGGGTTCAGTTGGCGATCCGGTTCGGGGTCCTGACGGCGGCGCGGTAGGCGGAGGTACGCCGTGCGACCTGGGAGGAGTTCGACGTCGAGTCGGCGGTGTGGACGGTGCCGGAGGCGCACATGAAGCGCTACCGGCCGCACCGGCTTCCGCTGTCCACGGGTGCCCTGGCCGTGCTGGACGAGGCGCGGGGGGTGTCGGCGGACGGTCTGGTGTTCCGCGCGCGACAGGGCGGGAAGCTCGGTCCGACTACGGTGCCGAGCGCCCTGAGAAAGGCGGACATCAACGCCACCGGGCACGGATTCCGGTCGAGCTTCAAGGACTGCGCGCGCCACGAGGGGGTTGACGAGCTGCTGTCGGAGTTCGCGCTGACGCACGTCGAGGGTTCGAAGACGGTGGCCGCCTACGCGCGAGACGATCTCCGCGAGAAGCGGCACCCCATGATGCAGGCGTGGAGCGACTTCATCGTAGGCGCGCCTCGCGATTGACCACGGTGTGGTCGGGCGATCGTCAGACGCGCTTCAGGAATCCCCTCGCGAGAATGCGCATCAAGTCGTTCCCGCCGCAGAAGATGAAGGGTACGCCGTATTTTTCGCGGAGCCGAGACATCTGTTGTTGCAGTTCAGCGGAGGGTTCCGCGTCGGTTACGAGGAGCACTACGGCGATGACGCTACCGCGGCCACTCGTCAAGCGCGAAAGGTAGGCCTGTTCGAGTTGGCTGAGGACATCGGCTCCTTCGACGCCCTGATGGTCTTTGATCTGGATGGGCACTATCCAGTCGTTACGATCATCGAAGGGGTTGGAAATGATGACTTCCAGGTCTGCGCCCCGCTCGTTTGGGCCGCCGGTATGTCGAACGGTAGCTGGAAACAACGGTTCCAAAGCGCGCAGGACGCCGGTCTCCCATTCAGCGCTCTGCAGGCGTTGCCGCAGCTTGGCCGCAAGCTGGTCCGCCATGATGTTGATCGGTTCTGCGACGAGCTCCGCGACGAGGCTGTCGGTACGTTCCGCAGCCGTGACACCCTGTGCAAGGTCTTCGGGCGGAAGGTCACTTTGGATTATCCTTTCAAGACAGTCGGAGTAGGGAGATACACGCCACAACCGGCCCTGGTATCGCAGGCTTCGACGAAGTCCGGCGTCGACCAGTTCGTGCTCGTTCGCAACACCATGTGGCGTAAGCACCTCTACGGGACGGAAATGGCCGAAGTCGTCGGCCTCGGATGGGATTTTGAAGTCGTAGCTGCCGGTGATACGACAAAGCGTGAAGAGTCCGACGTGCGGCATGTTCGGCACCAGAACGACATCATCGGCGCTCATGTAGTCGTCTGCGTGGCCATCGGCCATGCCCCAATGTCGGCTCGCGTCGTTCTGTATCGCGGTGAGCGGCCTGTTCTCGCGCCACGCGTCGTGGATACAGCGGAGGTCCTGAGTGGGGTCATGTCCCCAACCTTGACGCAGCTGACCTCTTGAGAGTTCGTCGGTGACGAACTTGCGTGACTGTGGGGTATCCCTGCTAGTGCGCATGGCCCAATACATCATCTGATGTTCCTTCGTTGACCCGACTCGGACAACAGTACCCGAGAATCCGGGCGGTGCCAGAATGGCCACTACGAGCCGCGCCCAGCATTCGACCCGACAGGACGCGGCTGCCGGTCGAGCTTCAAGGACTGGGCCCGGCGCTTGGGAAAACCGCCGTCGGAGTTCGCGGTGGCGCACGTCGGGGGCTCGAAAACCGTGGCGGCGTACGCGCGCGACGATCTCCTTGAGAAGCGGCGCCCGGTGATGCAGGCGTGGAGCGACTACGTCGCGGGTGCGCCGGGCGGCTGACGGATGCGGCCAGGGGTTGCAACGCGGCACGTTGCGGGCGACGATAGCGCGATGCGGATCAGGCACAAGGGGCTTCGCGCCCTGGCCGAACAGGATCGCGCGAGACAACTGCCGGGCGACCTGGTGCCGAAGCTGAGGCGGGTTCTGACCCTGCTTGACGAGGCGCGGCATCCCGGCGATCTCGCCGAGCAACCCGGCTACCGCCTGCATCCGCTGAAGGGCGATATGGCCGGTCTGTGGAGCATCCGGGTGTCGAGCAACTGGCGCGTGGTGTTCCGTTTCGAGGACAGCGAGGCGGTGGACGTGGACCTGGTGGACTACCACTGAACAAGGAGGCTGGCGAACGATGGCGATGCTGAACCCCTGTCACCCGGGAGAGATACTGCGCGACAATCTGGAGGCGGCGGGGCTGTCGGTGATCGATGCGGCGGCGCGGCTGGGCTGCACCCGGCAGGCGCTGTCCCGGCTGCTCAACGGCAAGGCGGGGATCTCGCCGGCGATGGCCCTCGCGCTGGAGCGCATCGGCTGGAGCAACGCGAGCTTCTGGATGCGGCTGCAGGCGGCCTACGAACTCGCCCAGGAGCGGCGCCGGCAGGCGACCTGATGAGACCCTCCGGCGGGCCGTCGCGCCGCAGGATGCGCTGCGCGGGCTCCGTGGCCGGACAACGGGAACGGGAGGGCGGATGACGGCCGACGACTTCAGGAGCGAACTGGCCAGCATGTTCGACGCGGCCGCGAACGCGGGCCGGGGCACGATCGTGGTGCGCGCGGGCGACCTGCACCGCGCGGTAGGCGGCTACCCCGGATCGGACCACCGGATGCCCATGTACTGCAACGTGATGTACGCGGAGATGGTCGACGGGGTCGACGAGATCCTGTCGGCGCCGCCGAAGGGCCAGGGCGCGTCGGTGGTGATCGAGTACCTGTTGCCGCGCCCCGACCGCGAGGAACGGGCGAACGTCGACTGAGGCCCGGCGCGCGTACGGGGGCCAGGTCAAACCAAGTAGAGCTGCGTGATCGCGGGGCGAAGATGGCCCATTTCCTCCGACACGATGGCGAGCGCCAGCCCGTGCTCCGCGTGGTGCATGAGTTCCCGCATGCGCTGCTGGGCGTAGCCGTGGCGCAGACCATGCGCGCTGCTGGGCGTAGCCGTGGCGCAGACCATGCGCGCCGCGGCTGTTGCCCAGCGCCTCGACGCTGGCCCTTGAGAACGACGCGCTGAAGGCATGGCGCCGCCTAGATCGTACGTTGCAGGTAGCGAACGCCCCGGTCGACGACGCGCTCGGGGACGTCCAGGCGGCGTTGTTCGAGGTTCGCGGCGAGCCTGTGCGGCAACAGCACCTCGCGTACCAGCCCGCCCTTCCCCACAACGGTGTAGACGACCGCCGCCCGGCGAACTTCATGCCCTCGGCGGCGGTGCCGGCAACTGCTGGACGGAATCCCGTACCGTGCCGGCCGGAAGAAGACGGTGCACCTTAGCCAGAGATCGCCGCGATCCACCTGCGGGGCGATTCGGCCCCGTGCCAAAGGGCCGCAACGCGCCTTCGATGCAGGATCGAGTACTCTTCTCGGCATTGCCTCTGGCTGACGGGAGTACGAATGGAACCAATTTGACACTCTCGGCGCACCCACGCCGCCGATTCCTAGCCCGCATTTCTCACCAGGCCGCTTGTCGGCGTCAAAAAACTCTTGGGTTTCACTAGTTTGGCCGCGATGTCGATGATCGTGCCGATAACGGGCTGCGCTGGCCGCGCCCTCGCGGGTCTTTTGGCCCCGTGCGCGCGCGTGCTCCCTCAACCGTAGCCCGCTATGCTTTCGGTCGCGAGCACGCGCACAGGGCCAAAATCCTCCGCGATCATCACGGCCCCTGGTGAGAAATGCGGGCTAGTGGCCCGCGGTGGCCTTGGTGGGGGCAGTTCCTGCTCGCGTTCTTTGCGTTGATCTTTATTGGCGTGCTGCTGATAGGTCTACCGATCTGGAGCGCATCTCATTGGGGCGAGCGGAGCGGCGCCGAAGCAAGCGACGTCTGGATACCCATGATCGCCGTGCTCGTTGGGATGACCACCGTCACGGTGTCTGGGATCCTTCTGTTCATGACGTTTAGGATCGACCGGGGCACGAAGCTGCAGGCCGAGTGGGCTGCGAAGGCGATCGCGGAGACCATCGCCCGCGCCCAGGTCGCACAATCGGTCTCAGAGGCGAAGGAAAGTTTGGGGAGGATCGAAGACAAAGCGAACGAGTGTGCCGATGGGGTTAAGAAGGCGCGAGAGCAAGTTCTCGCGGCGGGGAAGGATGAAGTCGCCAAAAAAGTTCGAGGGCGCAGATATAGGCGGGCTCGCCGCAGACGCTGTGGCGAATCTCGTCACGGATGAATGGTCAGAGTCGAGGTTGGCGCTGTGCTCCAGCAAACCGCCAAAGTCGACGTGATCTCGGCTTCGATTTGCGCAACGCTCAAAGTGATGGATACCGAACGCCTCAAGGCTATCGCCGACGTTGCAGCGGATGTCCTGCGCAAACGGGCAAAGTCGCGCAGCGTCTTCGTGAGAATGTTTCGTCGTGCCTAATGCTCTGTCAACCCTAAATCTTCGCGTCAGTGGCAGCCGGAGTGTTCCGGGCACCGTCGCTTGCGACGGACACGTCGCTTGCGACGGACAGGCGCGGCTGCGCAGGCGTATCGGGCATACTCCAAGCAGTCGCAATGCCGCACCGGGCGCTCCGGCTGCCACCCGTAGGGCGCGCCCGCAAGGCGCACTGAAGCGCGGCCCATCCGCGTTGTTGGCACCTCTCGACGTATGCCCGATATGCCTTCAAGGTGCCGCCTAGCGGCTGGACGCTTGCGGACGCGCTGACGCGAAGATTTAGGGTTGACAGAGCACTAGTGCGTCTCGCTGCGCGAGCCGTTCAAGAGCGCTGCCCACCGGTGTTCGTATGCAACCCAAGTGTCAACATTCGGTATGCTCAAAATCCTTGACTCACTCGATTGACATTCACACCACGGAGAGACCATGAGCTACAACAACATCCTCTACGAGACCGATGATCGGCTGGCGTTCATCACGCTCAACCGTCCGGAGAAGCTGAACGCCTTGAGTCACGCGTTGCGCGGCGAG
>JAKZRQ010000034.1:0-3775 GCA_047518105.1 Pseudomonadales bacterium | reverse complement strand
CCAATAGTTCGCCGCCCAACGCGCTTCGGTCCCTTCCCGCCGAAGCCGCGACAACTCCTCCCGCAACGCCGCGCAGCCGCGGCACGGCGTGCCTCCCGGCACCTCCGCGAACTCCCCCCGCGGCACCCACCCGTTCGAACGGGCCAACTCGAATCCGACAGCCATGCCGCCGGTATACTCCGATCCGCCAGGTGTGTCCAGCTCTCCGTGATCGAAAACAACAACTTCCACAGCAACAGCGTCACACGACTACCGAACGCTTACATCGGCACGATCATCGACATCGCGGTCAAACTAGTGAAACCCAAGAGCTTTTTGACGCCGACAAGCGGCCTGGTGAGAAATGCGGGCTAGATCCCTTGAGCGCGCCGGATGTTGACACTTAGGTTGCATTCGTACACCGGTGGGCAGCAATCTTGGTCGCCTCGTATTCCGAGGCACACTCGCGCAGCGAGGCGCGCTCACGTTGGATTCGGCCCCTTGCTTCATGCTCATTTAGCGTTGGACAAACAGACAAGATAGAGCTGATGTTACCTCGTCGGAAGGTTTTGCTGTTAGCATATACATAGTCTGTTCTCGGGCGAAGCTCTCGGTACTCGAGATTGCGGCAAGTCTGGTGCGATCTGCGGGGTGCGTTCTTCGCCCGATCCCTCGGTTGCCCAGAGATTCGTTGAAGCCATGGTGTACGCTGACAAGGGTGAAGTAGACAAGATCCGGTCATCCGGGCTATTCGATGCACAGTGGTACGTGGCGAGGTACCCGGATGTGAAGGTCCTGAAGATGGATCCGGTGGAGCACTATCTCATCTACGGTGCCGCACTGGGTCGTAATCCCTCGCCTTCGTTTGATGCTGCCAAATACGCGGCGGCGCATGAAGAGATTCTCGATCAGGGCGTTAATCCGCTTCTCCACCACCTAAGAGAGCGTCGTAGAGGCGCGGACGAAGAGGGGATGGGAGCTGGCGGCGTGCGGCCCGGTGATGGGAGCGCGTGGCGGAACAGCTACCCGAGGGTGGCCGTGGTCATCCCGGTCTACAATGCGGCGGCCGAGACTGCTGAATGCATACGGACGGTGCTCGCACACACTCATCCTTCAGTGCGACTCATCGTCATCGACGACGCAAGTCCTGACCCCGAGATAGCTGTTGTCCTAGCCAAACTCGGAGGGGATGCGAACGTCATGGTGGTGCGCAACCACGAGAACCTCGGCTATACGGCAACCGTCAACCGTGGAATCACGATTGCCGGCGACGCCGATGTCGTTTTTCTAAACTCCGATGCCCGGGTTGGTCCACAGTGGTTGCGGAACCTTCGACTCGCCGCGTACTCCGGCGACAAGGTGGCAACGGCAACGCCGTTTTCCGATAACGCGGGTGCGTTCTCGGCACCGCATGCCAACCAACGAAATCCCTGTCCCGAGTCGATGTCCGACGAGGAATACGTTCGATGCGTGAGCCGATTCAGCGAGAGAATCTATCCCAGGATCCCGACGGGAAGTGGCTACTGCATGTACGTTCGGCGGGCGTGCATCGAGGAGATCGGTCCCTTCGATGTCGACTCGTTTCCTAGAGGATATGGGGAGGAGAACGACTTCTGCGTCCGGGCGACGCGGGCGGGTTGGACGCACGTCATTGATGACGCAACGTTCGTCTACCACCACCGCTCGGCAAGTTTTGGCACCGAACGAGAACAGCTCGTGAGATCGGCGCGGGCAATCATCGACCAGCGCTACCCCGAATACAAACGATCCATTGCCGCGTTCCTTGGCGATTCCATGGTGCGGCGGGCGAGGCAACGGGTCGGCGAAGCCGCGAACAGATTCATCGCGCCAATCCGGCCGCGCGCTCTTTTCGTCATCTCGACTACAACCGGTGGAACGCCACAGACCAACGAAGACCTCATGCAGGCGCTACAAGAGCGATACGAGACCTACCTGTTGATCTGCGATTCACGGAGAATCCAACTTCGCCGTGTTACCGAGGACGAGCAAGTCACCTTGAAAGTGCATGACCTCAATCAGCGGATCATGCCATTTCCGCACATCTCCGACGAATACGATTCCTATGTGGCGAAGTTACTGGTCGATGAATCGATCGAGCTGGTTCATATTCGCCATATCGCTTGGCATAGCCTGAACCTCCCCGAAGTCTGTTCGCATCTCCAAGTTCCCGTCGTTTTCTCCTTTCACGATTTCTATTCCATCTGCCCAACGATAAAGCTACTCGACGAAAACCTCACCTACTGTGGGGGTGTTTGCACGTCGACTGCGGGTGAGTGTAAACCGGAACTGTGGCATCCGGCGGACTTTCCTAGGCTAAAACACCAAAGTGTGTACTCTTGGCAGGACAGGATGCGCAAGATGTTCTCGCATTGCGATGCATTTATCACGACATCCGATAGTGCATTGAGACAGATGCTTACGAACTACCCGGAGCTTAAATATCGCCCATTCCGAGTGATCCCGCACGGCAGGAATCTGGTCTTCGACAGAGTGGTATCCGATCACGAATCCTTTTCGCAGCCGACAAGGATCCTAGTCCCCGGAAACATTGGCATTCCGAAGGGTGCGTTGTTGATCGAACAGCTGATGTTGATCGATGCCGAACGGCGGTTGGAGTTCCATGTTCTTGGCCGGACAAACATGGTGGCCAGAGATGGCCTAGTACTGCATGGTGCCTATGATCGCGGCAGTTTCAACCGGCTGGTCAAAGAGATCGGGCCGAGCGTTGGGATGATCCTCTCGATTTGGCCGGAAACCCATTGCCATACGCTTACCGAACTCTGGGCATGTGGGCTCCCGGTGTTCGCGTTGGATTTCGGCGCCGTCGGTGAACGTATTCGGCGTCACGGTGGCGGATGGTTGCTTCCCCATGGGGTTGCGGAGGGCGTGTACGATCGACTCAGCGCGATCTTCGATGACCAATGCGACTATGGAGAAAAGGTACGGTCGGTCTGGCGATGGCAGGAAGGGCCGGGGCGAGTCGAAGACACCTACTGGATGGCAAGCAATTACGATGTGGCATACCAGGACCTGCTGGACAGGCGTCGCCATCGACGTGTCGGTCAGACCTTGTCACCGGGTGGTGATGTTGGCTGAATGACGGTCACGGACCTCCTGGATTTTAGGGTTGAGGGAATCCGCCGCCATCGGAGGAATTTGCCGGAATAGCATTCGATATTTGAGGGAGAGCACGAAGTGACCGAACCGCCACCGCCTCGATGCGAACACGTCAGTTATTCCCTTCGCAAGGTCGGTGAGGTCGGCGTTGGTTCGACGGAGTTCATCCTCCAAGCGGCGCGTGGTGGATCGCAGCTTGTCGTTCTTGGCGGCAAGGCGGACGTTTTCCTCGGTCGTGGACCGTACAGCCCTTTGGGAGGTCGTCTGCAAAGCCGTCAAATCCGCCCTCAGCCGTTCAATTGTCACCCCAGAGGCACGAATTGCCTGATCCTTGGAGGAGATGTTCGCCTTGAGCAGGCGGATCTCGGCGCTCCCCTGTTCAACGGCTTTATCCTGCACGGCAAGCCTTACCGTTAGGGCGTGATGCTCGGTAGTCAGGGATTTGACCGTACTTGCCGCCGTATTTCGCTCTGCGACCAATTGCTGGACGGCTTTGTCCTGCACGGCAAGCCTTTCCTTTCCCTCTGCGACCAATTGCTGGACGGCTTTGTCCTGCACGGCAAGCCTTACCGTTAGGGCGTGATGCTCGGTAGTCAGGGATTTGACCGTACTTGCAGCCGTATTTCGCTCTGCGACCAATTGCTGGACGGCTTTGTCC
>JAKZRQ010000033.1:0-10355 GCA_047518105.1 Pseudomonadales bacterium | reverse complement strand
CCAATGATGCGTCCTCCTCGTGGACCGCATCGCGAGTCGAGCCGGGCTTCCCGCCTTCCAAAGTCCTGCCGTCCGCTGTGCTCTCCCTGTTTAAGCTGCATGGTGTTGCATGCTTCATCGTCTGTGGTTCCTTGCGTGGTGTTCGTTGCCGACACACGGGTGTCGGGCCACGCAAGTTTCTCCACAGACATGGAAAAGCCGCCTATTCGCCTACCGTCGGGGTCATGACTCCCTCCCGGACTAATGGCTCTGGTATTCAGCGACAGACCCGACGCAAGCGTCGGCCTGCGGAGAAACCTGCGGAACCAAGTGGTGGGAGGGGATCGGGAAGTCAAGCCGGAGCCCAAGAACTTGAGGCTCCGAGGAGGCGAGGAGATATAGCGTCCGGCTCTAGGATTCGGCTAAATCAAGCACCGTATATAAGTCCCTTACCGAAGCGGAGCGGGAGCAGTTGAAGGCGCTCGCGAACAAGGGGCGGGCGTCGGCGCGGAAGCAGACGCACGCGCGCATTCTGCTGCAGTGCGACGAGGGCCGGGAAGGCGGGGGGCGGACCGACCGGGAGGTCGCGGACGGGCTGGACATCGGCGTCGCGACGGTGGCGCGGGTGCGTCGGCGGTGTGTCGAGGAGGGCATCGAGTCGGCGCTGAACCGGAAGCGGCAGTTGAACCGGCGGCCGAAGGTTCTGGACGGCGAGGCGGAGGCGCGGCTGGTGGCGATCGCCTGCGGTGACCCGCCCGAGGGGCGCGTCAAGTGGACGATGCGGTTGCTCGCGGACCGGCTGGTGGAGTGCGAGATCGTCGGCGCGGTGAGTGCGGAGACGGTTCGCCGGACGCTAAAAAAAAGAACTCAAACCTTGGCTGAAGGAGTGCTGGTGCATTCCGCCGAAGGCGGACGCGCGCTTCGTGTGCGCGATGGAGGACGTTCTCGACGTATACCACCGGAAGTACGGGGACGACGCGGTGCTGGTGTGCATGGACGAGACGAGCCGGCAGCAGGTCAAGCAGACGCGGGTGCCGCGGCCGGCCCGGCCGGGGGCGCCGGCGGCCTACGACTACGAGTACGAGCGCAACGGCACGAGCAACCTGTTCCTGCTGTTCGCGCCGCTGGAGGGCTGGCGGCGCGTCGAGGTGACGGCGCGCCGGACGCGGGCCGACTGGGCGCGGCTGGTCAAGGGCCTGGTGGACGAGGACTACCCGGACAAGCGCGTCGTGCTGGTGATGGACAACCTGAACACGCACACCCCGGCCTCGCTCTACGAGGCGTTCGAGCCGGCCGAGGCGCGGCGCATCGCCAAGCGGCTGGAGATCCACTACACGCCGAAGCACGGCAGCTGGCTGAACATGCGGAGATCGAGATCGGCGCCATGGTCCGGCAGTGCCTGGACCGGCGAATCCCGGATCGCGACTCGATGCGCCGCGAGATCGACGCCTGGCAGCTGCCGAGGAACCGCGAGTCCGTGCGCGTGGACTGGCGGTTCACGACCGCGGACGCAAGAATCAAGCTGAAGTCCCTCTATCCATCAATACAAATGTGATCGACTACTAGTTTGACCGCGATGTCGATGATCGTGCCGATGGCGGACTGCGCTGGCCGCGCCCTCGCGGGTCTTTTGGCCCGTGTACACACGGGGCCAAAATCCTCCGCGATCATCACGGCCCCTAGTGAGAAATGCGGGCTAGCGTCAATCGAGGGCGCGCGTTCGCCACGCCCAGAGTTGATAGCCGGCACAACCGACGGCAATGCCGAGGGCGTCGATGGCGACGTCGAGCAACCCGCCGCTGCGACCCGGGATGAAGGTCTGGCCGACCTCGATCGCCACCCCGAAAGCGAGCATCCACAGTGCCACGGCCACCACCGGGCCGGTTCGGAAGTGCGCCAGGAACAGCGCCACGGCCAGAAAGGCGAACGCCGCCGCGTGCGCCGCAACCCCCGAAAGGGCAGCGGCGACGCCGGTGGGGTTGGCGGTAAAGGCCACGCCGGTACAGAGCGCAAGAGGAATCCAGAACGCCGCCTTGACCAACGCCTCCCTTGCCCAAGCGCCAGGACTCACGCCCCGTCCATGGGATCGACGTCGGCGTCGTAGTCCACCTCGGGGAGGCCGAAACCGAAAATCTGTAGAAACTCGTCGCGGAATCCGGCCAGATCGCCTAATTGCCCGACATTGGCCGAATCGACGATCGCCCAACGGCGCTTCACCTCGGCCTGTACCGCGGGTGACAGTTCCAGGGCATCCGCCCGCAGTCGGCCAAGCTCGTCGCTGGGCATTGTCTCTCCGTACAGCCCTTCCCGGAACAGCCGGGCGATATGCTCCACGCAGGACTCGTGGCTGCCCTCTTCCCGCATGACCTGGAACAGGATCGAGATGTACAGCGGAACCACCGGGATCGCCGTGCTTGCCTGGCTGACGATCGCCTTGAGTACGGCCACGCGAGCCCGCCCGTCCACGCCTTGCAGGCGTGAGTCGATGGCCGCAGCCGCCCGATCCACATCGGCTTTGGCACGGCCCAAGGTCCCGTCGCGGTAGATGCGCGCGGTCAGCTCGCTGCCTAGGTAGGAATAGGCGACGGTCTGGAATCCCGGCGCCAGCAAGCCGGCTTCGAGCAACGCGTCGATCCAGAACTCCCAATCCTCCCCGCCCATGACTTCCACGGTCGCGGCCGCCTCGGCGTCGCTTGCGGGATCCAAGAGGATGTCCCGGACCTCGCCGCTGTGGATGTCGAGAGTCTTCACGCTCAAAGGGTCGCCCAAGGGCTTGATGGCGGAACGGAACCGCTCCCCGGTGCGGGGGTGCGTACGTACCGGTGCGGCAAGGCTGTAGACCAACAGATCGATGCTCCCGAGGTCTTGAGCGATTGCGCCAACGATCTGCTCCCGCAGTTCGTCCGCGAACGCATCGCCGTCGAAGGTTCGCGAGTAGACGCCTCGACCGGCGGCGGCGGCATCGAAAGCGCGGTTGTTGTACCAACCCGCGGACGCCGTACGATTGGTAGACGGGGCGCGCTCAAAAGACACGCCCACGGTGGCCGAGCCGCAACCGAAGCCGGCCGCAACTCGCGACGCCAACCCGAATCCGCCCGAACAACCGATGATCAGCGCGTTCTTCGGACCTCGAAAGCTACCGCGAGCCTCGACCAAGGCGATTTGGCGGTCCACGTTGACATGGCACCCGTCCGGATGCGCGGTGGTGCAGATAAAGCCGCGGATGCGGGGTTTGACGATCATGGGGATCGGCTTCCGTCGCCGGTGTGGACGCCCAAGTCCCAAGTATAGACGGCCAAGTCTCGCCAGTGCGTCTCGGAATACGAGCCGTTCAAGAGCGCTGCCCACCGGTGTTCGCAACAACCCAAACGTCAACATTCGGCATGCTCAAGGATTCCAGGATCGGCAAGTTCGCGACCGTCGCGGGCGCAGTCCGTAACAAACGCAACATCTTAATACATCCTTTTCCTGTTACTCGGGTTGAGAAGGTGTTATATGTCAATTGTGTCGGTTGTCCGTCCGAGTCTCCTCGGGGCAGGGCGGCGAACGGCGTACAACAACATTCGATCAAGGGGAGGCAACAATGGCAACGAGATTAATCGTTGGCTTAGCACTCATCGCAGCGGTCGTGCAGGGCCTTTGGCCCGACGTAGTTCCCGAGAACATCCTTCCGCTGGCTCTAGTGATTCTCGGTTTGGCCTACGGCGCGGTAGCACTCGATGCCGAAGACGCCACCGGATATCTGGTCTTGGCCATTGCCGTAGGTGCAGCGTCAGGGGCGGAGGTCATGACGCACATCCACGTTGTGGGCGTCTACATCGACGCCATCGTCGCCCAACTCGCGGTGGCACTGTATGCCGCAGTAGTCGCCGTACTCGCGATCCGGACGTGGAACCGGATCATGCCGTCGGACGCGGACTGATCGACTGCTCGCAGTTCAGTTCTTGGATCTGAACTAGCGGATCGTCGACTTGCAACCGGTGCGCACGCCGCACGCCAATAGCGTGCGACCGGGTTCGACGGAAAGGCGCCACGCCCACATCGCCATCCGAGAGCGTCTTCACGCCACGCGGATTCGCAAGGAACCTTGCTGAGGCGAGGGGTGGGCGGATTTGGCCTGCATTGGAACGCCGATCGCCGCTGAATCCAAGCCGTCGCCCTCGCCTGAACGAGGCCCGACCCAAGTCAGGTACGCCGGACGAACGTCTCGATATCGAATGGATAGGCGTGGCGCTCGTCCGCCGGATGGCGAGTGCGTTCGACTAGGCGCCAGGCGCCGAGGTCGAATTCGGGAAATCGGGTATCGCCATCGATCTCGGCATCGATAAAGGTGGCAATCAGCCGATGGGCTCGAGGCAGCGCCTCGGCGTAGGGCTCCGCCCCGCCAATCACGAAACACTCCCCGTCGCCGGCAGCCGCCAACGCCCCATCGAGAGTAGACGTCACGGTGGCGCCATACGCCTCGATTCCGCTGCGCGAGAGCACGATGTTGTGGCGCCCGGGCAGCGGCCGCCCCATCGTCTGGAATGTTCGGCGACCCATGATCACGGGACGGTCGAAAGTCGACCGCTTGAAATGCGCCATTTCGTCGGGAAGATCCCAGGGCAGGCGGCCCGCATTGCCAATCACGCGGTTGCGGGCCATCGCCCAGATGAGCGAAATGCATTGGGTCATAGGCGACCCGGGCTCCTGCCCAAGGACAACAACCCGATCCCCAGCAGGACCATGGGCAGCGACAGCAATTGGCCCATCGTCATCCAGTCGAGCAATACGAAGCCCTTGCCCGGGTCGGGCGCGCGGACGAACTCGGTCACGAACCGCAGGCAACCGTAGCCGATCAGGAACACCGCAGAGACCTGTCCAGCCCGACGCGGCTTGGCGGCGAACAACCACACAAGCACAAACAGCACGACCGCGTCCGTGGTGGCTTGGTAGAGGCTCGACACATGCCGCGCCACGCTCTCGTAGTCCCCGAAGCAGACGAGGTTCAGGCTGCGGACGCTGTCGCAGGGAAAATGAACGCCAATGGGCAGCTCGGTCACTCGCCCGGGAAGTTCGGCATTGATGAAGTTGCCCAATCTTCCTAGTCCCAAGCCGACGGGTGCAAGGGGCGCGGCGAAGTCCGAGACGTCGAGAAAGCTGCGCGAAGTCTTGCGCGCGAACCACCAGCATGCACCGATCGCACCGAGCAAGCCGCCGTGGAAGGACATGCCACCTTCCCAGATGCGAAACAACCAGAGCGGGTCGCGCACAAACGTCTCGAAGCCGTAGAAGAACACGAAGCCGACGCGACCCCCGACGATGACGCCAACCACGCCGTAGACGAGCAGATCGGCGATCTCCTCGACGGTCCAATCGCTCAGCCCGCGGCGTACGCGCCACTTGCCGAGCAGATAGAATGCCGCCAGCCCGAAGACGTACATCATCCCGTACCATCGGATCGACAGGGGACCCAACTCGACGATGACACTGTCGATCAAGGGATAGTTCATGGCTCGCTCATCGGGTCTTTTGCTAAGGTTCGTGGTTTCGTCGCGGACCCGAGGGCCCGTCGAACGTGTGCCTGATACTATTCGCCTATCGATTGCACCGCCAACGGCCGTTGGTCGTTGCCGCCAACCGCGACGAATTCTACGCGCGCCCCGCCAAGGCCGCACACTGGTGGGGGTGGGATGGGTGGGGGTGGGATGGTGTCTCGAAATCCTCGTCAACCGAGATCTTCGGCGGCCGCGATCTCAAGGCCGGCGGAACCTGGCTCGCCGCGTCCCGCAACGGACGCCTGGCTGCCGTCACAAACTGGACCGAGGATCGCAGCGCGCCCCAACCCCCCGGATCCCGGGGCGATCTACCCCGGCTTTTCCTCGCCGAGAAGTGTTCGGCTCGCGATTTCGTCGGCGCCATCGACGGTGATCGATACGCCGGGTTCAACTTCATCGGCTTCGACGGCGAGGAACTGATCTACGCCTCCAACCGGACCGGCGAGATCCGCGCGCTCGACGCCGGCGTCTACGGACTTACCAATACGCGCCTTGGCCCGGCACTTGCTCGCCAGGAGGACGGCTCGATGGCTTTCCGCACGGGCGGCGCGACCCAGCTACGGGCGTCGGAACCCTGGCCAAAAGCGGTCTTCGGGGCGGCCGCGCTCACCAGGATCGCCCAGAACGCCAGCACGGACGACCTCATTGAACTGCTCGCCCAAGCCCACCTCCCCCTCGAGACGCCCCCCGACCGCGAGCGGGCGCCCGAGCGCAGCTATTCGCCCTGTTTCATCCATGGCACGGAGTACGGCACGCGGGCCAGCACCGCGATCATCCTCCAAGGCGACTCACTTGAATTCGTCGAACGGCAATACGGCCCGCACGGCAAGCCGGGCGCGCGCTCGGCAACCACGATTCGGTTCGACGCTTGACCCGCGCACCACCGAACAATCCAAAAATCCAAGGAGAATCACATGGACCTCGACCTCACCGCCAAGACCGCCCTGGTCACCGGCGGCAGCCGCGGCCTGGGCCGCGCCATGGCAGCAGCCTTCCACGGCGCCGGCGCCAACGTGGCGCTTGTCGCTCGCAGGGAGAACGTGCTGGCCGAAGCGAAGGCCGTTATCGAATCCCAACCCGGCGCAAGGGTGGGCATCTATCCCTGCGACGTTACCGACCCGGAGATGGTCGAGAATGCTGTTGTCAGCGCAGTCTGTGAACTCGGTGCCATCGACATCCTCGTGAACAACGCCGGCCAGTCCCAAACCGGGCGCTTCGAAGATCTCACCGACGCGGTCTGGCAAGCCGACCTGGATCTCAAGCTGTTCGCCGCCATTCGCTTTAGCCGACTGGTCTTCCCAGGCATGAAGGAGCGCCGCTGGGGACGCATCGTCAACATCCTCAACACCGCCGCCAAAGCGCCGCCTCCCGGCTCCGCGCCAACCTCGGTGTCCCGTGCCGCCGGCATGGCGTTGACCAAGGTCCTGGCGGGCGAAGGCGCACCCCACAACGTGCTGGTCAATGCGCTGTTGATCGGCAGCATCAAGTCCGATCAGGTGCGGCGCGCCTTCGACCGCTCCGACAAGAGCACAAGTTTTGACGAATTCGTGGCCGCTTCGGGCCGCTCGCTGCCCATGGGCCGCATGGGTGAAGCCGAGGAGTGCGGCAACGTGGCGCTGTTCCTGGCGTCCAACGCCGCCTCGTATCTCACCGGATGCGCCATCAACATGGACGGGGGTTTGTCCCGGGTGGCATAGGCCCGCTACGACGCCAGCCGCAAGAACTGCCTGTGACGTAGCCCGGTCGCGACCGGGTCACGCGTCAAGCCATGCAAACCATGCGACCATGCGACCATGAGGGCAGCGTAGCGCGCGCAGGCGTTCGTCGAGGCCGCCGGTCAGAAACTGATGGGAACCTCGTGGTGTGGAACAGCCCGCTCGAGCCCCGCGCCGACAAGCTGGTCGCGCACGAAGTTCAAGATCTCGCTGTTGGACCGCATCTTCAGCGCGCGCGCGAGGATTCGCCGGCAGTCGATGAGCGAGACGCTGCGGATCACCCACTTGACCCTGGGCAGGTTGGCGGAATTCATGGACAGCACGTCGTAGCCCATGCCCACGCACAGCACGGCGCCTTCCGGCGTGCCCGCCAGCTCGCCGCAGATGCCCACGGGCTTGCCCTCGGCGTGGCACGCCTTCGCGACCTCACGCAACGCCATGAGCATCGATGGATGGACTTCCTCGAACAGATCGGCAACCCGAGCGTTGTTGCGGTCCACGGCCAGCATGTACTGGGTGAGATCGTTGGAGCCTACGGCGAGAAAATCCACTTCGCGGGCGAACTCGCGGATCATGTAGATGGTTCCGGGAATCTCGATCATCACGCCGATCATCGGTTCCTTGACCTGATGGCCTTCCTCGACGACCTCCCGGTAGGCCCGGTGGATGAGCGACTTGGCATCGTCCACCTGTTCCAGCCGGCTGACCATCGGCAGCATGATGCGCAGGATGCCTTCAAGCCCCTCGTTGGCCTTGATCATGGCGCGCACCTGGGCGAGGAAAATGTCCGGATGGTCCAAGGTGACGCGAATGCCCCGCCAACCGAGGAACGGATTGTCCTCCTCGATGGGGAAGTAGGACAGCGGCTTGTCGCCGCCGATGTCTAAGGTCCTCATGGTCACCGGGCGCGGTTCGAAGGCTTCCATGTGCTCGCGGTAGATGACCCGCTGCTCCTCTTCGGTGGGGAACCGGTCCACCACCGAAAAGGGCACCTCGGTGCGGAACAAGCCGATCCCCTCGGCGCCACGGTCCAAAGACCGGGTGATCTCGCCGACCAAGCCGATGTTCACCCAGAGGTTGATTCGATGACCGTCGCGGGTGACGCTCGGCTGGTCGCGCAGGGTCTCTAGCTCCCGCGCGAACTCCTCCTCCTCTTCCTGGAAGCTGTCGTACAGGTCGCGCACCAGCGGTCCGGGATTGACGAACACCTCGCCGTAGTGGCCGTCGACGATCATGGTCAGGTTCTCGACGCCGGAGGTGGGCACATTGACGGCGCCCATGACGGTGGGGATGCCGAGCGCGTCCGCCAGGATGGCGCCGTGGGAGTTGCGTGAACCCTTGAGCGAGACGATGCCGCGCAGGCGTTCGATGGGCAGGTCCGCCATCATGGGTGCCGTGACTTCCTCCGCCACCAGGATCATGTCCTCGGGATAGCTTGTCCGCGTCTCGCGGATCTCCTGCAGGTTGGCCAGCACCCGCTGGCCCAACTCGCGGACGTCGGCCGATCGTTCGCGCAGATACGAATCCTGCATGCGCTCGAGGGTGGCGGCCTGGTCGAGGATGGCGTGCTTCACCGCACCCTGCGCCCATTGGCCACGGCGAATGTGTTGACGGACATCGCCCGCGAGAGCGGCGTCGTCGAGCATGTGCAGGTAGGCGTCGAACAGCTCGCGCTCCTCGGGTCCCAAGTTCTTCGCCATCTGCTGGTTGATGCGTTCGATGTCGTCGCGCGCCTGGCCGATGGCGCGGTCGAAGAGTGCGAGTTCCGCCTCGATGTCGTCGGTTTCCCAGTCGGTGACCAGTTCCAGGCGCGCCACCGGCAGCACCACATAGGCCGTACCGATGCCGATGCCGGCGACACCGGGGATGCCGTGGAAGCGCGTCTCGCGTGGCTCTGCCTCGCCGCCCGGCGCCAGTCCCTTGACCTCGCCCGTTGCCTCCGCATTCGCGACCAGGCCCGCCACTTGTGCCGCCAGGGTCGCTAGGAAGGCAACCTCGTCCTCCCGGTAGCGGCGCGACTCGCGATCCTGAACCACGAGCACGCCGAGCACCTCGCGGACATGAATGATGGGTACGCCGAGGAACGCACGAAAGGACTCTTCGCCAATCCCCGATACGGGGTGGAAGCGCCCATGGCTGGATGCGTCCTCCAGATTGATGGGTTCCGCTCGTTCCGCCACCAGCCCGACCACGCCCTCGGCGGCCGCAAGCGAAACCTTGCCCACCATTTCCGTATTGAGTCCCTCGTTGGCGACGAAGTTGAAGCGTCCCGTGGCGCGGTCGCGCAGGTAGATCGAACAGACCTCGACATCGCAGATCATCGATACCCGGGCGACGAGCAGATCGAGCGCAGCGCGGAATCCGGACGCGGCGCCAACATCCTGGACGATCTGCCTCAGCGCATCGAGCATGGACTCAACCGATCCTACGCGGTCAACTACGGGTGGCGGCAACGCGCAGCGACGGTGCCAACTCGCGCAGGGCCCGTCGGTACACGCCGCGCTTGAAGGCGATCACCTGGCCCACCGGGTACCAGTAGCTGACCCAGCGCCAGTCGTCGAACTCGGGCTGTTCCGTGTTGTCGGTGCGCACCGCATCGTCATCCACCAGCAACCGAAGCAGAAACCACTTCTGCTTCTGGCCGATGAACTCCGGTGCCGAGTTGCGCCGGCGGAATCCGTCGGGGGTTCGATAGCGCAACCAGCCCCGCGTACATCGGCGAATCTCGACATCGCCGTCGGTCAAGCCCACCTCCTCGCCGAGCTCGCGGTAGAGCGCGTCCTGGACCGTCTCGCCGCGTTCAATGCCACCCTGGGGGAACTGCCAGGCATCGAAGCCGCCCACGCGGCGCCCCCAGAGCACCTTGCCCTCGTCGTTGTGAATGACGATGCCGACATTGGGGCGGTATCCGTCGCGGTCGAGGTTGTCCGAGCGTTCGTTCATCCATCCGATTGTTCCACATCGGCCTGTGAAGGGGCCAGCGCTAGCCCGCATTTCTCACCAGGCCGCTTCTCGGCGTCAAAAGAGCTCATGGTTTCAAGAAGTTGACCGCGATGCCAACGATCGTGCCGGTTGCAGACTGCGCTGGCCGTGCCCTCGCGGGTCTTTTGGCCCCGTGTAAACA
>JAKZRQ010000032.1:0-5786 GCA_047518105.1 Pseudomonadales bacterium | reverse complement strand
GACTCACTCGATTGACATTCACACCACGGAGAGACCATGAGCTACAACAACATCCTCTACGAGACCGATGATCGGCTGGCGTTCATCACGCTCAACCGTCCGGAGAAGCTGAACGCCTTGAGTCACGCGTTGCGCGGCGAGGTCTACGACGCCATGCGCGAAGCCGAGGCGGATCCGGCCATAGGAGTCATCATCCTGAAAGGCGCCGGCCGGGCATTCTCCGCCGGATACGATCTAGCACCCAATCCCGACGAACAAAGCGACTTCGTGAGCCAACGCTCGGGAATGCCCGATACCGGATCCACCCATCCGCAGCACTACGACTGGTCGCGGCACGCGCTAATGGGGCACTGGTTGATCTGGGAACTGGCGAAGCCGGTGATCGCCCAAATCCACGGCTGGTGTCTCGCCGGCGCGACGGAACTCTCATCCATGTGCGATATGCGCATGATCGCCAACGACGCCCGCGTGGGCTATCCGCCGGTGCGCGCCATGGGCACCATGGACATGATGTGGGCGCCTTGGTTCATGAAACCCGGCAAGGCCCGGGCCTTCGCCTATACCGGCGACTGGTTCAGCGGCGAGGAGATGGCCGACTTCGGCTGGGCGACCTTCGCCAAGCCCAAGGAGGAACTCGAGGAGTTCACCATCAAGTTCGCCCGGCGCCTCGGGCACATCGACAACGACCAGTTGAACTACAACAAGCGCGCGGTCAACCGGCAGTACGAGATCATGGGAATCCGTACGGGCCTCATGTCCGGCACGGACGTGGAAGCCATGTCCAAGCATCGGCCAGCCGCAGGCGAGTTCGGCCGACGGGTACGCGAAGACGGACTGAAGGCGGCGCTGGAGTGGCGCGACGGGCCGTTCGGCGACTTCCGCGGCGAGTACGAGTCGGCACCGAAGAACCGGCCCCTGGCCGGGTCGGAGAAGCGCGAGTCCAAACCCGGCGACGCGGACTACAGCAGGTAGTCCAGTAGGGGGGAATCACCCATCCATCCGTTCAATCCGGTTGCGGCGCGTTGGCGGCACATCACGGAAATCGAAATCGAGTGATTGCCGGTGCCGACAAGTGTCTAACTCCGATCAAAATCAGCGTGCGACATGCCGATTGTTGACGTCGAAGTCGTGACGAGCGCAGCCGAGTCTGCGCCGAGCAAGGGCCGATTGCAGACCCTTGCCGACGAACTGGGTGATTTTTTCCACAGCGAGCCGGGAGGCACCTGGGTCAGATTGCGGTCGATCAACCCGGACCAATACGCCGAGAACAAGACGGTCATCGACGCCGCTACGCGTCCCACGTTCGTCACTGTACTACGGGCCGAATTGCCCGATGCCAACCAACTTCGGCTAGATATGGCAGAGATCGCGGAAATGGTCGCCCGAACCCTCGACCGACCCAGGGAAAACGTACATGTGCTCTACTCTCCCGGTGCCAAAGGTCGGATAGGCTTTGGAGGAGAGTTGGTGGAGTGATCGAAGATGCGTTTCAGAAAGGAACCGAACGCGGCCGTACCGAAGCCCGCGATCCGCCGCGCCGCTTGGCAGAATGCAAGTTTGGCACTGCCGCGCGGGCGGACTCGGTGGCACTGACTCGCGTGGATACGCGGCGCCTCAACGACATTGACGAGGCGATCAATGCGTGCGACACCTACGACCTGATCCGGCGCGTCGAGACCGGGTAGTTCGGGGCAAAGGAACAGGACCTCCGGCTCAGGATCGAGCTCGTCGATCCACCGGCGGGCTGCGCCTTCTGCCTGCAGCGCGGGAAGGGACCAACGAGCGAGCGGCTCGACTATGTCGAGGCCAACAGCGAACCGATCGCCTTCGACCTCGCCGTGACGGCGCGCAAGGCCAAGACCGGACCCGAGCCCGACTTCTTCGGCCCGTTCGTCCAAGGCCCGTCGGGGGCGAGGTTCTTCCACCTCTGTGTCGGCCATTTCGCCGAAGGAGACGAACCCTATTGGTTCGGCCGCGTCAAGGTCCCGCTGTCCGGCATCGGCTGGGCAGCCGTCGTGGCGGCTTCCAAAGACACCGACACGCGCCTCCAAGCCCGCTACGCCGCGACCCGTCCAGACGGTCGGCCCGCGTTGGCAACGGTCGCCTTGCTGGACGAAGGCTGGGCCGTGTTCGACGACTGAACGACCCGCCATTCGATTTCGCTCGCACAACAGCGGTTGTTCTCGAGTCGCATGTCATCCACCAGCGACCAGTCCGTCGTCGGCTTCGTTCCTCCAAAAGGCCGTCCCCGGGTCGCCACGGGCACCGCAAATATGGAAATATGGGCGACCATGAAGACGACCATCGAACTTCCCGACGTCACCTTCCGCCGCGCGAAGGCCTTTGCGGCCGGTCGCGGCATCACACTCAAACGGTTTTTTGCCGATGCGGTAGAGCAAGAGCTCAGTCGACACACGGTCGTGGCTCCAGTTCGGGGCGCCCGCGTCGACGCCGAGCTCGGCGTTGAGCCCGACCCGCCATGGATGGGGGGATTCGGCGGACTTGCCGACCTCGGCGACGACCACCGCACCGTCCTCGACATGATGGAAAACGAATTCGAGAAACTCGGCGCAGACGACATCCCGTGATTCTCGACACCAACGCGCGGTCCGCCTGGGCGGAAGGACTCGCGGCGGCCGAGGCCCCCCTCCGCTCGGCGGAACGTCTGGTCGTGCCAAGCATCGTCCTTGGCGAGTACTACTTCGGCATCCGCCAGTCGCGCCATCGAACACGCTACGAGGCATGGCTCCGCCGCCACCTCCCCCTCACCGAAATCGCCACCGTAACCGCCGCAACGGCGCACACCTATGCTCAGATCAGGCTGCGTCTCAGGCGGCTCGGTGCCCCGATACCGTCAAACGACACCTGGATCGCCGCCCTTGCGCGCCAGCATGTCCTGCCCGTCATGAGCAACGACACGCACTTCGACACCGTCCAAGGCGTTCAACGGATCCCCTTCTGAAATACCGGCCCGTTCGACGCCCGCAGTCATCCCCCCGAGCCGAGATACGCCGACGGATGGCCATGGCTGATGCGAGCCAAGAGCCAGTTGGACGCGCCTGCCCAACGCCCTCCCAACGCGAACTACCGATTTCCCGATCCCCAGCGACGGCTCCTTTCTCCCGCGCACCTGCGGCGACCCGCTGATCCTGCGCCATGGCTCCGTACCGGCCGTCCTGCCGGTCCGGTTCCCGTCGATAGGAACGAGAACGTCCGATACCGGTCCGCTTGCCCCGGAGCTCCGCCGTGCAAACTCGCCACGGTGGGTAGACAATCACGGTTCCCGCGTACCGTGAAATCTGGAGGGGTGAGCCATGACCCTCGAAGTCGTTACCGAATCACCGGAGCTGGACGACGCCATCGTCGCCGCCCGGCGCTGGGCGGATGAGGACTGGCTGCACGCGCAGTTCGCCTGGCTGCGCGAGAACGCTCCCGTCCGGTGGATGACGCCCGGGGGCTTCGAGCCGTTCTGGTCTATCACCCGCCACGCCGACGTCAAGGCCATCGAGAGCGACAAGAAGCTGTTCATCAACGATCCGCGCCCGATTCTCGCGCCCATCATGCTGGGCGAGATCATCCGGCACTTGACGGGGCGCCGTCACCTCGTTCGCTCCCTGGTGACGATGGACGACCCCGACCACAGCCGCTACCGGGCGTTGACGCAGCGCTGGTTCATGGGATCCAACCTGCGCAGATTGACCGGCCGCATCGGCGAACTGGCGACCATGACCGTGGACCGCCTCGACGAATTGGGCGGCGAGTGCGACTTCGTCAAGGATGTCGCGATCTGGTTTCCGCTGCGCGTGATCATGTCGATTCTGGGCATCCCCGAACGGGACGAACCGCTGATGCTGAAGCTGACCCAGGAGTTGTTCGGCGGCGCCGACCCGGACACGAGGCGGTCCTTCGAGCCGGAGTCGTTGATGGACGTGGTGGCGGACTTCGAGGCGTACTTCACGGAGTTGAGCGAGAGCCGCCGCGCCCATCCCACCGACGACGTGGCGAGCCTGATCGCCAACGCCCGCATCGACGGCGAGCCTGTCCCCGAACACGAGACCAGCGGCTACTATCAGATCATCGCAACCGCCGGCCACGATACGACGAGTTCGTCCACCGCGGGTGGACTGCTTGCGCTGATCGAGAATCCCGACGAGTTCGACAAGCTCCGTCGGGAACCGGACCGCTACATGCGAACCGCGATCGACGAGGTCATCCGCTGGGTCACGCCCGTGCGCCAGTTCGCCCGAACCGCCACCGCCGATTGCACGGTGGGCGGCGTCGATGTCGCCGAGGGCCAGTCCTGCGTGCTGTGGTACCCCTCTGCCAACCGCGACGAAGCCGCGTTCAACGATCCCTTCGCATTCCGGGTGGATCGACGGGTCAATCACCTGGCCTTCGGCTACGGCCCCCACGTCTGCCTCGGCCAGCACCTGGCGAGGATGGAGATGGCCGCGCTGTACCAGGAACTGCTGCGCCGCGTGGACAGTGTCGAGTTGAACGGCGAGCCGGCCTACTCGCGATCAACCTTCGTTGGCGGACTGAAGAGCTTGCCGATTCGCTACCGGATGAAGTAGGTCTCTTGTCGTCAGGGCGCCGGTTCGATCCGGCTTGCTGGATTCCTCAAACACGCCGAATGTTGACACTTGAGTTGCATTTCGAACGAAGCCGGGAGAAATGCGAGCATTCGGCAGTGGACGCGGATCGAATCGTATGGTTACTCTGACCAGCCGATCCCGCCGCCCAGGGTCCCTGAGCGCTCCGAATATTGACACCTGGGTTGCATTTCGAACGAGGCCGGGAGAATGCGCGCCCTGAGGGCGCCCATTCTCGATCGAGCTGCACATGCAGCGCGCCGAGTCTCAGGAACCACGAGTGGCCGCAAGGAAAAACAACCCCCACGGCGAGATTTCCGCGCCAGCGCCGAAGGATCCGGAGGCTGCCTTCGGGACCAAGGCGGCGCCCGTCCACCGTCCGTTGTCGATCACGCCCGATCTCGACCCGCCCGGCGCGGACGCGTTGGGGCTCACGGCGGAGGAGATCGAGCAGTTCAGAACCCAGGGGTTCGTCGTCAAGCGCGGGCTGATTCCGAAGCGCGGCTTCGCGCCTTTCATCGACCTCTGGTGGCGGCAACCTCCCGCAATCGAAGCGGGCCTGACACCGGATCCGAGAACCTGGGCGGCACCCGGCGAACGCTGGATCCGAGAAAACCGTTGGGGCCTCGCCGAGAATTGGATGGGCGGCGGCGCCTGGCCGTCGCCCGACGACAAGCGGCCGGGCGCGACGGTGGGCGAACGGGTCGGCCGCTTGCCCTACAAGCTCACCCGCGACCGCAGCAACGACGTCTGGCGCTGGCATGGCATCGGCCACGATCCCGCGTTCGTCGCCGCCACATCGGCGCACCCGCGAATGCTCCACATGGTGGAAGCGCTGCTCGGCGGCCCGGTCAAGCGGCCGCGTCGCAATCGAGGCATCTACGCGGTTTTCCCCCTCGACCCCGAGGCGCCGGAGTCGATGCTCGGCCCGCACATGGACCAGAGCATGACCGAGATGTCGGCGGTGACCTATCTCGACGACGTACCGCCGAACTCCGGCGGGTTCACCATCTACCCGACCTCGCCGCAATTGCTCTACCCGACCTCGGAGCAGGCGCTCAACTGGGTGGCCACCGAACGATCGACCGAGGTCATGGACCGCATCAAGGCCGAGATCCAGCCTCTCGAGTTCACCGGCAAGGCGGGAGACGTCATCTTCTGCCACGGATGGATGGTGCATTCCGCCGGCATTCA
>JAKZRQ010000031.1:0-14271 GCA_047518105.1 Pseudomonadales bacterium | reverse complement strand
GCCGAGGCGATCGTGGAAGCCGTCCGCCACCGCTTCCGGGCGATCTTCCTGACCACCGCAACCACGGCGCTCGGCTTGACGCCGATGCTGTTCGAAACCGACACCCAGGCCCAGTTCCTCATCCCCATGGCGGTGAGCCTGACAACGGGCATTCTATTCGCGAGCGTCGTGATCCTGTTCGTCGTGCCGGCGTTGGCGATGATCGTAGCGCACTGGCGCGAGCACCCGGCCTAACCCGCATCTCTCACTAGGGGCCGTGATGATCGCGGAGGATTTTGGCCCCGTGTACACACGGGCACGTGCGCGTGCTCGCGACCGAAAGCATAGCGGGGCCTACGGTTGAGGGAGCACGTGCGCGCACGGGCCCGTGTGTACACGGGGCCAAAAGATCCGTGCGAGGGTGCCGCGCAAGCGCGGCATAGGCGCGGCCAGCGCAGTCCGCCATCGGCACATCGGCACGATCATCGACATCGCGGTCAAACTAGTGAAACCCAAGAGCTTTTTTTGACGCCGACAAGCGGCCTGGTGAGAACTGCGGGCTAGGCCGGGCGGTCGGCTGTTCCTTGGGCAAGCCGGTGGAAGGCTGGCCGAGGAAACGCATCGACGACTACTTGGCGTCGACCGGTGCGCTGCCGTTGGACGACTACATACCCTACACCGAGGGGTCGATGTCGCCGCGCTTGAAGTCCAGCCCCCGGGACAACATCGAGTTCATGGCCCGGGACGACGACATTCGCGCACACCGTCGCGCCGTTCCTCGTCGCGGTGCCGGTGCCTGCGGCGGTCGTCGGCACGCTGGCGTGGTTCGGCTGGCCGATGGCGTTGGCCCTCGCGCCGTTTCTCGCCGTGGTGGCGATCAGCCCCTTTCTTGCCCGGCGACGCATCGACGTGCTGGGCTCGCGGGCCCGGGAGGCCTTCGGCGACATGAACGCGCACGCGGTGGACACCATCCAGGAGATGTCCGAGATCCTCGCGTTCCAACGCACGGAGGCTCGCGGGGCCGAGTTCGTTGCGCGCATCGAGCGCCACACGACGCTGCGGCTGCCGTTCTACGCCGACCTCACCAAGCAGACCGCGATCCTGGAGGCCGTCACCGGTCTCGGTGGGCTTGTGGTGGTGGCGACCGGTACGCACTTGGTCGCTAACGATGCGCTCGAGCCCGCGATCCTGCCCATGCTGACCCTGCTCGCGATGTCGGCGTTTCTGCCCGTGTCCGAGATCGCCCACATCGGCCGACAGCTTGCCGACACGCTGGGTGCGACGCGCCGGCTCTTCGCGGTCCACAACGAGGTCGAGGCGGTGACGGACGGACCCGGGGTGGGCGCGCCGTCGCGTTCGGGAGGCATCGAGATCGAGGTCCGCGACGTCGGCTTCTCGTATCTCGGCAACCGTCGTCTCGCGCTCGAAGGGGCGACCTTCACGGTGCCAGCGGGCAAGACGCTGGCGCTGGTCGGTCCCTCGGGGGCTGGCAAGACCACGCCGCGCACCTCTTGATGCGATTCTGGGACCCGGGTTCGGGCGTCATCCGGTTCGATGGCCACGACCTGTGCGAGTACCGGCTCGACGAACTGCGCGATCGAGTCGCGCTGGTCACCCAGGATACCTACCTGTTCAACGAGACACTGAGGGCCAACATCCTCATCGAAGCCGGAGGCGACCACGGCCGAACTCGACGAAGCGGTGCACCGGGCCTCCCTGGGCCCGTTCGTGGAAGCCCTCCCGGACGGCCTGGAGACGTGCGTCGGCGAGCGGGGGTACGGCTGTCCGGGGGACAGCGCCAGCGCGTCGCGATTGCACGGGCGTTCCTTAGAGATGCCCAAGTGCTCATCCTCGACGAAGCGACGTCGCATCTCGACGCGGTCAACGAGCAGGCCGTGCGCCATGCTCTCGAGGAACTGATGACCGAACGCACGACGATCGTGATCGCGCACCGCCTCTCTACGGTGCGCAAACGCCGACCGAATCGTCGTGCTCGACGCGGGTCGTACCCGGGAAACCGGCAACCACGACGAACTGATCGCCAGCGGCGGCCTCTACAGCCGCCTCGTCGGACGCCAGGTGACAGTGGACGGGCCCGTAGGGCGCATGTGGTGAGTCAACCCTAGGCACGCCTCTGCGTCCGCGAACGTCATCGGAACGTCGGTCCCATCCGCCCCGCTTCGTCAACACGAACATGCGTTTTTCCTGTTGATGTCGATTCGCCGGGCGGTACAGGCGCAACTTGACCGGTGTACTGCGCAAGCCATGTCGAGACGTCTCACGGCTTGTACGACCGATACTCCACCAACGCGGAACGCCCGATGACGTCAACAATGGTTACCGACAACTCGGTGCCAAACGCGTCGGTAAGCCGCATGGACTTACCGAGTCGAAAGGGAACCGGCTGCTGTCGTCCCTCCTCGATAGCGATGTTATCTGCGTACAGATAGGTCCGGTCGGAACTATCGCGTTTCGGGTTCAATTGCCCGCGCAGGCCGGGGAGATGCCCAGTGGCCTGGGGGAATATGGCTGCGCCTCCGGACGGGAGGGGATCGAGTTCCAGCAGCAGACCTCCCTGATTCGGTTTCCACTCCCGTTCGAGTCCGGCAGCATACGTTGGTGCAGCGGCGTAAACGGTCATGGGAAGATGCGTTGTATACAGGTCAAGCGCAGCTTCGCCAGCTTCGTCCGTGGTAGTCCGCTGCCACGTCTTGTTTGGGAAAAGCGCGAATACCTCGACTCCGGAGAGCGGTGCTCCCTCAGAGTGCACAGTAACCGTCGCGTCGGCGGGAATGAGTTCCAGTCTGGCAGCGGGGATGGTCAGCACTAGGCTGGATTCATCAACCACCCTGTATTCCGGTAGCGTTCCGGCGGTCTCTTGAGTCTCCTTGAGGATAACGGCGACACCGTCTCCTCGGCGTTCCATCAAGTACCGACGATGGTCCGATCCCGGCACATCGCCAACGGGAATCCGCCCAAAGACGGAAGCGATCACTTCGTTGCGGGTTGCTTGGCTCGCGTCCATACCTTCTATGGTCATCCCATTGGGAAGTTGACCCGGCGAGTCGATCTCAAGGCGGTCCTTGAACATTGACAACCTGATTCGTCGCGACGACATCGAGTAATCACGGTGTGCGACTGCGTTGACCACGGCTTCAAAGACCGCCGCGACGCTGTATTGGGGCAAATCCTCTCGTTCCGGCATTTTGCGTGCCGCAACTCGCATGTTTCGAACCACGAACTTCACCGCATCGGCGATCTGGTCGGGAAGTGGGCCGGAAATTTCCTGCGCATCCAACTGGCCGGAGGCGCGATCCTGTCCACGATAGTGTGTCGCCACAATGGTGGCTTGGGGCAACCGTTCCTCCGGCGCGTGGGCACAAAGCAATACGCCAGCGACCGTGGCCCGATGCACACCGGATTCGTCCTGTGCCAAAAGGCGAAGGTTCATCAGACCCCGGCGTGGGTCTGCCGCTCCGGCCACACTTAGCAGAGGCTCCCATAGGCGCTCGGCTAGCGTCTCGAAACCCGTCTGTGGTGCTACCTGCTTGTCAAACCAGAGGTAGCGGCTCTGTGCGCGACTCTGGGCTAGCCGCAGGCGCTCGTCGCCGTCCAAGCGGCGCTTGGTCGCCCCAACTCGGATGAATGCGCGTCCGGAGCGTTCATGAACAGTATCGCCCCGCGACACTTGGACGAGCAGGAGAGTCTTTTCATCGAGCATTCGGTGGTGAACATCGATGCGCAAGGCAGGCTCGACTGAATCCGTGCTCACTTCGACCAACAAGCGGTCAAGGGCCGCCATCTGCTCTTGGGACATTCCCTGAATCTGGCCGCCGTCGGTAACACCGCAAAGAAGCACGCCGCCGTTCGCATTGGCGAAGGCCGCCATCTCGTCGGCCAGGTCCTCACGTCGGGGGCTGGTCGGGCGATCGCCAGTGAACTCAATCTGCTTGAACTCCCAGGCGCTGTCCTCGCCCAAGCGCAAACGTTGTTGGATTTCCGCGTCACTTACGTTCACGGGTTGTCTCCGAGTCTCAACGTTTCGGGACCCCGTTTCGGGGTGCCCAAACTGGTGGGAATGAGGATCACTCGACAGCTTCGGCGGTGTGGCGATGGTCGGTGATTCTAACAATGGAGAGTCTGATCGTCGCCCTACGCTACACCCGGTGGTGACCTTTGGAGAGCGAGGAACAAGGGTTGTAGCTGAGCGCTGGAACGTAAGCGCCGTTCGGCGTCTCGGTGTCTGCTAACGTCCCCAAGGTCAGTGGCCGAGCTGTGACACCGTGCTGTGACATGCTGTGGTATGCCCGATGTCGTTGTGACAAGCGCGTTTTGACGGGGACGCAACCCGAGCTAACGAAAATGCGGCTGGCATTATTAACGGAACCGCACTGGCCAATCACGAAGGCGGGGTGTATGTCGTGAGTCAACCCTGGGCCCATCTGACGGTCGCCGCCATCTGGGCTGTAGCAGCCTTGCCGGCCTTGGCTGCTGGACTAGCCGGTTGGGATCCCGTTGGACGGTTGGGTCGCACCGGTGTCGGCCCCCGTGTGAACAGCCGGTGGGCATGGTTCCTCATGGAACTGCTGGCCCTGGTGACATTTCCCGCCATCTACCTTGCCAGCGACAACTTCCACTTGGTCGGCAACGCCGTCGTCGGCCCCTGGCTGGCCCACTACGGACACCGGGGCTTCGTATGGTGCGCTCTGGTGCCGAAGCGAGACGCGACGGTGCCATTGACCATTGACGATGTGCACCGCATCCGTCGCCTTCAACCTGATAAATGGCGGCTCGTTGGGCTGGTTCATGGGCCACGTCGCCGACTATCCCGATCAATGGCTGACGGACCCGCGTTTTGTCGTCGGTCTGGTTCTGTTCATTGGTGGCGCGGCGCTCAACATCTGGGCCGACTACCGCCTCCGGTACCTTCGCAGCAAGGATGCCGGTCGCCGGGTCATGCCCTCCGGGGGGCCGTTCAACGTTGTTTGCTGCCCCAAACTGTCCGGCGAGATCATTGAGTGGGTGGGCTTCGCGCTGTTGACCTGGTCGCTGCCGGGCCTGGCCTTCGCCCTCTGGACAATCGCCAACCTGGTGCCGCGAGCGCAATTGGTATCGCGAGAATTTCAGCGGCTATCCGAAGGACCGCGCGGCTCTGTTTCCGGGCGTCCTGTAGGGGACGCGACCGCTTCGCGGTCGCCCCGAGAATTCGCTACGCGAATTCTCCTAGTGGAAGTAGCCCCACAACCGGGAAACAAGAGTTCAGGATCGGGCATACCGGAGGCAATCCGCGCAGTCAAGCCACTGCACGGGCGCGAGGTCCAGTCCGGTCTGGCAGCCGGTCCACCATTGCCCGGATGTGGTGGATGGTGGTGCCGCAGCATCCCCCGATGATCTGAACGCCACTCTCGACCCAGCGGCGGCAGTGGGCGGCGAAATCCTCCGGTTTGACCGGACCCTGCCACTGTCGGTTCGTCGCGTCGAAACCTGTCGCTTCGGGGTAGGCCATGACCGGGCCGTTCCATCGTTCGAAGAGGACTTCCAGCCCCCGCGTGGTGGACGGCAGTGAGCTGTGCATGATGCCGACGACCTGTGGGCCGAGTGCGCAGAGCGCGTCGATGATCGTTTCGAGCGGTTCCGTCGCGGGCTGCTGGTATCCGTCGGGGAGTCTGTCATCCTCCTCCTCCCTCGCTTGGTCCCAACCGACCATCGCGCCGCCCGGCCCCTGACTGGTGCTGATGCCCGTCCACACCGGCAGCCCGGTGGCCAGCGCTGCCTCCATGACACGGCTCGCATGCTCCACGTCCAGCATCATTTCCATCACGAGCAGGTCGCATCCCGCTTCGGCGAGGACATCCGCCATTTCCCGGTAGTTCGCGGCCTCCCGTTCCGGCGAGGGCAGGTAGACGGGGTCGGCCGCAACGGTTCCTGGCAGCCACGCCACGTTGTTCGACATGGAGCCGGCGATGGCCACCGGCCGGTCGGGTGCCACCCGGTCCCGCGCCTCGCGCGCGAGTTCGACCGCCCGCCGGTTGATTGCCACCGTCTCGTCGCCGTAGCCGGCGGCCTCCAAAACGTGACGGCAGGTCGCGAACGTGTTGGCGGTAATGACGTCGGCGCCGGCTTCGAGGTAGGCCTCGTGCACGCGCCGCACGGTGTCGGGATGCGTCCCGTTTGCCACGCCGCACCACGCGGCGGCGTCCATCTTCCCGCCGAGGCGCTCGATTTCCGAGCCGATGGCGCCGTCGAGCACGATGACGTCGTTAGACGCTAGTTTCTGGTCGAGAACCATGGTTTGCGTCTTGTTCGTGCGCCTTCGATCACTGGTCGACGCGCAGCGTGCCGGCCAGTGTCCGTAGGTCTTCCCAGTCGTGTTTCCGCCCGCCCGTCAGGTAGAGCGTGATCCGGCCATGGGCGTCGTTGGCCACGCTGAGCACGAGCGTGCGCAACTGCAACTGCGACTCGGCCGATTGCCAGTCAACGGAGACCTCGTCGGCCATGGTCCCACCAGGGAGCGTTGTCGTTCCGGCGCTCGTGACCGGTTCGGGCACTTCCTCATCGGAGGACCTCGGGTAGTCGCGCTTCTTGTCCCCGACGGTAAGCGACCCGACATACGCGACCGCCAACTGTTCGGCATCGGCGCGCGCATCCGGCGTCAGCACGATGTCCATGCGCGGGATTCCGTACGGCGATGCGACGCTGAAGAGCTTGTCCTCAGCGTCGACGACCGTGCGGTACGAAGCGGGGTACAGGACGGAGACGCCGTGCGTTCGGTCCTCGAACACCCGCAGGTCCCAGTCCGGCACGTTCGGCTCGGGCGCCAGATCCCGGGCGACCCGGAGCCCAATGCCGTCGAAGCGGGTTTCAGGCGGGTCGTCGCTACGGTCGGCGGACCGCAGGCTCGGCAGGTCGTAGCCCCAGGAGCTGCCACGGATGCTGTACGCGGTGCAATCGTCCCGGTGGAGCGCGGAGCCGTCGGTTGGCACGTTGGCGTAACTGCGCTCGTAGCAGTCGGCCAGCCACTCCCAGACGTTGCCCGTCATGTCGTGCAAGCCGAAGGCGTTCGGCTTGAACTGCCCGACCGGCGCCATGTCCGCGAAACCGTCGCTGCAGGCGGCCGTGACCAGTTCGGGCGAGACCGCGTTGCGTGACTGGTCGGGTACGTTCCCGTATTCGTAGAGGAGTTCCGGGTCGTCGCCGAAGTGGTAGGCGGTGTCGCTGCCTGCCCGCAACGCGTACTCGAACTCCGCTTCCGTCGGCAACCGGTACCGCCCGCCCGTGAGCAGGCCGAGCCAGTGCACATAGGCGTTCGCGGCGTTCCAGTCGATGCAGGAAGCGGGGAAGTCGCTACGGTGCTCCCGTCCCAGGTTGTTCCAAGTTCCTGCCTCGTCCCAGCGCCAGAGGCCGTCCCGGTCTGGATCGGCGACGCAGCCGGGCGACACCTCGTAGCCCGTGTCCTCGACGAATTGCGCGAATTGGGCGTTCGTCACCTCGTAGACGCCGAGCGCGAACGCGGACACTGAAACCCGAACACGGTTGCCGCCGGGCCCTTCCAGGTCGTCCTCGTCGTGATTGCGCGAGTCGAGGCTGCGCCCCGGCTCGTTCTGGACCGAACCGCGCATGAATTCGCCGGCCGGGACCATCACCATCTCCGGGCAGGTCGAACAGTCCCGGAACGAGGTGGGCGCCGGCTCCGTCTGGGCGTGGACCGCAGCGGTGCCCAGCATGGTCAGAGCAACCCCAAGCGCTGTGCCAAATGCAACCTGCGGGTGAACATCAGCCCCGCTCAATGACCCTGGCCCGATGCGTGATTTCGTGGAGAGGTCCATGGTCATGTCGGTGTTGTGCCTGACACGATCATAGCGCGCCTCCGTTTTGGTCTGGTCGAATACAACGGCTCTCGACGTTGCGCCTGGCCGACGTGCTACCGCCGTTACCGCTCGTAGAAGTCAGCACCGTGACGGTGATCCACGCCGTTTGTCATCCGCAGCAGTTCCTTCTGCCGCTCGGTCATCCCCGGGAGCCACTCCTCGCGGAAGCCGTCGTGAGGATCGCATTGGAAGCGCAGCCATTGGCCATTGCGGTAATGCCCGAACATGGCCGTGCGCAGCCGCATCCCGCGCAGCGGGCGGAGTTTCGCGGCGCTAGAAGTGCGAGACGCCGCCGTCGATGGCGATGGTGTCGCCGGTGTGGTAGCTGCTTTCGTCGCTTGCGAGGTAGACCGCGATGGCGCGGAAGTCCTCCGGCTGGCCCCAGCGGCGCTGGGGGATCCGCTTGATTACCTTGGTCTGGAAGGCCTCGGTCTGGAGGGCGCGCGCCGTCATCGCGGTCTCGATCCAGCCGGGGATGATGGCGTTGGCGCGGATGCCGTAGCGCGCCTGGCCGACGGCCAGCGACTGGATGAGCGCGATGACGCCGGCCTTGGTGGCCGAATAGTGCTCGCTGCCGGCCGCGCCGAACCGCGCCGTGCCGCTGCTAGTGACCACCAGCGAGCCGCCGCGGCCGCTCTCGCGCATGTGCTTGACCGCTTCCCGGAAGGTGAACATGACGCCGTCCATGTTCACCCTGAAGACCCGGTGCCACTCCTCCAGCGTCATGGCGTCGAAGCGCGCGCCGCCGCCGCCCACGCCGGCGTTGGCGAAGCAGGCGTCCACGTGGCCGAAGACGGCCAAGGTCTCGGCGAAGGCGTCGACCACTTGCTCCTCGACGCCCACATCGCAGCGCAATGCCGCCACCCGTCCGCCGTACCGCTCGAGCTTTTCCTTGGCCGCAGCGTTCTTGTCCTCGTTCGTGCCCCAGATGCAAAGACCGGCACCGTGTTCCGCCAAACCCTCGGCGAAACCCAAGCCGATGCCGCCGTTGCCGCCGGTCACCACCCCCACTTTTCCGGTCAAGTCGAACATGCTTCCTCCGTTGGCTACCCGCGAAGGATACCCCACGGCCGCGCCAGGGTGTGCGACGGAGTCCGGGAGACCTGCAGAAGGGAGTGGCGTCTTTCAGGGGTCTTCGGGCCGGGGTTGGCGCCACGCGGACCCGTTGTCCTGGGTTGTGTTGCACAAGGACCAAGGAGGGTCCGCGATGGCACGGGGAACTGGCGGAACTGGCGCGCCGCCTGCCGAACGACTCGGGACGCGTCGAGTCGAGTCGGCCTGCAAGCCGCTCGTCAACCGCCGCCTGAAGAGCGCTGGCATGCGCTGGACGGTCGGCGGCGCCAACGCCGTGCTCGCCATCGGCTCGGCGCGCGACAGCGGCTGGTTCGACGACTATTGGGAGGATCGCCTTTACAGCATGGCCGCATGAAATCCTTCCCCTACCAAAGATATGTCGCACACCCCCACAGCCGACGTTCACGCAGCCTGACGGTTTTAGTGTAAAGTCCGCTTTTGTTCCGTCTGGCGAGATTTGCATGGAACTCGACCGGCTGCGAAGCAGCAGAAACTGCGGCAGGCGCGGGGTAGCCGTGTGTGCGATCCTGAGCCTGTCGGTCGGCTTCGCTTCGACCGGACTCGCTGCCGATGCGGAGTCCGCCGCTCCCGACCTGCCCGAGTTGCCGCCCAAGGTGCGCGACAACTTGGAAATCGACCGCCTGGAGCGGGAAATCAAGCTGAAGAAACTGCGCATCCAGTTGGAAGAGCTCCAAGGCCCGCAGGACTCGGAGCTCGAACGCAAGGTCAAGCAACTCGGCGACCTCGAGAAGCTGTTCGAAGCCAACCAAAAGGTTCGCGAGCTGGTCCGCACCTCGCCCGAACTGGCCGATCAGTACGAACGGGTCATCGGTGTGGATGCCACGCCTTCGACCTGCGTCTGCCTGAACGAAGTTCGCGTCCATTGGATCGGCCCGTCCGACGAACCGACGCGGGCGACCTTGTCTTTTGGCGGCGGGAACACCCTCGAAGTCGCCGTCGGCGGGTCCGTGGGCACAACGGCCTGCCGGCTGCAAGCCGTCGCCGCCGACTTGGCCACCATCGCCTGCGGCGGGGCCGAGAGGCGCTTGAGCTACTTCAGCCCGCTCGACAGCACGTCCGCCCGGTAGCACGAGCGCGGCAGCCATGAGCGAGACAACGCAATCCGACGAGCTGTTGGCGGACGATTCGCCCAAGCAGCACGTCGCGGTACCGAAGACCGGCGGAATCGGGCGGTTCTTTCGGTTCTCGCACCCCGCCAACGTGGGCGACAAGGGCGAGGACCAAGACAGCGAACTCGTCGACACCGAGCCCGATCGCATCCGTGAGCTGGCCGAGTTATGGGCCGTCGCGCCGATCCTCGCGGAAGAAGACCTGATGTACCAGGGCCTCGAACCCGTTCGGAATCCCGCACTGCGCGAGTGGGTCGAGCGCATTTGCGGCGATCGCGCCACGGTTCGCGCCCACTACGTCGACAACGAGGTCGATTTGTGCTGGATCATCACCGACGACCCGAACAGCGCGGAAGTGGAAGCGACGAATGCGCTCTTGTCCCTCAAGCGTTGGCCCGTCGAAGTGCATCCTGCGGTCAATCGTTTGGTCGCGAAGGCGAAACGCCAGGACGAGACGCTCACCGAAACCCAGGTCCAGGGGAAGCTGCGCGAACTGCTGAAGGAAGCCATGGATCGCAACGCCTCGGACATCCACTTCGAGATGCGCGAGCCGGACACCGCAAGGGTCCGTTTCCGGGTCGATGGCGAGATGCAGGAAATCACCGGCGACGACCGGCCCAAGGTCACGGTGCAGATCATCAAACAGCTCGGCAACTACATGTTCACCCGGCTGGCGAAGCGGGGCTCGCGCCAGTTCACCACCACCGAGGCGCTGAACGCTTCGGCGCAAACCAAGGTGGACGAACACATCGTGGCGTTGCGCTTCGCCACCGCGCCGGAGATCCGCGGCGTGGACATCTTCATCCGCATCTGGCGGCCGGACGACACGCCGTTGCAGCTCCAAGAGCTCGGCTACCGACCGTCGCAGATCAAGCTGTTGAGCGAGGCGGTTCGCAAGCCCTACGGCGTGATCGTGTTCTCCGGGCCCACCGGTTCCGGCAAGAGTTCGTCGTTGACCGCCCTGCTCGACGGTTTCTCTCCAACGGAAAAGGCTCGGCGCAAGATCGTGTCCCTGGAGGAACCCGTGGAGCGCGAGCTCGACCATGTTACCCACGTCTCGGTGAGCAGCCTAGTGGAGCACAGCGGCTGGGATGCGCTCCTCGGCGGCCTCAACCGCTGGGATTCCAACATCAACGTGCTTGGCGAGATCAAGGACGCGGCCACCGCCAACGCGATCCAGGATCTCGCCACCTCGGGCAAACTGACCCTGACCACGGTGCATGCGGCCAACGTGTTGTCGATCCCCACGCGCATGGAGGACCTCGGGGTCGAGCACGAGATGCTCTACGATCCCAACTTCCTGGTTCTCCTGGTGAACCAGCGTCTCGTGCCCAGGCTGTGCGAGCGATGCTCGATGCCGCTCGTCGACGCCCGCGCCGCCATCGAATCGGCGGACGGCGTGAAGCGCTTCGGCGACCCGGGGGCTCCGGAAGATCAAACCGTGGGCGAGGACGAGGCCGTCGCCATTGCCCGACTGTCCACTCTGTTCGCCAACGACGAACGGGTGCGGCTGCGCGGCGCCGGATGCGAACACTGCGGTCCGCACCTGGAAAACGAAAAGGCCCCGACCCCGGGTACGGGCATCAAGGGCCGCGTTCTCGTGGCGGAAATGGTGGCGGTCGACGAACTCTCCCGGGACTACATCCGGCATCGGCGCTGGGCGGATTGGCGGGAATCGCTCGACGATGAGAACTGGCCGTCCATCCGGGACCACGCCATGGAGTACATCAAGGCCGGGGTGGTCGATCCGCGGGACGTGGAGAAGCTCGTCTGTGCGCTCGACGAGGACGAGCACACCCGCACCTACGCCACCGGCGCCGCCAATGCCCGCGCCGCACGCCAAGCCAACGGCTAGCCATGGCACTGGAATTGCAGCTCCAATCCGTCGTCATCATCGAAGAGGCGTTCCTGCGTTGGCAGTTCCGCGTGTCGGTCGACAAACAGATCGACTTCCTGGAGGATATGATTCGCCTGCTGAGCGACGGCATCCCGCTGCATGGCGTGCTCCAGCACATCCAGGAGGTTGGCGAGTCCCTAGGTCGCAGCGTGGCCCGGGTCCTGCTGCGCAAGCTCGACGAAGGGCTGCCGGTGGACATGGCCATGGAATCGATGTTCCGCTTCGACATCGCCGCGGCGATCGGGGCGGCACGGGAGAGCGGCGACCTGTCGCAAACCGGGTTGGCCGTCCTGCAGCGGTTGCGTGATCAGCAGGAAGCCAGCAAGGGCGCCATCGCGCAGCTCGGCAGACCCATCCTGTACATTGTGGTCGCAGCCACGCTCTACGCGGTGTTCTCGTTGCAGGTCTGGCCCAGTTTCCTCGAGGCAGGCTTCGGTCTGCACCCGTTGGCGGACGGCATTCACTCGGCGGGCCGGTTCATCCTCGACTTCTGGCACTTCGGGTTGGCGTCGATCGTGGCTCTAGTCCTCACGATACGGGTGCTGCTGCGGCGTTGGACCGGCCCGGCCCGGCTGCAGATGGACAAGGTCTTCCCATTCTCACTCTATCGGGGCATCCACGCCGCCAATACGCTCGAGCAGATCGGCACGCTGCTCTCCGCAGGCCACGAACCCCGTTCGACGATCGAGACGTTGGAGACCCACGCGACGCCTTGGATCGGGATGTACCTGGAGAGGATGCGGCACAAGCTCGACGAAGGCAGCGACCTCTCGGAGATGCTCGCGGTCGGGTTGATGATGCGACGCGACATGGTTAGGCTAAGGTTGCTGGCGGACTTCCGGGATCTGCGCACCACCATCGCCATGACCGGGGTGGCCGCCAGGGAATTGGTCCTGGCGCGACTGAGACGTACGGCACGCATACTCGAGTCCATTGGCCTCGCTTTCGTCGCCTTGTCGTTGGTCGCGCAAGTTGGTGCGATCTACCTCACGGCGCTCAACATCCAGGAACAGGTTCAACAGTCCCTGTGACTAAGATCCGGAACGTGGAACACCACCATTTGCATTCGATAGACCCAACAGACCCAACAGACCCAGGGAGAAATACACACATGACTACTGCACGGTACCCGCGAATTCGCCGGTCGAGGGGAGTCACCCTCATCGAGCTCGCATTCGTCATTGCCATCATCGCGGTCCTGGTGGTCGCAGCGCTAGCCGTCTACCGGGCGGTTTCCCAAACGCTTAGCATAAACCGCGCCATTCGCGATGTCGCGACGATCCGGCAAGCCATGAAGAACTTCGCCGGCGTCGACGCGCTTTGCTGCGGAGACGGAACTGCGAATCTCACGAACTGGTTCCAACTTCGGGGATTCCTTTCCGGCGCGGTGCGCGACAAGGCGATTTCACAAGGGACCGCCAAGACGTTGACAGCCGTGAATCCATGGCAGGGCGACTACAGCTTCGCGGTCGAGGCGGCGCTTCCCTACCAGTTCGAAGTCACGGTTACAAACGTGGATCTCGAGATGCTCGACGCGCTGTCACGGAAGCTGGAGGACGGTGCCGAAAGCGATCCGGAGGTTACCCAGGGGGAAGACACCGGCACCATCACGGTCACCTACCCCCTCTAGGATGCAGGCGGCTTGGCTGCCATCGTGATGCGCGCAAGACGCCGCCGCGAAGCCGGCACGACGCTGCTTGAGATTGCCATGGCGTTGGCGATCATCGCGGTGGTGGGGGCCTTTGCATTGACATTCGGCGTCAACACCGTCCGCGGAATCGAGGTGGAATACCAATCGACTCGAACCGAGCTCCACGTCGTCCAACTCCGCAGCGCAGTCGTGAACTGGTACCGAGGCGCCTACTGCCGCCTCTCGCGCCCGCGTCTCGACTTGTTGCCGGACTTGCCGCCGGTCCAAGTTCCGGAGTTTCCAATAGACAGCACCGTCGAAGAACTCGACGGCACCGTCGTCGACCTGAACGGCTATGTGCTCGACGGGACGAGGCTGCCGGCACTTGGCACCGAAGAGAACGCCTACGACTGGCGCATTGCGCTCAACGATGAGAACCAGGCGCAGCTCCAGATCTTCTGGCACTATCCAGAGGGCCTGGGTGATCGGATCGCGGCGGCGGCGCGCAAGCTTGGCGGCCACTGCGACGACGACAACGACGCCGATACCGTCGAACCCTGCGATGGCGAACCGGCGGAGGAACGGATCGTGCTGCCGGTGTTGTTGTCGGATGGGACGCTCAGAGATCCGTTGCGCAGACACCGCGTGGAATCCTGGCTGGACGCCTTCGGGATCGAATGCGACGCCGACGAC
>JAKZRQ010000030.1:0-4867 GCA_047518105.1 Pseudomonadales bacterium | reverse complement strand
CGCCCACTTCCCGTTGTATCTGCGAAATCGACAGCCGGGCGGCGTATCTCAGCAGCACCTTCGCGCGCGTCACCTCGCGCGCGGGCGCCGTCGCCGAGCGGCTCAACGCCGTCAACATCTCCCGATCCGACTCGGACAATTTCAACGCCGCACGTTCCGTTCGCCTCGCCATGTCCCGCTCCCTGACTGGATCGGGCAGGCATCATGCACCGGCATTGCCGTTTTGTAAACTATTTTGAGAAACGAACTACTAGTGACGATCGGTGCCGAATACGTGATCGTCTACTGGGTGCTCGGTGAACGGGAGACGTTTCTCGGCGCCGCCGCGGTGACGGTGATCGGCTTCGCCGTGTGGAATCTCGGTGCGTTCGAGGACGCGCTGTCAATGGCAATCGAAAACTGCACACTTTTGGCAACTGAAAACTGCACACTTTCCGGGAGGACGTTTGGGCGTTGACGTTCTCTCGTTGATTCCCGACATTGCGCGTTTCCGGTCGAACGCAGGGAGCGGAGCGACCGGAGGTCGACCGGAAACGCGTCGCGGCGCGTTGTTCGGGGGCACCGGACTGGTCGGCGCCTGGGCCCGCCTGCAGGATCTCTTCATCGGGCTCGAGAGAGCGTTCTACCTGCTGGAACTCGAAGCCGACATTGTCGATCCGGACAAGCCCGCGCGCTTCCCGTCGCCCGTCGAGTCGGTGACCTGGAACGACGTCCATTTCGCCTACGATCCGGCGCTTCCCGTGCTACAGGGTGTCGACCTCGTGGCCCGGTCCGGAACCATCACCGCAGTGGTGGGTGGGAGCGGGGCGGGAAAATCCACCCTCGTGTCGCTGCTGCTGCGACTCTACGACCCGGACCGCGGGCGCGTCCTCGTCAACGACACGGACTTGAGAATGCTCCGCGTCGACGACATCCGGGAAAGTGCGGCCATCGCGTTGCAGCGCAACGTGCTGTTCGCCGGAACAGTGGCCGACAACATCGGGTACGCGGCGCGGAGTCCGAAACGCGCAGATATCAATGCCGCGGCCCGGGTGGCGTGCGCCGATGAATTCATCCGCGAACTCGCGAACGGCTACGACACCGAACTGGGCGAGCGCGGCGGAAAGCTTTCGTCCGGGCAACGGCAGCGCCTGTCGCTGGCCCGGGCAATCGTACGGAACACGCCGATCCTGATCCTCGATGAGCCGACCGCCGCCCTCGATGCCGAGACCGAACTCGAGGTCATGCGGAACCTCCGGGAATGGGGCCGGGACAAGGTCGTGTTCCTCATCACCCATCGCATTGGTACGATTCGCAACGCGGATCAGATCGTGTTTCTGGAACAAGGGCGGCCGGTCGAGGTCGGGGATCACGAGTCTCTGCTCTTGGCGGATGGTCGCTATCGGCAATTCGTCGAAGCCGCGACGGGAGAACCGCTCGGTGTCTGAAGCCGCGGCGCCATCCGAGACGGGCAAGGTCGTTGACCGGTTCGTCGGCGAACACCACCACGACGACCGCATCGACGTCGAAACCGAGATCTCGTCGGCGGAGGCGGCGAAGCTGCTGTGGCGATGTCTCAAGTTGCTCGGCAGGGCGAAAGCGCTGTTCGCCGCGAAGTTCGCGCTTCAGACGGGCACCTTGTTCTTCCAGCTCTTTACGCCGTGGATCGCGAAGATCGTGATCGACAACGTGATCCTCCAAGAACCCATCGGCGAAACGGACGTGCCGTACCCGCCGTTCATGCAGCCGATCATTGCCTTCCTCGATGGCATGACGCCCTTGGAGATCATGTTCGCCCTTGCCATGGGCTACCTTGCGGGTCTCATCCTCGTCGGGATGCGGGCAGGTGAGTTGAACGTGGGACTGTTCGGCAGCTCGTTGACCGGTCAGGACGAGACGGCCACCGCGGAGAACAAGATCAGCGGCTCGTTCAGCGAATCGGGCGGTCTGTGGGGGCTGTTGGAGTACGCGGTCGGCGTGCGGTTGAGCCAGCGCCTCGCCAACGAGCTCAGAACCCGATTGTTCCAGCGTCTCACTCGGCTGCCGATGGCGGTGCTCGCCGAGAAACGCACCGGTGACTCGCTCTACCGCGTGCTCTACGACACGGCGAGCATTCCCTGGGCGGCACTGGACCCGGCGCTGACCCTCGGCACCGCCATCTTGACCGGCTTGGTGAACATGTATCTCATCCAGTACTCATACGCCGCCACCGCGCCTCAGCTCGTCTGGCTCGCGTGGGCGGCGTTGCCGCTGGTGTTCGCGGTGACATTCCCGGCATCGAGACTCATGCGCCGGATCAACCAGACCAAGCGCTCGGCGGGTTCGGCCACAACCAATGCCATGGAAGAGACGGTGGGCAGTATCGACGCCGTGCAGAGTCTCGGTGGCATGCGCGTCGAAGCGCAGAAGTTCGCGACGCGAAGCCTCGAGTCGTACTTTAGGGAACAGGTTGCGCTGGTCGTCGGCTTGCTGCTGTTCATCGGTGCGGCCGTCGCCGTGGTCGCCATCGCGTTCTGGGTGGTGATGATCGTCACCGACGGGATCATCGAGGGGAGCATGTCCCCGGGAGACTTCGGCGTCCTGTTCGGCATGTTCTTCGGGATCGTCTTCGTTCCCATCGAGATCGGCTCTTTTTGGCTCAATCTGCAGACCAAACTGGCACCGGCGCGGCGCATCTTTTTCTTCATCGACTACGAATCCGACGACGACCGCACCGGGGGTCGCCGCTTGACGACCATCGCCCAGCGTATCGAGATTGATCACGTGGACTATGTGCACCCGGATGGTCGACGGGCGCTTTCGGGTGTTTCGCTCGAGATGCGCGTGGGCGAGATCGTCGCCATCGTCGGACCTTCGGGCGCAGGGAAAACAACCCTTGGCTCCCTGATTCCGGGCTTCCTGACACCGACGCGGGGGCGTGTGCTGATCGATGGTCGCGACCTCGCCGCGCTCGACATCGACAGCGTGCGCAGCCATGTGGCCTACGTCTTCCAGGAGCACCTTCTGCTTGCCGAGAGCATCCGCGAGAACCTGTTGCTGGCCAACGGGGATGCCACCGAGGACGACATGCTGCGCGCCTTGGAACTCGCCGGGTGCATGTCCTTCGTGCGCGAGATGCCCCAGGGCATCGACACCCGCGCTGGGCTTGTCCGGCAACACGTTGTCGGTCGGCCAGCAGCAACGCCTGTGCATCGCCCGTGGGCTGGTGCGCGACGCCAAGGTCTTGATTCTCGATGAGCCGACATCGGCGCTGGATCCGGAAACGGAGCAGCAGTTGTTCGACTCGCTGGACCGGATTGCCGAGGACAGGCTCCTCGTGGTCATCGCGCACCGGCTGTCGACGATTCGCCGGGCGGACAAAATCGCCTTCCTGGACGAAGGCGTACTCGTCGAGACCGGCAGTCACGAGGAGCTAATGCGGCGAGAGCACGGCGCGTACCGCCGCTTCGTGGAACTGCAGTCAGAACAACCCGAAAGTCCGTAGGGGCGACCCTAACGCGCCCGGAGGGCGCGCCGGTTGCCCGTGTCGGACAACCCCGGTTGCCTCGGCAACGGGGCGGGACGCGATCTAGAAGACCGACAAGACGTCTGACTCAACCCGTTGCAGGGCCGCCGTATCGTTCCCAAAGCCGCACAACATGATCTCGTCGGCGCCGGCTTCGACATAACCGCCTAGATAGTCCTGGATGGCGTTGACGGTGCCCCAGCAGTACCAGGGCTGACCCGGTGATTTCTTCCATTCTTCATCACTGTCGAACACCTTGGTTGGCAGACAGACCGTGCGGCGGATTGCTGCTGGATCGCGCCCGCAGTCCTCACAGTGGCGATCGATCGCCTGTTGCTTCTGTTTGTATACGTCCACACCGCCGGGGTGCCAGAAGTCTAGGTTACTGGTATCACCATAGCGCGCACAGGTCCTCAAGGTGCGCTTTTCGCCATTGCCGCCGATCAAGATGGGAATCGGTGTGTCCTGAGCCGTTCTAGGCGACATGGGCGCGTCGTTCAACTGATAGTACTTGCCGGAGTAATTCACATATTCTTCCGGGTCTTTGGTGAGCAGCAGACGGATCAACCGCGTCGCCTCCTCCAACCGGTCACTGCGTTCCGCAACGACGGAAAGTCCCAGCCGTAGGCTGTATGTTCCTGTTCGTACCACGCGGCGCCCAGTCCTAGTTCCACGCGCCCGCCCGATATATGATCGAGCGTGGTCGCGATCTTTGCCACGAGGGCCGGGTTACGGTAGGTATTTCCGGTCGCGAGAATACCGAGGCGTACCCGAGTGGTGATCATCGCGACTGCCGTGAGCAGCGTCCAGCCCTCCATGGCCCAACCATGTCCACCGCGCCCCGGCGGCATGAAGTGATCGGAAAGCCACAGGCTATGCCAGCGACCCGCTTCCACCGTCTTGGCCGTTGCGACAACGTCAGACCACCGTCTGTTGTATTGACTGAGCTGTGCACCGAATTTCATGGCGATCTCCCGTATACGTGGTTTGTTCTTACCATCAACATTAACTCATAGCTTGGCGAACGCTTTCATGCCTTGACAGGACCTCGTACGGCAGATTGGCCACCGTCTCACCGCCAGTGTCCGCATGAACAGACAACCCTTGGCCGGCCTGTCGAGTCCGCAGCCAGGGGGCGAAAGCGGGCTATTCTGCCCGGTTCGACTAGCCAAATGGACAATGTCAGGACATTGCTGTCCCACAAAGTGGGGAAAAAAGGAGTGGCCTGAACGCTCCTTGGTATAGAATTTGGTTTGTCGAATACCAATCGAAAACAAGGATGTTCAGGCCATGGCCCACAATAGCACGGTTCTCGCGCAGTTTCTCAAGCTGGTGCCGAGACATGAGTTCGAGTCCCTCGCGAAGCGGCACCACAAGGGCCGG
>JAKZRQ010000029.1:0-4217 GCA_047518105.1 Pseudomonadales bacterium | reverse complement strand
CGGGCCGGCAGGGGTTCGTTCGGGTGGTGAACCACTCCGGGGAGGCGGCCGAGGTGCGCATCGAGGCCTACGACAACACCGTCTGGGAGTACGAGCCCCTCGCCCTCGCGGTTGGCGCCGACGAGGGGGCCTCCTTCAACTCGGACGACCTGGAACTCGGGAACGAGGCCAAGGGTCTGACGGGGAGCACGGGTGCCGGGGAGGGCGACTGGTGGCTGGAGCTGTCGAGCGACGCGGAAATCGAAGTGCTGTCCTACATCCGCACGACGGACGGTTTCCTGACCTCGATGCACGACCTGGTGCCGGAGGAGAACGGCGTGCACAGCGTGGTGTTCTTCAACCCGGCCAAGAACTTCAACCAGGTGAGCGTGCTGTGGCTCGTCAACACGGGCGATGCCGACGCGGTGGCCACGATCACGGGCGTGGACGACGAAGGAGCCATGCCGGGCACCGCGGTCCGGGTAGCGGTGCCCGCGGGATCGTCGCGGAAGCTGACGTCGGCGGAACTCGAATCCGGCGAGGCAGACGCCATAGACAGCGGCGCACTGGGCGACGGCGACGGCAAGTGGCGCCTGCGCGTCGCGTCGGACCGGCCCATTGTGGCCGTGAGCCTGCTCGAGAACCCAACGGGACACCTCACGAACCTGTCGACGGCACCCGGACGCGGCGCGAAGCCGTGATCGGCAATGCGGCGGCGATGCGGACGCTGCCTGAAATAGCTTCCGTGGCGGGCGCATCACCAAGCGCTCGTCGGGCACTTGTGCAAGTCCGTCCCCGAGCGGCCGAGCGGTCGATGTCGATGGGTGTGGTAAACGGTTCATCGAACTGGCAACCCCCGATCTTCGCAAAAAACACAGCAAGGGTTGAACAGGCGGCGGGCGTCTGCGTGTTGGCGGCCGGTGCCCTCTATTCGGACCGGGTTCCGGTGCGGACGCGTCGGGGGCGGAAGACGACACTCGACAGGTTATTTCCCTCACGGTGGACGCCGAGAGCGTGACCGAGGGGGCGTTGGCAGGCATCACCCTCACGCGGAGCGGGAACATCGACGAGGGGCTGAGTCTTACCGCGCACGTTCTCGAGACCGGCGCGATGCTTGCCTTCCCAGCCGAAACCCCGGATGGAAAGCCGATCATTCGCGATCTGCAGTTTTCGGCGAGCAGCACGACCGCGACGCTTCAGGAGGCGACGGTCGACGACACCACGGACGAGCCCGACAGCGAGATCACGTTCTGCCCGGACACGGCAGGGGGAGACGTCTACAGGATCGAACTGCCGGTTTGCGTGAGCGTGACCGTGCTGGACGACGATGGGGAACCCGTGCTGTCGATCATGGACGCGGCCGGGACGGAGGACAGTGTCGGAAACCTGGCATTCGAGGTGAGGCTGAGCGAGGAGAGCGGATTCGAGACCGCCGTGGACTACGCGACGTCGAACGGCACGGCGACGGCAGGCGACGACTACACCCCAACGACCGGGACGCTGACGTTCGCGGCTGGCCAAGTCGCGAACACCATCAACGTACCGGTGCTGTTGGATGGAATTCCCGAGGAGAACGAGACATTCACGGTGGTCTTGTCGAATGCCGTCAAGGCGACGCTGGGGACACGCTCCGCCACGGGAACAATACTCGACGACGATCCGGTGCCGGCCAGCCTGTCCATCACGGACGCGGAAGGGCTGGAGAGCGACGGGGCGTTGGAGTTTCCCGTGACGGTTGGCGGGGACCGGGGCGCGATGCAGACCGTCACCGTGGACTACGCGACTTCCGAACGGTACGGCAGAGAGCAGCGTCGACTACGAGGCGGCTTCCGGGACGTTGACCTTTCCGCCAGCCCCGCCTCCTGAAGCCGCGACTTCACGCATGTGTACGACCGTTCCCCCGCGTGACGCTCCCGGTAGCGCTCGTGGAAGTGCGACACCGACCAATCCCGGTAGCTCTCCCGGTACAGCGCCTCCAGCCGAACCACCTCGTCCACCGGCGCACGTCGCTCCGACACCTCCGACAGCCGCGTGTCCACCAGACCGTCCACGCCCGCCTCCTCGTACCGGTCCACGTAACGCCGGAACGTCCGCGCGCAAACCCCCAGCAAACGCGCCGCCTCCTCCTGCGTCAACCGCCTCTCCGTCCACGAATCAAGCGCCTCCTCGAACCTCAACATCCTCGTCTCCTGTAGCCACTTCGTCCGCTCCACCAAGCCTCCTTGCAGACTCGTCCAAAGCGGACAATTTACGTGCTACAAAAGCGGACAAATCATGTGCTACTGACAAAAACCCTACGGCCCGACGGTATGTGTGGCCAACGACCCCCGGGATTGTCGCGCGCGTCCGCAGCGCATCCATCCACCGATCCAGCGTTCGGGCGACGCGAAAGCCGACGTAGACGCTGCGCGGGTTGTTGGTCGCTACGCGAAACGACGAACGCATCGCCTCGGTGACGAGAGCCAGGAGCCGCCGCGAAGTACCTGCCAAGGAGAGTCGCCAGAGATCCAGGCACTGCCGCCCGATCGCGCTGGCCGTGAACAACACCCAATGGACCCGACGGATCCACGTCGACATTGTCGGCGATCCCATGTGGATGCGCCGCCGCTCTCGTCCGGCAAGGCATGGCCGTTGGCGAAGCCGAGCATGGCACCCTGTTCGGTTAGATCAGCGGGTGCCGGCTTCGCCCCAGGAAACCTCATAGCACGTCGCGCGTCCGTTCCCGATGCGGCGCAGCAACCCGGCGTCGCGCAAGTCGTTCATGATTCGTTGAACTTTCCGCTCGTCGAAGCCTGTCCGTTCAATCAATTCGCGGGTGGTTATCGATTCGTGTGTCGAGACTATTCCCCATACGACTTTCCTGTCCTTGGTCAAACGTTCCGGCCCCGCCGGCCCCGCCAAATCCGAAGCCAATGCAGCGGCGTGCCGGTAGAGCGTGAGGGTCAGATAGGGCGGTTCCCACTTGTATCGCGGCAGGGGCAACCCAGCATCCTTCGCACCCTCGCGCAGCGACTTGAGGCCCAATCCTCTCTCCTCTGCCAGTCGCATGCGGGAGAAGACGTAGTGGAGAACTGGATTGCGGCTCAGCATCGGCGCATTGAAGGATCGCATCTGTTCCAACGTTACCGGCTCGACGGGAGTGCCGGGGCTCATGACCTTGATCGTGTCCTCGGTCACGATCAATTGGCACTTGGCCCCCTTGATCGCGTAGTCGCGGTGGATGATCGCGTTGACCACCGCTTCTCTAACCATCTCCAAGAGCGTTCTGTTGACTTCGACGCGCCTTGCCCCGGACCGGTCAATGGGATTTGGAAGTCGGTCCCGGAGCCATTGCAGCGCTTGCTCGGGCGCGAACACCTGAGGACCATCGAAGTCGCGTACCTCCTCCCGTCCGTCCGCAAAGTGGATGGTGGCGAGCACGCCGGTCTGCGGCATGACCGCCCTTGGCTCCTCACCGAACAGCAGCAATCCGAAGCCCGATGGGACCGCTCGCCCGACCGCGTCTTCCCCGACCAGGCCAAGATGCAGCAGACGACGGCCAAATGCCGACGAGTCTGTCGCGTCCGCTATCCCAGCCAAGTCCCTGTACCGATCAAGCGCCTCGGCAGAGAGGTCTTGGATGTCGACCGACGGGAGAGCGCGTTCCAAATCGGAAAGGGATGGAGCTTCTTGTAGCGTTGCTTCTTCCTCCGCTTCCGCACGCTCCAATGCTTGCTCAAGGAACGGCTTGTTCGCCTCCCTGATCTCCCGTTGGAGGTCCAGATCGAACATGTGCACCGCGACGCCGTTCTCTTGAAGGTACCGAATACCCCTGCGGTCCACCGTGGGGTCAGGATTCTCGATGCCAACCCAGACTTCCTTGACGCGTGCTTGGACGATGCGCTCGGCGCAGCTCAACTTGGGAGGTTGACGCGCGCCGGGAGCGCACGGCTCGAGCGTGGCAAACAGAACGGCGTCGTCCAGCCTCGATGCCCGTTTCTTCCGTTCCAGCAGGGTGTATTCCGCATGGTCGCCGACCCGGAACTCGCCCCGGCACGCACTTTCCAGGTTGCCGTCCGGCTCCCATAGCACGGCACCCACCAGGGGACTGGACTGTCCGTCAGTGCGGGAGTCCGACTCCGACTGGCGCATGACGTGGATCGCGCGTTCCATCAGTTGGCGGGCATCAAAGTTGGTTCTGTCGACCACTGCGCTGCTTCCAGCTAGAGTCCGGGCGCGGCTTGTGTCGGAATACTTTG
>JAKZRQ010000028.1:0-2740 GCA_047518105.1 Pseudomonadales bacterium | reverse complement strand
ATCCTGGGTGGCGCCCCACGATGCGCCGGGTCAGGTGGACTCATCAGCCCGACGTGGTTTCCGTCGGGGTCGACCACGATGGCGTAGCGCGAGCCCCAGAACGTGTAGTAGGGCGGCTGGGAACTTCCATGACCCAGCGCGACAATGCGCTCGAAGACGCCGTCTACCCCTTTGGCGTCCGCGAAGCGGAAACTCATCACGGTTCGATCACCCCCGCCGCGAGGCTCCTGCCAGCCGGCGTTGTACACCGCGGCCAACGCTTGGCTGTCCAGTGCCAGATCGAACCCATTCGGCATTTTGATCTCCACGTGGTGGACTCCGGTTTGTGTACGCCAGAGCGTGTCATCCGGAATCTCCAAGCCGATCGCGCGATAGAAATCGATTGACCGCGCCATATCGGCGACGACGAGGTTCAACTGATCGAGGATGGGTTCGTTCAATGTGCATCTCCATGTAGCTCGCCGTCCGGCAACGGCGTGTTTCCGCGTTGCCGTTGTTGAAAAGCGATTTCGTCGCTTCGACCAGCGGCAGCACGGTATTTCGATCCGTCAGGGGGTGGCGGACACTGCCGGGGTAGACAACCCACAAGTGCTCGATGCCGAGATCGCCAAATGCGATGTGCATGGCTTTGGTCGTGCGCCCCAGGGCAGGTTCCGCGCTTCGCGACCGAGCGCTACGCGTCGGGTGCTAGTCGCTAGGAAGAGGCTCCACTGTCTCGATCCACTCGCACGCCTGTCTTAGACCAGGTATGGCTACATGTATTTCTTGGCTTTCTCCCACGATCACTAGTTGATCGTTGGCAAAGGAGTCACAGCTCACCGTCGGAACACTGTAGGAATTGCCCTCCCATAGGTTTTTGATGGCCACCCCATCCAGGGTCACCTGGATGTTCCAATATCGTCCCGTGTAGAACGTTCGGTAGATCCGACACCGCCATTCGCTACATCTGCCGATCCAGTCTTCGGGGATCAAACTCCGATGAATCTTGATGAGGTCTGACAGTTCTTCGGTCTCAAAGGTCCTGTTGAAGTCCAAAACCACGTCGGGACATGCTCCATCCCCACCCGCTTGTACGAAGTCATTCCAGACGTTTCCGATAGTGGAGGCACAGTTGCTACTCCGGTTGTCGTGGTAGTCGTCACACACACCGAGTATCTTGCTACGCAGGGCGTTCATCACTCTAGGGTTCAACACTATCCGGTCAAATCCGGGGTCGATATTTCCGAAACAGAATACCCGCCTTCCTTGCCTGCATGAGGCGATGGAGTTGCCGTCGTCCAACGGTGAGACGTTGTCCCAGTTGTTGCAGTCCCATCCGGTAGAATCCCAAATCACCAGACCGTCACGTTCCGGTAGTACACAATCGAAGGTGTCCCCAAGCACGCAATCCGCGTTGCTTTCGATAGTTGCACACACTCCCATGATGCCCAGCGTGACGATTGTTCGATATTTCCCCATGGCCATTCCTATAGCAGTCGCGGAAGCTTGTCTTGATCCTTCTCCGTTGGGAAGTCTCGCACGATATCCTACACCGTGTCCGCGAGCGCTTGGTCAGCGCTCGTGGGGCGCGTAGTACGGCGTCCGGCGCGACTCGTCGTAGTCGAGGATCGTCAGCCGCTCCATGAACCGGCGGTGCGGCCAGAAGTCGCCGCTCGCCGTGTGCAATACGGCCCGGTTGTCCCACATGGCGATGGAGCCCGGTTCCCAGCGGAAGCGGCAGGTGTACTCGGGACGCCCTTCCTGCAGTTTCATCTGCAACAGGAGCGCCTTCTCCTCCTCCTCCGGTATGCCGTGTTCTTCCGCGAGACGGCGCACGAAGCCTTGCTGCACGTAGAGCGTGGTCCGGCCCGTCTCTGGATGCGTCCTCGCTACCGGGTGAACGGACACCGGCGTAACGCCATCCATCTGGTGTCCGACCGTCCCGACGTGGACGGCGGTCAGTTGTTCCACCCGCTCCTTGGTCGCGGGCGGCAAGCCTTCCCACATGGCGTAGCAGTCGCAGAAGCACGTGTCGCCGCCGACGGGCGGTGCTTCCCGGCACATCAGGATCGACCCCATCGGCGGGCGGTCCTGCCAGGTGGCGTCGGCGTGCCACCCGGAGGCGGCATTGGGCACCGTCTCGTCGGAGGGAAGCACCAGCATGTTCGGGATGCCCGGCACCTCCACCTGCTGGTTCAGGTCATACGGCGAGTTCGGCATGTGCTCGTGCTCGCCGTAGGGTGCGCCGACTTCGCCGAAGCGCTCGGCGACCTCGACCAACTGTTCCCTGGTCAGGTGCGGTTGGCCGCGGAACATGATCACGCGTCGTTCCAGCCAAAGTTCGCGCAGGAAGGCCACCATCTCCGGGTCGTCGAGGTCGGTCGCAAGATCGATGCCGTGAACGATGGTGCCGATGCTCGGCTGCGCGGGTTCGAGCTTCAAGTCGATGCCGCAGACGGTGACCGGCTTGTAGTAGACGGTCCCGAAGGTGCCTGCGACGAGGCCCTGATCCTGAGCGAGGATCCCTTCCATCATTTCGCGGCGGCTGGTGGTTCCCGGGAAGCGCACTTGCGCGAGGGCACCGAGTGGACCGGAACGGGCAGGGGGTTTGTCCGCCTTCGCCCGGGCGGCGCGTTGGACGTAGAGCGCGCTGGTCGCGAGTTGCGGGTCTTGGGGTTCCGACATGTACGGGTTCCTCCTGCGTTCGCGCTCGTCGACGAACACCGAGCTTGGCGAGTCGAAGTATAAACAGCATCGCTCG
>JAKZRQ010000027.1:0-3385 GCA_047518105.1 Pseudomonadales bacterium | reverse complement strand
GCAACAACCCAAGTGTCAACATTCGGCATGCTCAAGGATTCTAGTGCGTCTCGGAATACGAGCCGTTCAAGAGCGCTGCCCACCGGTGTTCGCAACAACCCAAGTGTCAACATTCGGCATGCTCAAGGATTCTAGTCCCCTTTGAACGTGGGCTCGACCCCGGCTCGATACGCGGCAATTGCCGTTTGCCGATCGCCCGTCGTTGCCGTTAGAAGATTCTGGTCCACATCCATGTGCATCACCGCCACGTCCAGCGCCGAGACCAATGCGTTGACGCTGCGCTTGATCATCTGCGCCGGGATGGGCGGCTTGTCGGCGTAGCGCGTCGCCCAGGCCATGGCGGTGTCCATGAGTTCTGCGCGGGGTGTCAAGGCGTCGAGGACTCCCCACGCCTCGAGTTCGCGCGCGTGGATGCGCTCGCCGCCGACCACCAGGCGCTTGGCCCGGGAGGGGCCGGCGATGTGGGTGATCAGCGGCAGGCCCTTCCACATGAGGTTCACGCCGATATCGATCTCGGGGTATTGCATGAAGCAGTCGTCGGCCCCGATGCGCAGATCCATCGCCGTCGCAAGAACGGCGCCGCCGCCCATCGCCGCGCCGTTCCAGGCCGCGATTGTGATTTGGTCCATGTTGTAGACCGCGAGCGTCGCGCGTTCGCCGATGCGGGCGATCCGTCGTCGTTCCAGCAAGCCGGACCCCGTGGGGCCGCCGCCGTCGAGGTCGGCCCCGGAGGAGAAGTGCTTGCCGGCGCCGGTGAAAATCACCACCCGGGTCTCGGGATCATCGCGGAAGGCGAACGCTGCCGCTTCGATGTCCACCAGGTGGGCATGGTTCAAGGCATTGGCTTTCGCCGGGCGATTGAAGGTCACGACGGCCACATGGCTGTGGCGGCTGACCTTGAGGTTGTCGTATCGACTCTCGACCACGTCGCGGTTCCTCCCGGCTGGCGCGCGGGTGGGAGTTTGGCGGTTTCAGGGGGTAGATGAAAGACGCCCCGCGGTCGCCCCGCGATTTCGCTGTGCGAAATCTCCCGGCGGGAAGTGTCGCCGACGACAGCCAGCAACAAGCCGGACTACGTTCCATAGAAGCGTAGGCTGGCGAGGTCGTGGGATTGTGACCTCGGCGCAGCCTACTAGGGGGAGGGGTCCCCGCCTAGCACCGTACCCTTGTGTGGGCTCTTGGGGTTTCCCCCCGGATACGAGCTAGGTCTGTTGAATGGGATGTTACCTCAGGTAACACCCGTGTCAATGGGTAACGCGAAGTACTTTTGTCGATTTGCGCCGCGATCCGGTCGGACAGACCATGGCCTTGCGCTATCTCAGGACCCGCAGGCTGCTATGATCGTACCGACGAGTCGAGGGCTGGATGTTGGCTGCTATGGCCGACCGCGACAATCCAACTTCCCACAGCTACTTCTCCCAGAGATTGCGTTTGCACTATCTGGACTGGGGCAACGACGATGCCCCGAACATGCTGCTGGTACATGGCGTCCATGACCACTGCCATTCCTGGGACTGGTTCGCCCAGCCGATGCGTCGGCGGTTCCATGTGGTGGCACCGGATTTGCGCGGCCACGGCGACTCCGAGTGGACCCTCGGCAGTCCCTATTCGTATCTGGAGTACGTCCAGGACGTCGCCCAACTCGTCCGTCAGCAGCGTCTCGATCCGGTCACCCTGGTGGCGCACTCCCTGGGCGGCACTATTGCCTCCATTTACGCGGGCACCTTTCCCGAGTCCGTCAACCGGCTGGTCATCGTCGAGGGCGTGGGGCTCTACCCTGTGCCGGACGGAGCGCCCGGCCAACACCTCAGGCAGTGGATCGATGCGAACTATTCGCTGGCGGCCCGGGTGCCGCGCCGCTACCCGTCGCTGGAGGACGCCTACCAGCGCATGCAGGAGACGAACCCTCACCTCTCGCCCGACCAAGCCCGGCACCTGACCATCCACGGCAGCAACCAGAACGAAGACGGCACCTATACGTGGAAGTTCGACAACTACACCCGCACCCCGCGTCCCTACGACATTCCCAACGACGACCTGGTAGCGCTTTGGCGGCGCATCGCCTGTCCGGTGCTGATCGTCAACTCGCGTCAAGGCTATCCGCACCGAATCGGCCACGACGACACCCTGCGGTACTTCGACAACGCCACCTTGCGCGAGATCGACGACGCAGGCCATTGGACCCATCACGACCAGTTGGACGCCTGTGCCGAGGTGATCGGCGAATTCCTCGACGCACCGCCGCCCAAGCGTTCTTGAGATCCCGGCGTCGACGGCCGGCGAGCGCCAGCAACGACGGACCCAGCAAATGACCTACGACACCCTCCGCTACGAAGTGGCCAACAACGTACCGGCCTTCGAACACCATCGGCTGAACAAGGACCGGCAGCCATGACCGCCAATGCGCCATCCTTCGTCCCCTTGGAATTCACCGAGCGCCAGGCGGACGAGATGAGCGAACGGGCGGCGGCGTTCTACCAACTGATGCGCCGTCGGCGGACCGTTCGTCACTTCGACGCGCGGCCCATCCGGCGCGATGTCGTCGAGCACGCCCTGATGACGGCCGGCAGCGCGCCGAGCGGCGCCAATCACCAGCCGTGGCACTTCGTGGTGGTGACGGATGCGGCCAAGAAGGCGGCGATTCGCGAGGCGGCCGAGAAGGAAGAGCGGGAGTTCTACAGGCGCCGCGCATCGAAAGAGTGGCTCGAAGCCTTGGCGCCGCTCGGCACCGATGAATGCAAGCCGTTCCTGACCACGGCGCCCGTGTTGATCGCGATCTTCCTGCGCAAGTTCAACTTCGACGCCGCAGGCAAGCGCCTGAAGAACTACTACACCGCGGAGTCCGCCGGCATCGCCACGGGGGTGTTGATCGCGGCATTGCACAACGCCGGTGTCGCCACGCTGACGCACACCCCGAGCCCAATGCGGTTCTTGAATCGGCTACTCGACCGCCCGGCCCACGAACGGGCTTTCCTGCTGCTGGTGGCGGGCTACCCTCGGGCGGATGCCGATGTTCCCGACATCGGCAAATACCCGCTTGAGAAGTTGGCCACGTTCGTTTGACCTCGGCCATGCCGGAGGCTAGGCGCGCCGGCGGCGGCGGCGCGCATTCTCCCGGCCTCGTTCGAAATGCAACTCAAGTGTCGACATTCGGCGTGCTCAAGGAATCTAGTGCTCTGTCAACTCTAAATCTTCGCGTCAGTGGCAGCCGGAGTGTTCCGGGCACCGTCGCTTGCGACGGACACGTCGCTTGCGACGGACAGGCGCGGCTGCGCAGGCGTATCGGGCATACTCCAAGCAGTCGCAACGCCGCACGGGGCGCTCCGGCTGCCACCCGTAGGGCGCGCCCGCAAGGCGCGCTGAAGCGCGGCCCATCCGCGTTGTT
>JAKZRQ010000026.1:0-11057 GCA_047518105.1 Pseudomonadales bacterium | reverse complement strand
TACGAAAACGCCCGCCGCGCCTTCGAACGCAGCACGCTGGATGCCGCCAAGGCGACCCTCGCCTCGCCCATCGACGGCACCATTCTCCGGCTCGCGCGGGACAGCGAGGATCGACCCATGGCGGACGGCCAACTGGTTCAGTCCGGATTCGTCGTTGCCGAGATCGCCCCCCTGGACGAATTGATCGCCGACGTCGACCTGATCGGCCCCGAACTGGCACGCGTCCAAGTCGGTCTTGCGGCACGTGTTCGCCACTACGCCTTCAAGGACGAGTCGTTTGCGGGCGAGGTCATCCGCCTTTCGCCGACACTGGATCCGGACAAGCACACCTTTCGCGCCGAGGTGTCGGTAGCCAACGCGGGTGGGTTGCTGCGTCCGGGCATGTTCGTCGAGGTGATCGTGGTGGTCGAACAACGGCCAGACGTCGTCGTGGTCCCTCGCGACGCGGTGAGCAACCGTGGCGGCAAGACCGTGGTGTTCGTTCTGGACGGGCAGCGCGTCAGCCGGCGCGACGTTCGCCTAGGCCTCGGCGACGACCACAAGATCCAGGTGCTGGACGGCATCGCGACCGGCGACCGCATCGCCGTGCGGGGCCTCGAGACCTTGACCGACGGTACCCGGATCCGGGTCGTCGGGTCCTAGCGCCTGACGACTTCGGATTCTGGCGCATCCACACCTAGAGGGTGACCCATGACGGCGTTTGAGTCCGCTGCCGCGTTCGCCGTGCGCCGACCGGTGGCCGTGTTCGTGGTCGCCTTGGCCGTGGCCTTGGTCGGCGCCCTGTCCTGGCGCGAACTGCCGGTCGACCTGCTGCCGGATCTGCAGAGCCCGACCGTGGTGGTGTCCATTCGCTCGGGCAACCGCCCGCCGACCGAGATGGAACGCCTCTACGGGCAGAACGTCGAACGCATGCTGACCACGGTGCGCGGCAGCCGCAAGGTCTTCCAGGTCGCGCGCACGGGCCGACTCGTCACCACGGTGACCTTCGACTGGCAGGCGGACCTCGATCTTGCGTTGGTGGATGTGCAGAAGGCCGTCGGCGGGATCGAGGGCGACCCGGAGGTGGACGAGGTTCTGGTTCGCCGTTTCGATCCCCGCCAATCGCCGATTCTCACCTTGGGGCTGGTCGCCCCGTCAGGTAAACCGGATCTCGCCGAACTTCGCCAGGTGGCGCGTCGTCAGGTGGCGCCGGCGCTCGAGCAGCTTGCCGGCATCGCCGAAGCGCGGATCACGGGCGGACGCGAAATCGAGGTGCGCGTCTCCGTGGACCGCTATCGCCTGGACGCGTTCGAGGTCTCGCTCGGTCTGCTTCGCGGCCGGCTGAGTGCGCAGAACGTGGACATCGCCGCAGGCACCCTGGAAGAGCGCGACCAGGTCTTCCAGGTGCGCGGCGTATCCCGGTACCGCAATGCCCAGGACGTGGCCGACGTCGTCCTGCGCTACATGACGGATTCGTCGGGCGCACGCAAGGCCGTGCGGGTATCCGACCTGGCAACCGTGGAGGTGGCCGACGCCGAGGTCGATCACCTGGTGCTGGTGGACGGCGTGGAAGGCGTCGGTGTGGCGGTCTACAAGGAAGCGGGCGCGAACACCGTGGCCGTCTCCGCCGACGTGCACGAGGCGCTCGGGAAGCTGGGCGACGACCTGCCGGGCGTCGAAGTGCGGGAGATCGCCGACGACGCCAAGCTGGTCACCGATGCCCTGGACGACCTCAAGGTGGCGGCCGGGGCCGGGGTCGTGCTGGCCGTGTTGGTACTGGCCGTGTTCCTGCGTTCGGCGGGGGCGACCCTGATCGTCACCGCGGCGGTTCCGGTTTCGATTCTGGCGGCCCTGTTCGCCATGAACTTCGGCGAGCACAGCCTGAACATCGTCACCCTCGGGGGACTCGCCCTGGGTGCCGGCATGCTGGTCGACAACGCCATCGTCGTGGTGGAGTCCATGTACCGGAGGCTCGCCCTTGGCGACGCCCCCGACGTCGCGGCCGCGAAGGGGACCGGGCAGGTCGCCGGCGCGATCGTCGCCAGCACGCTGACCACCTGCGTGGTCTTTCTGCCGGTGCTGTTCGTCGAGGGACTCGCCGCGCGGCTGATCGACGGCATCGCGTTCACGGTGGTCGTATCGTTGCTGGCATCGCTGGTCGTGGCGGTGTTCCTGATTCCCGCCCTGGGCCGCTGGTTCCTGCCCCATGCTTCGCGTTCGGGCATGGCCCAGGAAAAAGCCGCATCCCGGGCCCGAACGGCGGTTGAAGCGCTGGTGGAGCGCTTGCTGCGGCGCCCGGGAACCGTGGTGCTGCTGTCGTTGGGCGTCGTCGCCATCGCCATCGCGTCGCTTCTGCGGCTGGGGACGGAACTCTTGGCGCCTTCGGATCCCCGACAGTTCTCGGTGCGCCTGGTGGGACCCGCCGCGCAGCGGGTCGAGTCCACGGCGCGCGCCGCGGCGGCAGTCGAGGATCTGATCGCCCAGGCGGGCGGCGGTGCGGTCGCCCAAGGCGGCACGCTCGCCGCGACGCTCTCGGAAGTGGGCCGGCTGCCCGAGGACGGCCGTTCGATTCGCAGCGAACTCGCCGAGGAGAACACCGCGCGGGTCATCGCCCGCATGACGTCGGAGGGTCCGACGGGACGCCAGGTGGCCGCCTGGCTCGCACCGCAGCTCGACACGCTGCCCGAAACCGAGGTCACGTGGGAGATCTCCCGCTCGGCCCTGACCGACGCGTTGGGGGCCAGTGGCCCGCCGATCGTGGTGGAGATCGCCGGCGAGGCGCTGGACGATCTCCGCCGGGGCGCAAACGTCGTCAAGGAACGCTTGGCGGTTCTGCCGGAGCTCTGGAACGTCAAGTCCTCGTTCGAAGGCGGTCCGACGGAGTTGCGCGTGACCCTGGACCCCGCCATGGCCGACGCCCTCGGGGTCGATCTCGATACCGTGACGCAAGTTCTCGAAGCCAATCTCGATGGCCTCGAAGCCACCCGGCTGTCCCTCGGCGACGAGGAGCGTGCGGTCAACGTCCGTCTCCCGTCGCCGCGCCGCGAACAACTCGCGGACGTGGAGTTCCAGACCGCCGGCGGTCGTCCCGTCGCGCTCGGCGAAGTGGTCACCTTCGAGGAAACGGAAGGGGCGCGAGAGGTCTTTCGCCGCGATCAGCGCCGGGTGGTGCAGGTGACGGCGCACTTGGCCGGCAAGTTCACCCAGGCTCAGGCCGTCGCGGCCGTCACCGAGGCCATTCGCGATGCCCCGATTCCGCCTGGCACCCACCTTCGGCTGCGTGGCCAGGAGGAGGAACGGGCGCAGACCTTCGACGAATTGCGTCTCGCCGGCATCCTGGCGCTGGTGCTGGTGCTGATGGTACTGGCGGGCACTTTCGAATCGCTGCTGCAGCCGATCACCGTGCTGGCGGCCATCCCGCTCGCCATGGTCGGCGTCGCCGCCGTCCTGGTTCCCGGTGGTCAACCCATCGGGGTCATGGCCATGATGGGCTTCATCGTGCTGGCCGGCGTCGCCGTCAACGACGCCGTGCTGCTCCTGGCCACCGCTCGTCAGCTCATTGCCGAAGGCCAGGATCGCGTGGCCGCCCTCGCGGCTGCCGCCGGTATTCGCCTGCGTCCGATCCTGATGACCACGCTGACCACCGCGTTGGCGCTGACGCCCCTGGTGTTCGGCGGCGGCGAAGGCGCCCAGCTTCGGGCGCCCATGGCGCTGACCATCATCGGCGGCATTGTCGCCTCGACGCTCGGATCGCTGCTCGTGCTGCCTTGCCTCTACCTGCTGCTCGACCGGCTGGCGTGGAAGCGGAGCGCCGGAGCGGATCGTTGAGTTCCCATCCCGAAGCGGGCAGTCGCTCGCCGACGTCGGTTCGCGACGGCCAGCGGGCCTCCCGGCGATGGCCGGCGCCATGAGCCTCCTCGAACTGCCCGTACGCCGCCCGGTGGCGGTGACCATGCTCTTCGTGGGCTTCGTGGTGCTCGGCTTCGTCGCCTACCAGCGCATTCCCCTGGAGCTGTTCCCACCGCTTGAGGGCGATTCGCTCTACGTGCAGTTCTTCCGGCCGAGCAGCCAGCAGGAGGTGGTCGAGCGCGAAATCCTGCTCCCGCTGCAAGCCCGGGTCTCGGCACTGCCGGATGTCGCCGAGACGAACGGCCGAGTTCAGGGCTCGGGCGGGAACTACGAGGTCCGCTTCGAGCCACGTACGAACATGAAGGTGCGCGAACTCGAACTGCGCCGCATCGCTGCCGACATCCAGCGCGACCAACCGCAAGGCACTTCGGTGCGCGTCAACTCCATCGAGTCGAGCACGTCCCAGTTCGGCAGCCTGGTGATGCGCATCCACGTCACGGGCGATGCCGACCGCGACACGCTGTTCGACCTGGCGGACCAGATCCTGGCACCGCGCCTGGCGGGCGTGCCCGGCGTCGGCGAGGCGACGGCCACCGGGGGGTCCGCGCGCCGATTGATCGTGAGCGTCGACATGGCGCGGGCGGCGGCCACCGGGGTGACGCCGTCCGATGTGATCGACGCGGTTTCGCGGCGGGCCGGAACCATGCGCTACGCCGGCAACCTGGAGTCCGAGTCGGGTCGCCTCGAGGTCATCGTGGACGGTCGGCCAGCGAGCGTGGCGGCGATCGGGAACACGCGCATCGCTCCCGACCGTCCGACGCAACTGAGGCACGTGAGCGAGATCGGTCTAGGGTTCGCGCCCTGGCAGTCGTCGTTCCGGGTCAACGGCGAGGAAGCGGTCGGCATCCAGGTCTTCCAGGAGCAGAACGCCAACCTGGTGCGCTTGGGCCGGACGCTGCGGGAGCGGGTGGCGGAACTGCGCGAGGAAGTCGCGCCCATGGGCATCGACCTGGTCATCGGCGACGATGCCGCCGAGGCCATCGAAGAGCAGCTCGGCCGGCTGGGCCGTCTCGGCCTCTCGGGCTACCTCATCGCGCTCGCCGTGCTGTTCCTGTTCCTCCGCCAGTGGCGCGCGGTGGCCGTTGTGGGTGTCGCGGTTCCGGTCAGCATGCTCGCCGCACTCGCGCTCCTCTACCTCCTGGGACACTCCCTGAACCTGATCACGATGGGAGGGCTCTGGCTGTCGGTGGGGCTTCTCATCGACAACAGCATCGTGGTCTACGAAGCGGTTCTGCGGCGCCTGGAGCGCGGCGTGGCAGCGCCGAGTGCGGCACGAATCGGCTTGCGCCGCACCGTTCGCGCCATCTTGGCGGCCAGCCTGACGACGGCGATCGTGATGTTGCCGGCGGCGATCATCGACCTGCCGACCACCACCCGCTCGCTGGTCGAAGTGCTGGTGCCCGCTTTCCTGTTGCCGCTTGGCGCGTCGGTGCTCGTCGCCCTGGGCCTCGTACCCGTGCTCACCCACAAGCTGGCGGCGCCGGCGGCGATCCGCAGCGTGGCGCGGCAACGCGAACGGAAGGCGAGGGCGGGCGGCGAGCGAGCGCCCGATCCGTTGCGCATCCTGTTCGGCGGCTTCGTCGCCAACGCTCTGCGGCGCCCCTCGGCCTGGTTGACCGGCACGGGGGTCGCGGTCGTGGCCACCCTCATCATTGCGCTGCCGTTGGCGTTGTCGAACCAGTCCCCGGCGGACGCGGAGTTCGCCGACAGCGTGTCGTTCAGCGCGAATTCCCTCAAGGGAGGCGGATCAATCGAGGCGGTCGCCCAAGCCGTCTCCGAACTGGAACGGGCCGTCTTGGGGATGGAAGGCGTCGAGACGGTCATGACCGACGTCACCCAGGAGGGCGCCTTCATGACCGTCAACTTCGTGGACATCGAAGAGCGTCCCGAAGAACTCACCGTGTCCCGGGTCCGCAACGTGGTCAACGAGGCGTCGAAACGGGTCAAGGGCATCGACGTATCCCGGCCGGGCGAAGAGCGCGGCGGCAAGGGCGGTGGCAAACGCGGTGGCGGCAGCGGCCGTGGCGGCTCGCCATTTGGTGGCGGCGAGGCCAACGAAACGTTGCTCTCGGGCCCCGACAACCAGGCGCTCGAACGTTTAGCGGACGACCTGGTCATGCGCCTCGAGGCCATTCGCTACGTCGACCGCGCCTGGCAGTCCGCGCCGCGAGGCAGCGAGGAGATCTGGGTGGAACCGGACCCGCGCGCATTCGAAGCGTTTGAACTGACGGTCGATAAAGTGTTGCCGGGCTTGCGTTTCATCGGGCGCGCAGGCATGAACGCCGGCCTCTTCGTGCTGCCGTCGGGTCGCGAGATTCCGGTGGTCGTGGAGCGGGTCAATGGCAGGGCGCCGAACGGCATGCGCGACCTGCGCCGCCTGCGGGTCCACACCGACGCCGGCGTGACCACCGTGTCCGCCCTGGCGTCCATCCGCCAGATGCCGCCGGCATCGGCCATCTTGCACCACAACGGTCGCCGCGAGACCAGCGTCTTCTACCGACTTGATTCCACGGCACCGGAATCGGGGCCGGCGAGGGACGCCATCGACGAGGAGATCGCCGCCGTCATCCACTCCGTGCATCGGGAGCAAGGGTACGCGGTGGAGATCCAGGAAGACGACGAAGGAATCAGCGCCCTGCAGGAATTCCTGCTCTGGGCAGCACTGTTGGTGCTCCTGGTATTGGCGATGACGTTCGAGTCGCTGACCCTGCCGCTGCTGGTGGTTCTGGCGGTGCCGATGGCGGTCATCGGCGCTGCTTGGCTGTTGGTGGCAACGAACACCCCAGCGGGGATCATGACAGGGGTCGGCGTGGTGGTTCTCATCGGTCTCGCGATCAACCCCGCCATCCTGATCGTCGATCGGATGCAGTACCGGGTTCGAGGCGGCTGGTCGGCGGGCGCCGCCGCATTGGCGTCGGTGCGCGAACGCACCCGACCCGTATTGATGACCACGGCCACCACCATCGCCGCGCTATGGCCGCTCGCATTGACCACGGGCCGGGAGAACGAAACCTGGCCCCCCTTCGCCACGGTGGTCATCGGCGGCCTCCTCACCGCGACGCTGTTGACCCTCCTCGTGATCCCGGTGGGCTACATCCTGTTGCAGCGCGTCGACCGGCTGTTCGGTCGCGTCGGGCCCTGGCTCGTGCTCGGCCTGCTGGCGGCGACGGTGGCCGTCGAGACGGTGCTGATCCAAACCGAGACCGTCACTTCGCTGCTGTGGCAGGTCACTACCAGCCTGCTCATCGGCGGCGCGTTGTTGACCGTGATCGTGCTGGCCTTCCGCAGACCGGAGCTCATCGAGCCCGAGTCCAGCGGCGGCCCGCCGGTGCTCGACGTGCGCAACTTGAAGAAGATCTACGGCATGCCGGGGCCGATCCGCCAAGCGATCCGCGCCCCTCGGGACTTCGCGGATCGGGTACGCCGCCAGGGTGGCGCCCTCTCCACCGCCGGCTTCGAGTGGCGCGACGCCATGGGGCGGTTCGGACCTCTGGTCATTCTGACCGGGGCGCCGCTCTTCCTTTCCTCGCAGATGCAATCCGTCGGCTGGAAACTCATCCTCTGGATGCTGGCAGCGGCGTTCCTGGTTCGCCTCGGCACGGAGATCCGTCGCGCCCGGCGACCCGGCGACACCGACTCGCGGCCCCGAAGGCTGGAGGCGGCGTTCAGAGTGCTGCTGCCCTGGGGCGTGTTGGCGGCGTTCGTCGCCTGGATGATCGTACTGCCGCGAATGGCCGACGAAGAGGCGAAAGTGGTCATGTTCCTGCCCATCCTGGCCGGGATCATGCTCATCATCGGACAACTCATTCGCCGCAGCGCGACGCGCCAGCAATGGGGCCTGGTCGGCGAACGGGCCACCTCGGGACCGTTCCGGCACCCGCGCACGCTCTTGCGTCGACTCGCGCGCCGAGTCGGCGGCTTCGACCTGCCGATCGAACCGGTGCTCGCGCTGAGCGAAGTCAGTTTCCGGGTCGAGCGGGGCATGGTGGGCATCCTGGGACCCAACGGCGCCGGCAAGACGACGCTGCTCCGCCAGTTGGCCGGCATCCTCGATCCCACCCGAGGGGTCATCAACCTCGGCAACGTGCGCCTCGCCAGGATCCAGAAGGTGCTGGCGCGCTGGGTGGGCTATCTACCCCAGGACGCGGGCCTGCCGGGGGGCCTGTCGCCGCGCGAGTACTTGAGCTACTTCGCAGCACTCTACGAACTTCCCGTGGAAATCCGCCGGGAACGGGTGGAGAACCTGCTCGAAGAAGTGGGCTTGAGCGAAAAAGCGGGCGACAAGATCAAGTCGCTCTCGGGCGGGATGCGCCAACGCGTCGCCGTGGCGCGCACGCTGTTGCGCCTACCGTCGGTGATCATCGTCGACGAACCGACGGTCGGCCTCGACCCGCGCGAGCGCATCCGTTTCCGCAACCTCCTGGGACGGCTCGCCAGGGACCGCATCGTCCTCTTCTCCACCCACGTGGTGGAAGACGTCGCCGTCGCCTGCGACCGCGTCCTGGTACTCGCAACCGGCAGGCTTGTGTTCGACGGAGCGCCGGCCGACCTCGCGGAAGTCGCCAAGGGCAGGGTGTGGGAGAGCCGGTTCGAAACCGACGTCCCGTTCGATCTACCGCAGGGCGCTATCCTCGCCGAGGAAACGCCCACCATCGATGGCGGAACGGTGCGGCGGATCCTGGCCGAAACCGCGCCCACCGCCGACGCCAAGCCGCTTGAGGCGATACTGGAGGATGGCTACCTCTGGCTGATCTCCCACGGCAGGGCTGCGCGGGCGGCAGACGCTGAGGTGGCCCGATGAATCGGGTAGGCGGGATGAGTCGGGTAGGTCCGATGAATAGTGTGGGCGGGATGAGTCGGGTAGGTCCGATGAATAGTGTGGGCGCGACGAATCGGATGGGCGGGATGAATCGGGTAGGCGGGATGAGTCGGGTAGGTCCGATGAATAGTGTGGGCGCGATGATTCGGGTAGGTCCGATGAATAGTGTGGGCGCGACGAATCGGATGGGCGGGATGAATCGGGTATGCGCCATGAATAGTGCGGGCGCGATGGATAGTGCGGGCGCGAAGGATAGTGCGGGCGCGAAGGATAGTGCGGGCCCGATGGATAGTGCGGGCGCGATGGATAGTGCGGCCCCGATGGATAGTGCGGGCCCGATGGATAGTGCGGGCCCGATGGATAGTGCGGGCGCGATGGATAGTAGTGCGGGCGCGATGAATAGTGCGGGCCCGATGGATAGTGCGGGCCCGATGAATCGGGTGGCAAAATGATGGCCCGGCTGCGCCGTGTCGGGGCGCGCCTAACCCTGTTCCGGCTGGCGGCGCTCGCCATCGCCGGACACTGGGTCTGGCTGCTTGTCTTCCTGCCGTTGCTCTGGCTTGCGGCGAGGGCGCTCGAGACCCTGATCAACCCCGCTGGCGGCTTCGATCCGGTCAATGCGCAGGTCGGCTTGATGGGCATCCCGCTGGCGGTGCTGGCGGTCATCCTCGGTCCGCGCATCATCGCCGGCGAAATGGACGGGCGCAGTCTGGAGATCGCTTACACGGTCCCGGGCGGTTGCGAGCGGGTCTGGTGGGCGAAGCTCGCCGCTGCCGCGTTGATCCTGTTGTCGGCCGCGGTGCTCCTGGCCCTCGTCACCTACTTCGTGTTCACGGATTTCCCTCGCGTGGCGTTCTACGGTGCCATGCAGGGGGCCGTCTTCTACCTGGTCCTGGCAATGGCGCTCGCCACCCTGTTCCGCAGCGAGGTCGCCGGTGCCATGGCGACCATCGCGGTCCTCGTCTTCGACCTCCTGATACTCGGCAACAACGGCGTACGCGCCTCGCCGTTTTGGAACCCCCTCGCGGAGACCAACCCGGACCCCGAGGTAATCCTCGCCATGACCGTGCAGAACCGCGTCGGCATACCCATCTTCATCGCCCTGGTCGTGGGGCTCGCCTTCATGCGCGCCAACCGTCGGGAGCGGATGCTCGGTGGGTGATCCGGGCTCGGACATGACTGGGCCTTGCCGACACTCTCGGACGGGGACGCTGTCGGACTCGACGGCCGAATGAACGACGACCTTCCCCTTGGGCGCAGCGTCGACTATCCGACGCGCTACGACCCCGCCGTACTCAGGCGCATCGAGCGGCGGGTTGGTCGGGAGGAAGTCGGCATCCCCGAGACTCTGCCGTTCACGGGCGAGGACATCTGGAACTGCTACGAGCTGTCCTGGCTCGCGCCCTCCGGGCTGCCGCGCGTCGGGGTCCTGACCTTGCATGTGCCGGCAGAGTCGCCATGCATCGTGGAGAGCAAGTCGCTCAAGCTGTATCTAAACGGCTTGAACGGGGCGACTTTCGAGGATGCCGAGGATGTTGCCGCCGTCATCGAGACGGACTTGTCGAAGGAGACCGGTTCCGCGGTGGGGGTGACGATCCGGTCCGTAGGGGACCTCGATTCGCCCCGCGACTTCACGAGTTTCTGTCTGGATGGGCAACTGGTGTCGACGAAAGACTATCGGCGAGATCCGGGTCTCCTGAAGGCATCGGCGAAGATTGGGGCCGATGCGGTCCACACGCACCTCTTTCGGACCGTCTGCCCGATCACGGGCCAGCCGGACTGGGGGTCGGTGGCGATCGCCTACCGGGGGAATCTTCTCGACCGGGCGTCGGTGCTTCGCTATCTCGTTTCCTACCGGGAGACGGCGGACTTCCACGAGGCGGTGGCCGAGCGGGTATTCGTCGATCTCATCGAGGCGACCGAGGCGACGGAGTTCACGGTGGACGCGCGGTTTCTTCGACGGGGCGGCATCGACATCAATCCGTACCGGTCGACTTCGGGGTCGAAGGCGCCGATGGTACGCCTGCCGAGGCAGTAGATTGGCGTGTCGGATGCTTCCCGTTTCTAGGTTTCTAGATAGTGCGGCAAGTCCGACAAACTTCCATGGTCGTCGAACGGGGCGGGGCCAGGAGCCTTCAGCCGGGGAGCGCGAGGGGGATACTCCTCGCAAAAAAGAACCGAAGCCGAAGGCGTCGGCAGTGGGGCACTGTTAGCCCGAAAGCAGTGCCATCAGCGCATCGCGCTGATGCTGCGACAGTTGCCGGAACAGCCTGATCAGGTTGTCCTCCTGATCCGAAAGGTCGCGCCGGAAAGTCATCTCGATATGACGGAAGAACGGGGGTTCGATCTC
>JAKZRQ010000025.1:0-5891 GCA_047518105.1 Pseudomonadales bacterium | reverse complement strand
GACCAGCATCGGCACGTTGACGTTCTCCACCTCGTCGATGGGATGGATGCTGGTCTCGTTGAGACGGATGAGCCGATCCCGCACCGCGCCGAAAAATTGAAAGCGGTAGTAGTTGATCTGCATGGTGGGATCCGCGACGGCAGCGCCCGCGATGACGCACTGGTACATCTGCTTTTCGCGCGACGCGGCGACCAGCGCAGCGTAGCCTCCGTACGACCAGCCGTACATCGCCATCCGATCCGGGTCCGCAAGGCCACGCTCGACCAAGTACTTGGCCGCGTCGTCCTTGTCGTCCTGCATCTTGTGGCCTTCCTGGCCGCCGTCCTCGAAAGCGGCCTTCTCCAGCGCAATGCCGAAGCCCGTGGATCCACGGAATTGGGGTCGGACCACAAGATAGCCGTTGTTGGCGAGCACCTGCGACCACTCGTCGTAGCCACTGGAGTCCCGGGCGAAGGGTCCGCCATGGGGCATGACCACCAACGGAAACGGTGGCTCGCCGTGGGGAATCGTCACGTACGCCGGGATGCGCATCCCGTCCCGTGCCTTGAACGTCACGTATTCTGCCCTCGCAAGCCCTTCGTAACCGAGAAGCGGCCGGCGACCCCCGATTTCGTGCACTCGACCCCCCTGGATGAGGTAGTAGGTACCCGGGTCGCGGGGACCCGAGTTTGAGACGACCAGCGTTTCTCCATCCCGCGAACGGCTGACGATGTTCACATTTTGCGCATGTGGAATCAGTCCTTGGAGCTGCTGGTGGAGTGCTTCCTCCGCGCCGTCGAGGTACTCGACGTGGGTCTTGTCCGTGTCGTACCACAGTCCCACGACGGTGCCAGGATGCCGCCACGGGTTGCTATGGCCCACGGCGCCGCCCACGTCCACATCGGAACGCCGATAGAGGGCCTCGCCGAAGGTCTTGTTTGCCAGATCGTAGGACCAAATGCCCACGGTATCGTGGCCGTTGCGCGAAAAGACGAGCGCATGGCCCGGCTGGTCGGGATCCTTGCCCGCAATACCGAAGGGGTAGAACGCGAACTCGTCAACGTGCTCGCGCCGGAACTCGTCCCAGCCGGACTCTCCGGGAGGACGCCAATACCAGATCAGCTCCCGTTTCGCCGCGTCGTAGCCCCGCGCCAGCCAAGGGTTGCCTTCGCCGTCGAAGGTGATGTTGGCGAGCGAGATCTTGCCGCGGATCAGGAGTTTCTTGCTGCCGCGTTTCAGGTCGAGCTCCCAGTACGAACGCGGGCGGAACGTACGGCCGACCCGACGGGCAGGCCCTTCGGTCCCACCTTCCACCATGGAGATGATGATCTTGTTCGGTTCTCGGGCCAATCGATGCTCGATCGAGATTCCGAGTTCATCGAAGGACTTCAACTTTTGGGTCTTGATGTTCAGGAGTCCGAGCTTGAATTCGTAGGTGCCCCTGTTGAAACCTTCGATCTTGTCGCGCACCTGCTGGCGCAAGTTGAAGACGATATCGGCATCGCTCGCCCAGAGAAAGGACGTAATTTCCATGGGATCGGCGTTCATGCGCAACGGATCCTTGCCGAGGTCGCCCGCATCGTAGATCTCGACGATGGGGTCGCCGTCCTTGGAAGCGATCTTCATCAGCGCCAGGTGTTTGCCGTCCGGCGACAAGGTCACGTTGCGGACCACCGAACGCATCGCAAAATAGTCCAGCGGATAGGGTTCGCGCGTCTCGACCGCAGGCGCTTCGGGCGTCTCCTGGGCGATGCCCGTCAAACAGGCAAGTACAGCGAAGAACGAACCCAATGCGATCTTGGTCAGTCTAGCCACGACACCACTCCCGATTACTCCCGATTTCCAAAAAAACGGGCGCTTGGATCATCCCAAGCGCCCGCGAGGTTACTGCGATTTCAGCAAGTCCCGCCGATCAGGTCATGCGCCACCGAACAACCGCATGGAGGCGCTCAGGAACCAGGTCCTGCCCCGCAAGTCGTAGCCTGCGCCAAGCGGTGTGTTCTTGAGCGTGGTTGGACCCTCCGTCTCATCGACCTCCGGTGGCTCCTCGTCGAAGATATTTCTTGCGCCTATGCCCACTGTCCAAGTATCGCCCCTGTACCAACCCGAAAGCGCATGCACCATGTAGCCCGGAGCGAATCCAACATCGCGGCACAGAAGGTCGTCCGGCGGACCTAGGCAGGTGTCGCCTTCGAAACCCGTATCCTGGCTGTCGAAGATGTCGCTGAACTGGTCGACGAACCTAGGGTCTTGCTTTCCTTCGCCGACGTACCGTGCCGTCCAGGAGAGGCGCCAGCGGTCGTAATCCAAACGGACGTTGGCCGTGCCCCGATACTCGGCGAAATACCACTCGCGTTGGAATTCGTTGAAGTCCGGGATGCCTTGGTCGTCCACGAAGAGGGTGGTACGTTCGATCAGCCGGTGCGCATTGACGTCTACGCCGAGTTCGAAGGGTCGGTCGAAGGCCGTGAACGTGGTGTCGAATGCGATATTGAAGTCGACGCCCCGGACGGTCTCGTTGTCGCGGTTGATGAAGCCCCGATCGAGATACTCGATGAACGGTCCCGTGCCGCTAACGGTGATCGACCCGCGCGTGATACGCGAACAGAATGGACTGGTGCCGGTCTCGGAGTTGTAGCAGTTGAAGACGATGAACCCTGCGCTCGGTTCGATGATCGTGTTGTCGATCTCGATCTTGTAGTAGTTCGCGCCCAGGGTCAGGTCGAACGCGTTGGTGAACGGCTGCTCCCAGGCGACCCCGGCGGTTAAGGACTCCGAGGTTTCCTCCTTGAGACCCAACGCCCCGCCTGCGGCAACTTCCACCGAATAGGCATTGAAACCGTTGTTGTGGGCGGCCGTGGGATCGATGCCGTTGGCGCGGCAGTTGTCCAGCACATGCGGCTCGCGATCGTCGTTTTCAGGGATGTACTCATCCGTGAATTCGTCTAGCGCGGAGTCCGGAAGCAAACAGGGATCGGATATGGTCAGGAACCCGGTCTGGTCCTGCAGAAACAGCTCCCGCAGATTGGGCGCCCTGAACGACGTGCCTCCCGTCGTCCGGAACAGCAGCGAGTCGATGGGTCGATAGGCGAGCTTGGCCGAACCGGTCCACGCCGTCCCGCCGTACTGGTCCTTGGTCCACCGCGTGGACAGGTTCATGGTGAGTTCCGACGCGGCGATCTGGCCGGCCAGTATTGGCAACTCCACCTCCCCGAAGAGTTCCTGGATGTACTTTTGGCCCGTCGCCCCACCGTCCGCGAAATATCCAATAAACAGTCCATCGCGCGCGACATGGTCGGGTACCGAGGTGATCTGATCCTCGCGGTACTCGGCACCGACACCTGCCGAGACCCCGCCCGCAGGCAGCTCGAACAACGTACCGGTCATGTAGTAGGTCACAACCGTCTGCCGGTACTCCGTGGCGAAATCGCGGTCGTCGAACAGGTAGTTGCGTTCGGCCGCAGTGGCGAAGTCACCGACGAGCGGGCTGTATAGCGACGGCGCGAACAGGTTGACCGGAACGCAACCCGGCGCGGTGTCGAAAGCAAGCGGCGTCGCGGCTTCCGGGTCGTCCACGCTCGTGTTGTTCTCGCAGGGCGTGTTCGTTGTCGAATAGCGACCAAGCGACAGGTCCACCCGATCCTCGCGGATCCCCGGTCGCCGCGACGTCCCGTCGGAACGCGTGTGCACGAATGCGAACTCGAACGACCAGTCCGACAGACTCAACAGGTTCAGCATCGGCAGGTCGCCGGTGATCCCGGCGACATAGCGGAACTGCTCCAAGTACCTGAACACGCTGTTGCGGTCTCCCTTCACGGATAGGATTGGCGTCGTCTCCCGGGGACCTATGGGACCTTCGAGCAGACCGAAAGTCGTCGGCGCGCAAAGGAAATACGGCAAACCAAAACAACCAAAACCCTCAGTGTAGTAGTCGGCGAACTGAGTAACATAGTTCGGATTGGTTATCAGGGCATCGAAGGCCAAGCCGCAATCGATACCCGAACCCTCCGGATTGCAGAGGTTGTAGGGGTTGCGGGCAGGAACGTCGGGGAAGAAGTTGCCTTCATCACCGAAGTTCGAATAGTCGTCCTCGACATAGCCCAGTTCGAAGAACGGCGTCAGGTTCATGTCGCCCTCGAAGGTGTATTCCCCAAACAACATGACATTTAGGGACTTGGACGGTCCGTAGAGTTCGGCGTAGTCCTGGCGACCGTTCAGACTATAGTCCCGAAAGCTCACGTCCGTCTCGCCGTCGCCGTCGCCGTCGATGGAGAACCCCCCGTATCTGCTCGTCGTCTCGGAAAAATCGCCCCAGCCGCCGTTGCTCCTGCCGGGCGTGTAGTAGATGGAGCCGGCAAACGGAACAGACACCCGACCAGCCAACGGGAATATGCTGCCGCAACCATCGGTGTGCATGCCGAGGTTTATGGGGAGGTCGAGATCCTCGTAGCGGCGCTGCCCGCCCTCGTCGATTTCGATGTGGCGCGAACATCCGGTGGTCCAGGGGCGGTCCGCATAGGTCACGGGATCGCTGCTGAAGTACTCCGACCCTAGACCAATAAAGCCGCGGTCGAAGTTCCTGCCCCAGGTCACGCTCAGGACGTTCTGGTCGCCGCCGTCGTAGTGGGGCCTGCGGGGGAACGCCTCGATCTCAAGGCCGTCGAAGTCCTTGCGGAGAATGACGTTGAGCACGCCGGCGACCGCGTCGGACCCGTAGATGGACGACGCGCCATCGAGCAACAGGTCGTACTGTTGTACCAACGACCCCGGGATCAGACCCAAGTCGGGTGAAGAGGGAGCGCCTTCGACTCCGGAGGGGCCCATGCGGCGACCGTTGACGAGCAGCAAGGTCCGCGCCGCTCCGAGACCCCGTAGGTTGGCCGTCTCGGTTCCCGGGCCGTCGTCGAGCACGAAACCCGAGAATGTGACATCGATCTGCTGACCACTGGAAACCGACGACGTCTGCACAATCTCCGCAGCATCGATGAGTCCGGCTTCCCGGGATACCTCGCCAGTAATGATCTGCAGCGGGGCGACGCTCGAGTAGGTGTCGCGCTTCAGCCGGGAGCCGGTAACAACCACCTCCTCGACTTCACGGTCGTCCACATCAACGATCGTCGCTTGTTCCTCCTCGTCCTCGTCCTCGTCCTCCTCCTGGGCAAAGACTTGTGGCGAGACCGCCAAGCAGAGAGCGGCGGCGAGAAGGGCGAGGGATCGTGAAAATCCATCCCGGAAACGAGTGCGAGTCGGGATCAGAAGCAGGGACAGGATAGTTCTCATAATAGTAGTGCCTGTCTTTTTGTTGAATACAAGGTGGCGCAATGTTACACCAACGTGCGTAGAGATACTGTAAGCGTTCGGTAGTCATGTGACGCCTGTTGCTGTCGAATGTTGGTGTTATCGAACACCGAAAGCTGGACACACCTGACGGGTAGGAGTATACCGGCGGCATGGCTGTCGGTTTCGAGTTGGCGTGTTTGGACGGGGTGGAGCCGCGGGGGGCGGCTGCGGAGTCGCCCGGCGGCGCGTCGTGCGGGGGATGCGCGGCGTTGCGGGAGGAGTTGTCTTGGCTTCGGCGGGAAGGGATCGAAGCGCGTTGGGCGGCGAACCATTGGCGGTCGTTGCACGGTCGGGCGCGGGCGCGGGAGGGGCTGGCGCGGAAGGAATCGAAGCGTTCGCGGTCGGCCTCGGCGGTGCGGGAGTTGGAGCGGACGGTGAGCGGCTTGCGCCACGAGAACGCGAGGCTGCGGTCGCGGGTCGAGGAGCTGGAGGGCGGCAACGACCGCCTTCGGGCGCGCAACCGGCGGTTGACGAAGGAGCGCTTCGGGCGGCGGAGCGAACGGCGGCGGGGGACGCGGGGGAGCGAGCGGCGCGGTGCCGCGGTCGCGGACCGGGGCCGGGGTCGGCAAGCG
>JAKZRQ010000024.1:0-4020 GCA_047518105.1 Pseudomonadales bacterium | reverse complement strand
GGGCTGACGGAAGAACGGGGCGGCGTGCTGGAGCACATGGCGGACCAGGCGACGCTCGCCTTGGCCGAGGCGGACCTGGCGGTCTTCGTGACCGATGCGCGCGAGGGTCTGACCGAGGCGGATGTGGACATCGCCCGATCCTTACGCAAGCACGACCTGCCCGTGGTGGTCGTGGTCAACAAGACCGATGCCGTTCGACACGATGCGGTTCACGAATTCGCGGCGCTCGGTTTCGCCGATGCGCAGGCCGTGTCGGCCGCTCACGGCCGCGGCTTGCCCGCGCTGGCCGAGACCCTGGCGGCGCGGCTGCCGGACGGGACGGGGCAGGAGGTCGCCGAGCCACCCGGCATTCGCGTAGCCGTGGTGGGTCGGCCGAACGTCGGGAAATCGACGCTGATCAACCGCTTGGTGGGCGCCGAACGGCAGGTGGTTCACGATCAGCCGGGCACCACCCGCGACGCCATCGACATTCCGCTGGGCGACTACCTCCTGATCGACACCGCCGGTGTGCGTCGCAAGGGTCGGGTGGCCGCGAATCGGGGTTCGCAACGCGCGGTGGAGAAGTTCTCCATCGTCAAGACGCTGGGAGCGCTGGACCGCGCCGAAGTGGCGATCCTGGTGGTGGACGGGCAGGAAGGCATCGTCGATCAAGACCTGCATGTCCTGAGCTATGCCATCGAGGCAGGTGCAGGCATCCTGCTTGCTGTCAACAAATGGGATGGGATGGACGCTGCGGGAAAGCGGCGGGCGAAGGCGTCGGTGGAGCGCCGGCTGACGTTCGCGCCATGGGTTCGCGTGCGTTATCTGTCGGCATTGCGCGGCCGGGGTTTGAAGCCCTTGCTTGGCGAGGTGGACGCGATCCATCGGGCGGGCTGTTTCGATGTCAAGACCGGCGACCTCAACCGCGTTCTCGCCGATGCCGTGCGCGACCAGCCGCCGCCAGCGGTCGGCGCCCGGGTAATCAAGTTGCGCTACGCCCACAAGGGCGGCGCGCATCCGCCGACCATCATCGTGCACGGCAACCGGACCGAGGCGTTGCCCGCCAGCTACCGACGCTACCTGGCCAATCGCTTTCGTGCCGAACTCGACCTCGTCGGCGTTCCGGTCAAGGTGGAGACCCGAACCTCCGAGAACCCCTTCGCCGGGCGCCGCAACGAACTGACGCGCCGGCAGATCAAGCGCCGCCAACGGGTCGTCCGCCACGCGCGTTGAGCGCTAGCCCGCATTTCTCACCAGGGGCCGTGATGATCGCGGAGGATTTTGGCTCTGTGTACACACGGCCCGTGTGTACACGGGCACAAAAGACCCGCGAGGGCCTCCGCGCGAAGCGCGGGCGGGCGCGGCCAGCGCAGTCCGCCATCGGCACATCGGCACGATCATCGACATCGCGGTCAAACTAGTGAAACCCAAGAGCTTTTTGACGCCGACAAGCGGCCTGGTGAGAAATGCGGGCTAGGCATCTTGTGCGAACGGCGCCCGCTCAGTCGCCGCCGGCTTTCCCTGCGAGGCGGGCGAACGCTTCCATGACCAGGACAGGATCGACGCGCACGCCTTGAACGCTCACCGTCCAATGCAGGTGCGGCCCGGTGACCCGGCCGGTGGCGCCGACGGCACCGATCACGTCGCCACGGTCGAGCTGCGCACCTTCGGCGACGTCGATGCGGTTCAAATGCCCGTACATGGTGACCAGTCCACCGCCGTGGTCGATCAGCACGACGTTGCCGGAGAAAAAGAAGTCGCCCGTTAGCGCAACCGTGCCGGGTGCCGGAGCGGCCACCGGCGTGCCCGTGTCGGCAGCGATGTCGAGGCCGGAGTGAGGCGAGCGCGGCTGGTCGTTGAGGAACCGGCGCAGTCCGAACGGGCTCGAATAGATCCCCGCAGCGGGCTGCTCGAACGGCAGCATATCGGGACGAACCGGCGTCCGCTGGGCGTAGGCCGCGCGCTGCAGCGCGCTTTCGCGGGATATCCGCTCGAGATCCTCGGACAACGGGTTCACCTGGCGCTTGTTGGCGATGGTCAGCCGCTGTTCCGGGTAGTCCTTGGCCACGACGTCGAAGGTAATCGTTCGTTCGCCGCCGGCGGTGCGAATGGCCACCTGCCGCAGTCCCGGGGACGCATCCAAGCCCACGCCGATGACCGCGTGGCCCGCGACCACGAGCACTTGCTCGCCTTCGTAGCGGGCGGCGAGCGCGTCTTCCGGCAGAGCCAGCACGGCAATGCCCCCGGCGTCCACGGACACGTTGTTCACGGGCACGTCGTCCGCCGACACTGCGGCTGCCAGCAAGAGCACCAGGACCGTCACGTCTCTCTCCTGTTCGTGGTCGAGCGCCTGGGGGTGGCGTCGTCCACGGTGGCGTGGAGCGCGCCGTCCGCCAGGTGCGCGACGATGGCGTCGCCGACTCGGGCACCGTCCACGGAGACCACCGGCTGACCCCAACGGCTGCCGTCGGGCCTGGCGACGATGGCGTAGCCGCGTTCCAAGGTCGCGAGCGGGCTTACCGCGTTCAACGCCCGGGCGAGCGCGGCCGCCCGGGTTCCGGCACGTTCACGGGTCGAAGCCGCGGCCGAAGCCAGTCGGGATGCCGCCTGCCCGACGCGGTTGCGCGTATCGGCAATGCCCGCCCGGGGATTGCATCGCGCGAGCAGTTGGGCGTTGTGGGCGAGCGCCGTGCGCGCGCGCTCCAGTCCGGCGGTGGTCGTCTTCAGGAGTCGCTCCGCGAGTTCGTCGGCGCGTTGCATGCGCTGTTCGAGGGTTCGTCCCGGATGCACGAGTCGGCCCCGGGCCGCCGCGAGCAGGCGCCGATCAACACCCAGTTGGGTTGTCAATCGGGCGATCATGGTGTTCTCGAATCGCCGCAGCCGGTGCTGTATTTCGCGGCGGTCCGGCGTCACCAGTTCCGCGGCCGCCGACGGCGTTGCCGCCCGCCGGTCGGCGACGAAGTCGGCGATGGTCACGTCCGTTTCGTGTCCGATGGCCGATACGACAGGTATGCCGGTCGCGGCGATCCGGCGGGCGATCGACTCCAGGTTGAATGCAGCGAGATCCTCCAACGATCCTCCCCCGCGGGTGAGCAGGATCACGTCCGGCGGATGGCGCATGAACTCGGCGCGGTCGAACGCGGCGATGATCTGTCCCTCCGCCTCGACGCCTTGCACGGCAACGTGGAAGCAGGTCACGCGCACCGAGGGAAAGCGGCGACGGACCCCGGCGAGGGTGTCTTTGAGCGCGGCCCCCGAGGGGGAGGTGATCACCCCGATGTGCCGGGGGTAGGCCGGCAAAGGCCGCTTGCGGTCCTCGGCGAACAGTCCCTCGGCGGCGAGTTGTGCCTTCAGGCGTTCGAACGCGGCGCGCAACGCGCCTTCGCCGGCGGGCTCGATGTGGTCGATGATGGCCTGGAACTCCCCGCGACCCTCGTAGATCGACAACCGACCCCTCACCAACACGGACAGGCCGTTGCTCACCGAGGTGCGCACGAAGCGATTCGCGCTCGAGAACATGACGCAACGCATCTGCGCCTTCTCGTCCTGCAAGCTGAAATACCAGTGGCCGGAGGCGTAGGGGCGGAAGTTGGAGACCTCGCCCTCGATCCACACCCGCCGGAAGTGTTCCTCGATCAGGAACCGGGCTTCGGCGTTCACCTCGCTGACGGTTCGAACACGGTCGGCGCGCCCACCGCCATCGGCGGACAACGTGCGCGATTCGGAACGCGGTTGCATTCGCGCAGTGTAGCAAGCCCATGGACCTTCCCGAGACCGCGCCAGCGGACCGCGCTGGCGCTCCAGCACGAATTTCGAACAGTGCGGGCGGGTGCGAACGCGCGCGTGGCTAGCCCGCATTTCTCACCAGGGGCCGTGATGATCGCGGAGGATTTTGGCTCTGTGTACACGGGGCCAAAAGACCCGCGAGGGCGCGGCCAGCGCAGTCCGCCATCGGCACGATCATCGACATCGCGGTCAAACTAGTGAAACCCAAGAGCTTCTTGACGCCGACAAGCGGCCTGGTGAGAAATGCGGGCTAGG
>JAKZRQ010000023.1:0-9963 GCA_047518105.1 Pseudomonadales bacterium | reverse complement strand
GCGGATGCGTTCGCTGGTCGACCCGGGGCTGCCGCTCGCGGCCTGACCGGCCGCCGTCCAGCCGTCCGCGCCGAATCGACCGCGCCGGTCGAGGGACCCCCTTGCGCGCGCGTGCGGCGCGGCCCGTGCAAATGGGAATAGTTCGCATTTGGACGTCGCAAACCCGGTCCCGAGCGACCCCGCGAACCCCGTCGCCACCGTCGGCGCGGTGTCGGCCGACCGTCGCCTCGGTTGCAAGCCGCCAATCCGGCGCAGTCGCGCCAAAAAACCCTACAGCGCAAGTGCCTCCATCTTGTTTCGGCAGGACTTTGGGAGTAGGGTAGCGCCCCCATCGAATGCCACAATCGGATCGTCAATTGGCCATTGCGGTCATGGGCGACGACGAATCTGCCTCGTCGCTGATCCTTCGCCTAAGTAGCTTGGGTTTCGACGCCATCCACGCGCGTCGGGCCAGCCGCGCGTTTGCCAAGGTGCTCGAAGCCGCCGACCTCATCGTGTGCGGATCCACCGACGAAGTCGGCGCCAGCGTCCGCGCAACCGGTCGTCCACCGGCGCCCGTGGTTCTGGTCACTGACGATTTGCCCGACGCAGCCGGGTTGGTTTCGGCGATGCGCCTTGGTGTTATCGACGTGGTGGCGACGTCTATTGACGACGGCGAATTTAGCGAGCGGATCGAGACCGACCTCGCCCGGGCGCGACCGACGGACCTGCGCCTCGCCGGCCAGCTCGACAACCTGCAGCGCGACCAGCGCGCGGGCCAGTACATCCAACTCCGCATGCTGCCGCCGTCCCCGATGGCCATCGACCGCTACCGGCTGGCGCACCGCGTAGAACCATCGCTGATTCTCTCCGGGGACTTCGTCGACTACTTCCGGATCGCTGACCGACACTTCGTGTTCTACATCGCCGACGTCTCCGGCCACGGTGCTTCGAGCGCCTTCGTGACCGTGATCCTCAAGAACTTCTCCCGGCGGATTCGACGCGAGTACCACCCGCGGATGTTGCGCAATCCCGGGGAGATCCTGGCCGTGCTGAATCGCGAACTGATCGACCAGGAACTCGGCAAGCACGTCACGATGTTCATGGGAGTCGTGGATCTCGACGCCGACACCGTCACCTACGTCAACGCCGGCCACTTCCCGCACGCCATCCACGCCGCGAGCGGGGGCGCCGACTTCCTCGAGGCGCCGGGAAAACCGGTGGGGCTGTTCGAGGAGGTGGCTTACGTCGTCGGTGCCGTGTCCATGGCACCCGGAGACAGCGTGGTGGCGTTTTCCGACGGCGTGCTCGAGGTCATGCGCGAAGAAAGCTTGGAAGCCAAGGAGACCCGGCTGGTCGACAGTGCCGCTTCCAGTGCGCCGAACCTCGGTGCGCTATGGGACGGTATCGGCCTCGGCGCCGGCGTGCCGGGACCCGACGACATGACTTGCCTGGTAGTCTCGCGGGAGGCCTGAGGTGGCTCTCGGACGCATTCTCGTCGGCAACGGCGACGGCACCTACCTGGTCAAGTTGGTCGGCGATGTCCGGCTCCGACTCGGCGCTGCCGTGGACGAGTTCCTCGACCGCGTATTGAAAGACCGCGAGATCCGTTCCGTGGTCGTGGACCTGACCGGGGCGGAAGGCATCGACAGCACGGCCCTGGGCGTCTTGGCGCGGCTGTCCGTGCAGACGCGCAACCGGCTGTCGTTCACCCCGACGCTGGTGTCGACTCGACGGGATATCACCCGGGTGTTGCGGGCGATGGGTTTCGACGACATCTTCCACATCCTCGAGGAACCCCTGGTGGACGAACGCCAGCTCGGCGAGTTGCCCACTTCCGACCTGCCTCCCGAAGAGTTGCGCGGTCGGGTGCTGGCGGCGCACCGCGGCTTGATGGCCATGAACGACAGCAACCGCGAGCAGTTCAAGGATCTCGTGGCGGCCCTGGAAGCCTCCGGCTAAGCCTCACCGGGTCGTGCGGCGTCCCATCCTCGTCGCCGGTCAACGCAGTTCAGCCATCCGCTCGAGCAGGACGAACTCGCCGCAACTCGGCAGTTGGCGACCGGTCGAGTTCGGACAGGAAGTTGCGTCCGGCGCATGCATTCGGCCAGTTGGCGAAACTCAAGACGTAGCCCATTGGCGAAATGACTGTACTGGGTCAGCACCACCAACGCGATGTCCTCGTCCCGCCACAGGTAGATGTGCTGGCCGTCGAGGCCCGCGCCCGCGCTGCCGTCGATGGCTGGCGCGGCGCCACTGAAGTAGGAGGCCCAGTCGGCGCCTCGGGATGGCTGACCTGCACTTCGAAGGCCACCTCCGCCGATTCGGCATGGGCGGCGCCGCTGTCGTCCCCGGACCGTGGTCGTGCCCGCGATCAGTCCGGCGAGGGTGACGGTGTTGCCGGTCACGGACAGTTCGGCCAGGCAGTCGTTGGCGATGCGCGCTTCGACGCGGTGGGTGTCCCCAACATCGCCATCGCCACGGTGGGTGTCCCCAACATCGTCCACGGTGGGTGTCCCCGCCCTCGCCCCTCGTCCACGGTGGGTGTCCCCGACATCGCCCTCGCCACGGTGAGTGTCCCCAACATCGTCCATCGCCCCTCGTCCACGGCGGGTGTCCCCGACATCGCCATCGCCACGGTGGGTGTCCCCAACATCGTCCATCGCCCTACATCGTCCAGCCACGGTGGGTGTCCCCGACATCGCCCCCGGTGGGTGTCCCCGACATCCCAACACCGGTGGGTGTCCCCGACATCCCAACATCGCCAACGGTGGCTGTCCCCAACATCGCCCTCGCTGCCATTGCACGCGCCCCGGCGCGGCGCCGAGGTCGCCTGCCGGCTTGAAGGAGGCCTCATGCCCCGGCGAAGAAGCGCTGCGGGTTGTCGATGAACAGGGTGCCGATGGTGTTGTCGGTGACCCCCATGGACTTGAGGTCGGGGATCACGTGGCGGTGCATGTAGAGGTACTTGTCGGGGTTGCGAAGCGCCAGGTCGTGCTCGTCCGGCAACGTGCCGTCCGCACGCTCGTTCAGGATATGCAGGCAGATGCAGTCGTGGGCCGGGCACAGGCGGTCCGCGTAGCCATCGTCGATCAGGGATTTCATGGTCACCGTGCGCATGTGCGGGCTGACCAGGTGGCCCGGGTATCGATCGAGGCCCAGAAAGCAGCCCTGGTCGAGAATCCACTTCAGATACTCGGTGTCCGTGGTGTCGTTGGAGTGGTCGATCTTGACCCGTTCGAGATCGACGCCTTCCTCCCGGAAGATGGCGATCTGCCGGCGCGCCACCTGCCCGGTGGGGTAGGAGTGGACCATGATGGGGACCCCGGTTTCGTTGTGCGCGCGTGCCACCGCCCGTGCCATGATCTCGAGTTCGGGTGTCACGCCTTCGAAGTCGGCCGCGCATTTGAGTACGCCAGCCTTGATGTCGGTGCCCCGGAATCCTTCCTCGATGTCGCGCACGAACTCCCGCGCCATTTGCCTAGGGGATACGTGCCGGATGAACCGCGGCACATCGAGCCACCACCCGGTGACGTTGATGATGTTGACACCCGAGGCATCGGACACTGCTCGCAACAGCTCGGGGTCGCGGCCAAGATCGAAGGTGGTGGCGTCGACCATGGTGTCGATGCCACCGGCCTTGGCTTTCTTGAGACACGCCACGGCCCGTTCGAAGCGGTTGCGTCCGAGCAGGTCCGGGTAGCTGCGGTACATGCCGCTCGCACTCACCATGACATGCTCGTGCATGAGCGTGAACCCGAGCTGGTCGGCTTCGATGGGACCGGTCACGGAATTGATCATGGTCTCTCCCCCAGCGTTTTCCTCACGCGGCACTCCAGATCGCGGGAATCTCAAGCGGGGACCAGCAAGTCCGGGTAGGTTGAGAACCGCGTCTCCTGACGGGTGCGGATCTCGATCACCGCCACTTGCCCGTCGGCATTGGCGCGCTTCGCTGTCTCGAGCGCTGGGCCGATGCCGGCAACTTCGTTCACGTGGATGGCCTTGGCGCCGAGGGCTTGGGCGACCCCCGCGTAGTCCCCGGACTGGTTGCCGACTCCGTACTTGGCCATCGCTACCGGCATCTTCTCGTCGTAGCCGCCCATGGTGAGGTTGTTGATGATCACCGTCGTGATGGGGATCTCGGCACGCACCGCGGTCTCGATCTCCATGCCGGTATGGCCGAAGGCCAAATCGCCCATGAAGTTGATGCAGAACTTGCTCGGATCGGCCATCTTGGCACCGATCACCAACGGGATCCCGTAGCCCAAATGGGTCGTCTTGCCCCAGCCGATGTAGCCGTGGGGCGCATGGGCTTCGTAGAACGGCATGATCTGATCGCGCGGATTGCCGGCGTCGTGGGTGAGCACCGTCTCGGCGTGTTCGACATGCCGGTTGATTTCGCGCACCACCCGGTAGGGATTGATGGGCGTCTCGTCCGCGTTCAACAGCGGCGCCCACTCGGCGAGCCACTCGGCCTTGGTGGCGGCGATTTCGCCGACGGTGGGTGCATCCTCCGCGCGACCGTCCTCTCCGAGCGTCGCCCGCACCTCGTCGATCATGGCGTCGAGGGTGAGCTTGGCATCGCCGACGAGTCCCAAGTCCACCGCGTAGTCCTTGTTGATGTCCTCGGCGGATACCGTCGAATGGATCAGGAACTTGCCGTCGGGAATGGCTAGGCCGAAGCCGGTGCGCGTCAACCCGGAGCCGATGGCGAGCACGGTGTCCGCTGCGCCCAGCCACTTGAACACCGCCTTGGGCGCGGTGCGGTTGGCGGAACCGAGCGCCAGCGGATGGCCGTCGGGGAAGGCGCTCTTGCCCTGCATGGTGGTGATGACCGGGACCTGCGTCAGCTCGGCGAGGGTCTTGAGTTCGGCGCAGGCGTCGGCGTAGAGAACGCCTTGGCCGGCCCAGATCACTGCTCGCCTGGCCTTCAGCAAGGCAGCCACGGCGTCCTTGATGTCGCTGCGTGCCGGTACCGAGCGCATGGTCGTGGACGGCTTGTAGCGTTCCGCAGCGCCTGCCGGCGCTTCCTGGCCGAGCACGTCGCCGTGCATCTCCACGACTACGGGGCCGGGTCGGCCTTGGCGAGCGGTGTGGAATGCGCGTCGGATCTGGGTGGCCGTGCGGTCGATGCGGTCGATGGACAGCGCGAGCTTGGTCACCGACGCGTAGTTCTTTCTGGCGGAGAAGTTCGGTTCCACATCGTAGCTGCCGACTCCGCTGCCACCCGGCAGGAAGACCATCGGCACGGCTTCGCCCCAGGCTTGGGCGATACCGCCGAAGGAGTTCTCGACGCCCGGTCCCGACTGCGAAGCGAAGACTCCCGGAGGCGCCCCTCGAGTCTGCCGCGCGTAGCCGTCTGCGGCGTTGATGCCGCCCCTTTCCTGGCGGAACACCAGGGGTCGGATGCCCACCCGCGCCGCCGCCTCGATCAGTGGATTGGCCGGAAAACAGGGCATCCAGGTGACGCCCTCGGCCTTGAGGCAACTCGCGATCAAATCGTAGCCGTTCACGGCTTCCCTCCCGGATCAGACATGGGCTTGTGGTCAGCGATTGCGCCGAGGATAGCATTCCCGGCTGGGAGGACGTAGGGCATGCCGGATGTGGGTGCCGTGCCCGGGAGAAGGAGTTGTCGGCGGCGCCGGTCGACCCGGTCAGTCCTGCTGGTCTTGGAACAGGGCCGCGCGCCAGCCCCGTAGGGGGCTCGGCACTTCCGGTTCGATGGACGCGTTGAAGACCAGCGTGACCGTGAGGCCGTCGCTGTCGGTCGCCGTCACGGTGATTGCGACGACACCCTCCTCGCCATCTTCGTTCGGCTCGATGGTCAGGATGCTGCCATGCACCTTCACGGTGGCCAACGCGGGGTCGCTGGACATTGCCGTGTAGGTCAGGAGGTCGCCTGCGGCCGAGGTGAACAGCCGCGCCAAGTCGAGGCGATCCGGGCCGCCGGGGAGGACCTCCCGGGCCGGTACCGGGCTCGTCGCCATCGGCGCCTCCTTGAACAGGACCAGCGGGCGAGGCACTGTCGTGGCGATGCCCATGAAACACGGTTGGCCCTGGCCGCAGAGGTGGTCCGGCACCGGTGGTGCTGCCTCGACGGTCACCCGTACAGCGCCACCGCCGGTATTCGTCACCGTGATCGGCGTCCCTTGTCTTTCGCCGGCCGGCACCGTTGCAACATCTGCCGACAAGGTCCCGCCGGTGGACGAGACATGGGCACGCATGGCGAAGGGGGCGCCTTCGGCCACGTGCATCACGATGGTTGCGGGGCCCGTGGCGGCGACCGCCGCATTGTCGGTGCGCAAGAGAACGGGCGTGAGCGCGAAGGGCGCGCCCGGATTCGATTGCAACTGCAGCGCGGTGAGTGCCGACAGGCCGGTGAAGATTCCGTTCGGCAAGCCCGCCAGCAGGTTGTCGGAGAGATTCAGACCCGCCAAACGCCGCAGTTCGAGAAAATCGCGGGAACGGAGCGCGTCGATGTTCCGGCCGACGAGATCGAGCTCGACGCGCCCGGCGAGTTCCTCGGACGACACCTCGGCGCAGTGGCGCGATCCGCGCAGTTCGTCGCGCACGCCCGGGGTGCGGTCGCACACGCCTTCGTGAATGGTGATCGTCGATGTTGCGGTGCCCAACGCGAAGTTGTCGGCATCTGCAGCGGACGCATCGAGCGTCACGTTGAAGACCTCGCGCGCCGGCTCGATGTCGTTGTCGTCGCGAATGCCGATTTCGATGGCTGCTTCGGTCTCCCGTGCCGCAATGACGAGCGTCCCGACGGTGTGGCCGATGTCGGCTTCGTCCGCATCGTTGTAGGCGGGATCGTCGGCGCCCAGGACGTAGCCGAGGGTCGTTGCCAAGTCCCGGGCGCGGCTGATCACCACCACGAGTCGGGCTGTTTGTCCTTCCCGCACCGTTGCGGCCGCGTTCGCAAAGGACACCACGCTACCCACGGTTACGTCGAAGGCGAGCGTCGCGCTCAAGCCACCATGGTCGCTGGCCGTCGCGGTGAGTCTCGTTCGTCCGTGTCGGATGCCGCGGATCGTGGCTTGGTTGCCGGCGACTTCGGCCGTGGCCACCTCCGGGTCGTCGGTCCCGACCGCGTAGGTCAGCACATCCCCATCGGGGTCTCGGAAGTGGTCCGCGAGGAAGAGCTGCGTCTCGTCACCCACGTCCATTGCTTGCGGGGGAATCTCGACCGCGGCAAGCGGCGCACGGTTCCGGCGCCGGTCGTCGTCGTTGATCGTGCCCGTCGCGCTCGTGCGTGCCAGGGTCGCCCAATCCGGGAAACCCCCATGCTCGTGCAGCGTCACCGTGAAGGTTTCGTCGTCTTCGATGACGCCGTCCTGGATCGTCGGTACCTCGATCACCCCCTCGGCCGCGCCGCTGCCGATGGTCAGCGATCCGCTCTCGCGGGCGGAGAAGTCGACCCCGACCGTCGCCGTGCCGCTTGCGAGTCTCCAGCCGACGACCAGGCGGTTTGGCGCGGCTCGCGACAAGGTCACGGGGAAGACGACGTCATCGCCTTCCTCCGCGACCGCCGAGGCGACGGAGACCGAAACGGGAATCGGCCTCGGCGTACCCGCAACCTCGATCGAGGGCTTGCCGTCGGGTGCATCGCGCTTGGTGGCGATCACCCGCACCGTGTACTCGGTGCCAGCGGTCAGGTTCGAGATGGCGTACGAGGATGCGGCACCGTCGACCACCACGTGCTGACGTGCGGATTCGTATCCCTCGGAACCGGATTTCCACTGCACCTTGTAGCCCTCGGCATCGGCAACCGCCGTCCACGACACGACGAGTCGTTTCACTTGCGCCTCCACCGTCACGCCGACCACCTGGCTCGGAGCATGCGGAGCGGGGGTGTCGTTCGCGACCGGATGGTTTGAGAACGACGCGGCGGCATTGCCCACGGCATCGCGAACCGGGCTCGACGCCGGCGCGTAGCCGACCGTCAGGCCGTCCTCGTCATGCTCCACCGCCGGATCCACGGCCAGTGCCACGGTGTTCCCGCTCACCGCCGCAGCAGTCACCACCCGCGCGAGGTCGCCGCCGCCGACGCTGAAGGCGGACGGATCCGGATCGTCGCCAGCCAGCGGCTCGTGAAAGGCGAGCGTCAGCGTCGCCCCGTCGACAACGGCTCCGCCGCCGGCGGCCAGCACCGGCGCCTTGGTGTCGACGGCGAACGCTTGAACGCCCTCCCGGTTGCCGTTCTGGGAACCATCCTCGGCGACGCCCGCCGGAACCGTGACGGTGACATCGCCTTCGAACTTTGCGTTCGGTCGAATGTCCAGCGTGTAGGTCGCGCCCGACCCGGCGAAACCGGCACCCGCGCCGTTTTCGACCGCGACTTCGTCGGCAGCTAGTCCCGTGACGGACTCGGAAAAGGTGATCGTCACCGTGAACGTCTCCCGGGTCGGGTGGGTCGCGCCGCTTGAGATCGACGACACCGTGGGATTGTCGGTCTGCGGCGTTTCGTTGGTCACCGCCAGGTTCGCCTCCCCGAAGGCCGGATTTCCCACCAAGTCCCGAATCGGATTGTTGCCGGGCGTGTAGCTGTAGGTGACCGTGTCGCCTGCGGCGACTGGCCACGCCAAGGTCAGCGTGAGCGCGTTTCCGCTAATCGCGATGCCCGATACCAGGCGCTCGGCATCGCCGGCAACGATCCTGAAGTCGCCTTCGTCCGGCCTCGCTGCCGCATCGAGCGCCTTGCTGTGCACAACCCTCAAGGTGTCCCCGTTCACGGATGAATCCAGCTTCGCATAGGGCTTGACCCCGTCCACCTTGTGCCCGGACTGCGGCAGCAGCGCGGGATGTCCGAGATTGGCTGCCCTCGGGGCCCCGCCGCTGATGGCGCCGCCGCTGATGGCGCCGCCGTTGAGCGCGATCTCGCCCTTCGTGGCGCTCAAACCGTCGTCGTCCTCGTCTCCCTCGGGTGCCGAGAAACCGAGGAGGCGCAAGATCCCGGCGATGTTTCGTGGCCAACCCGCGGCGATCGTGTAGCGGAACACGAGCCTCTGGGTACCGGACCCGTCCGCGTACACGGCGGTCTTGGTCAAGCCGCCTACGTTGATCCCTAGTGACGGCGTGCCGTTCGTGGTGTCCACCGTCACGTCGTGGTCGAACGTGACCGAAATCCCGACCGCGTCTCCGCCGGCATAGGTCGCATCGGGCCCTGGCGTCGAACTGAACGCGATGGCGATGGCGCTGGGCGCGTCCGGGTCGATGATCGGTTGCGGTTCGGGCGTGCGGTTCGCGATCGGTGAATCGCGCACCGCCAGCGCCGGATTGCCTGCGGCGTCTCGGATGGAACTCGATGGTCCGTAGCTTATCCAGGCTCGCTGTCCGCGGACGAGCGGCGGGTCGATTGTCACAGTCAGCGACTGCTCGACCAGCGCGGTGTTCGAGATCGTCGTCTGCGAACGACCACCGTTCACGGTGAAATCGCCTGGCTGGGGAGACGAAGACGCGTCCAGGACTTCGCTGTAGACGACTGAAATTTGGTCGCCGTTTCCCACGGGTCTGGTTTGGAAACCCGGTCTGATGCCGTCCACGCGGTGGCCGGACGGCGTCGCGATACCCGCAAGGGCAACCTTTGCGTCGTCGCCGTCTTTTCGGATCGTGCCCCCGTTCAAGGCGATTCGGCTCGATGCGATGGTTGTGCCGTCGTCGTCCTGGTCGCCAACGGCGAGCTTGGCGGAGTAGGGACTGTAGTAGTCCATGTGCCGCGCGACATCCGGTGGATAGCCCGTGGTCACGGTGTAGCGAAACGTCAGCGCGGCGGTGCCGGAACCGTCGACGTAGCTGGCCGGCCGGAAGAGGTCGCCCACGGCGAGATCGAGCGATGGCGTTCCGTCGGCCGTGTCCACCACCACCTCGTCGGCGAACGTCACGGTCACATCGATCGACGTTCCCCCGGCGTAGACGGTGCCGGCCCGCGCGCCGATCGCCACCGATACGACGCCCGGTCCTTGGGCATTGATGGGCGGC
>JAKZRQ010000022.1:0-14390 GCA_047518105.1 Pseudomonadales bacterium | reverse complement strand
AAAAAGCTCTTGGGTTTCACTAGTTTGACCGCGATGTCGATGATCGTGCCGATGGCGGACTGCGCTGGCCGCGCCCTCGCGGGTCTTTTGGCCCCGTGTGTACAACGGGGCCAAAATCCTCCGCGATCATCACGGCCCCTGGTGAGAAATGCGCACTAGCCGGCTAGCGGATCAATCCTCCGCATACCGAATTTCCATCCGCTGCACCCGCCAACACGCGAGAGTCACGGCGAGCAGCGACACCGCGAGCAGCGTCGAAACGGCGGTCCCGGTCGAGGGCAACTCGGCCAGAACAGCGAACGGACCGTCGTGCACGGATTGCACGGGCAGTAGAGCCTTCAGGTGGAAGCCGACGCTGGCAAGCTTTGGCGCCGCCGGCAGGAGGAAGTTCAGCAGTTCCCAAGCGAGCAATGCCGCAACGGGGAGGATCGGATTGCGGAACAGGGTTCCGAACAGCAGGAACAAGGCACCGTAGGCCAAGCAGCCAAGCACCGTGATGCCCAGGTAGTTGAACATCTCCGTCGGCGCGATGGCGCTGGTGCCGTCCATGCCCATGTTGGCGATGCCCAGGAACAAGACGTAGACGAGGATGGTCACGATGCCGAACAGGGCCCCGGTCGCCAACAGTCCGGCGATGTACTTGCTGATCGTAAGCACGTCTCGACGCAGTGGCGCCAACAGGTAGAAATGCAAGCTGCGGCGCAGGATCTCGCCTCGGAACAGATTCGTGAACACCAGCGCGCAGCCAAAGAACACCGTCGCCCCGAGGATGACGATGGCATAGACGTCGGCGAACACCTTGCGCGCAAGAGCCGCGGATTGTTGCGGCGAATCGATGGCGATCAGGAACACGACGACAACGGGCAACGTGGTCAGCAGGAGTACCGGAAGGGCACGCCTGCCGCCGAGTATCTTCCTCAGTTCGATGGCGACGACCGCCCGCCCCTGCCGGACCCGCGTCGCCCATTTGCCGACAGCGTTCCGTGGCAACGCTTGTTCGGTCACGATCCTGCTCCGGATCCGCCGTCCACCACCAGGTACTGGTACAGGGCTTCCACCGATTCGTCCGCGGTACCGATGGCGTCGACCTGCCAAGCCTCGCGTACTGCCAGCTTGTTGAACGCAAGGAAGAAACGATCCGCATCCATGGTCCGCGCGAACAGCCCGCCACCGTCGCTGTGAAGACGCGCCTCGGTGATGTGGTCGAGTTCGAACAGGCGGGAAGCGATGCGCTGGGCCTGGTCCGAGCGGATGAAGATCTGCATGGGATACTGCGTCAGTTCGCTCTTGATTCCCGGGGCGTCGCCCTCCGCAACAACGTAGCCGCTGTCGAGAAAGACCACGCGGTCGGAGATCGAATCCACTTCGTGCAGGATGTGGCTCGAGATCAGCACGTGCGCTCCGGCGGCGCCGAACTGACGAAAGACCTCCGTGGCTTCGGCGCGGGCTTGGGGATCAAGCCCGTTCAACGGCTCGTCGAGGACGATCACCCGGGGTTCGTGGCAGGTCGCCTGGGCAAGCTTGATCCGCTGCCGCATGCCCTTGCTGTAGGCCTCCACGGGGCGGTCGGCGGCATCGGTCATTCCGAAACGCGCCAACGCCCGTGCGGCCAGTTCATCGCCTTGGTCCGGCGGGAAGCCGTGCACGCCGAGCAGGCTGGTCAGCAGCCTGCGTCCCGTCATGCCTGGCACAAACGCGTCGTACTGGGTGCAGTAGCCCACCTGCCGGTAGAACATCTCGGATGCATCCGGAGTCATTCCCCGCACGGATAGGCGTCCTCGGCTCGGTCGTACCAGTCCGGTGACCAGGTTCATCAGGGTGGACTTGCCCGCCCCATTCGGGCCAACCAGTCCGACGAGCCCCGGTTCGAGTTCCAAATCGACGCGGTTGACGCCCAGCACATCCCCGTAGAACCGGGACACGCCGTCGAAACGGATCGTATCGCTCACTACCTCACCACCTCGTAGGCACGAATTCGTGCCAGCAAGGCCCATGTCGAAAGCGCCGTCGCCCCGATCAACACGCCCCAAGCCGCAGCGTGGGGCATCAAGCCGCTTGGGCTCGCGCCGAAGAGCTCCCGAGCCACCACGTCGATGGCATCGAACAGGATGATCAGGCTTCCCAGCCAGTCATCCCGTACGCCCCGCATGAGGTTGCCGATACTGGAACCGATCACGACCAGGCCAAGAAAACCCAGGGTTGCTGCCGGTCGCCAACGGACCCACGCCGAGATGGCCAGCGCAATCATGGACAGGCACAACGTCCATACCAGGCCGGTCGCCACCAAGCCGAGCGGAACCGACAGGTTGTCGAGCAGCCAGCCGTCGGCGGCGTAGGAGGCATTGATCAGCACCAGCAGCAAACCGGGTAGCCAGGTGACGGCGGCGGTCAGCACGAACAGCACCAGGAGCTTGCCGAGCACATAGTGAACCTTGGTCAACGGTCGCGACAGGTAGAGCGGCAGGGCATTGTCCTTGACATCCGGAGCCACCAGGCCGGGACCGACGACAAGGATCATCATGTAGGACAGCCACAGCAACGGTTTCATGATCCCGTAGTAGAGCCAGTCGTCGAACGCCGCCTGCCACGGACCAGCCACCACCGTGGCGGAGCCGGGAATGATTTGGTCCAGGTTGTAGCGCAGATACATCGTGACGAGGAAGACGACCGCAGGCAGGTAGCACGCGACGAAGAACATGGTGAACAGGCGGGACCGGAAGATGCCCGCCAAGGTGTAGCGGGCGATGACCAGCGGTCGATGGAAGACCGGCGTCAGAGTGCCCTGGAATACAGTGAATGCGCGTTGACGGACGCTCATCCACTGCCCTCCCCGTCCACCCCGTCCGCCGCACGATTGTCCAAAGCGTCGTCCATTGCGCGCAGGAAAATGTCCTCCAGGGAGTCCCTCTTGTGGTCCAGTTGGCGGATCTGAACGGACAATTCCGCAGCCAGTTCGTAGAGATCGGCGACTTCCACGTGCCGAGGAAGCACGGCGCGCAGCCGGCGCCGATTCGGCATCCCGACCTCGCAACCCAAGTCCGCCAAACCGGCAATGAATCGTTCCTGATCACCCTTGATCTGAAGAAGGAGGAACTTCCGGTTGGAGCGGCGTTCGTTCTCCAGGTCGCAGACCGTGGCGATCCGACCGTCCTTCAACACCACCACCTCATCACAGCATTCTTCGACATCGCGGAGCAGGTGCGACGAGACGACCAGGCGTACCTGGCCGGCGTCGCGGATGCCGCGGATGAGTTGCAGCATGCGGTTGCGCGCGGGCGGGTCCAAGCCGTTGGTGGGCTCGTCGAGGAACAGGAGGCGTGGGCCGTGGACGATGGCCTGGGCAAGCTTGGCCAGTTGCTTCATGCCCTGGGAATACGTCTCCACGTTGCGGTAGCGGGCTTCGCCCAAGCCGACGTGGAAGAATGCCTCGTGCGCGCGGTCGAGGGCATCGTCCGCAGGCAAGCCCGACAATTCGGCCATCATCCGCACGAACCGCACGCCCGTCATGCCGCCGACGAAGCTCTCGCGCTCGGGCATGTAGCCGATCAAGCGCCGGAGGCTAGCGGAGTCGGCGATGTCCGTGCCGAAGATGCGCGCGCTGCCTGCGTTTGGTCGGTAGAAGCCGAGCAGCGTGTTCAGCAATGTCGTCTTGCCGGCACCGTTGGGGCCGAGGAGGCCGATGCAGCGACCGCGCAATTGGGCATTGAGGTCGTTCAACACGCTCCGTCCTCGGCGACCGCCCAAGCGGACGCTCAAGCCGTTGAACTCGGCCCACGGTGCGGGATCGGTCAAGTTCCCGCTCCAGCCGCCGACTCGATCAACAACGGCAACACGGGCAGAGCTTGCAACGCGGTCCAGCTTTCGCCATTGGTCACCACGCGGATGCGATCCGGCTCGTTGTACAAGCCCCAAAGCGACGCGCCTCCAAACTCGCGACGAACGTCGTCCGGCGCCTTGGACTGAGCGGATCGAGTGTCCTCCACGACCGATACCATGGGCAACGCCAGGATACTCCCCGGGGACCAACCGAGAACATCGTCGAGACGCGCATAGCCAATGGCGGAAAAGTCGAGATAGCTGTCCACCGGCAGCAACTCGCGGAACTTCGCGTCTTCCACCAGGGTGACGCCCGATTGGTAGGTTCGACGTGCCAAGTCCAATAGCGCTCGATTGGCCGCCACGACCAGGTAGCCGTCGATATAGGCGTAATGGGCATAGCGCGAAGAGAGTCCATCCCCGACTATTCGGTAGACCGGTTCGTGGGCGTCGGCGCCGTCGACGCGTTCGATGCGAAACTGGTCATCGCCCGAGGCGGACTTGAGAAACGCCAACAGCGACTCGACGGCGTCTTGACAGCGCGCCTGATCGTAGACTTCGACCACCGCCTTCCAGGAAGGCACCGGCAGCAGCGGCCCGTCCACGGCAACGGCGAGTTCGCCGCCGAGCGACCCCATCAGGTCCTCGAGGAGTCCAAGCGCGGCAAGTTCGTTCGAGTCGACCTCGAGCCGCGGGCGAAGGAAGGTGTCGATGAGCTCCTCCGGGTTGCGCAGCGCGAAAGCCCCGGCAAGTATCGTGTCCGGAGAGAAGAACTCCAACGCACCCAGCCGTCCTGGTCGGTCGAGCCACGCGATTCGGTCGGCATCTTCGCCGTCGAACCGGATCTCGACCGTGGCGGAAGCATGGTCACCCTCCGACCGGTGCTCGACGATGGCCGTCCGCGCACCGCCGAAGTCGACCAGCCCGGCACCCGTGGGGTCGCGCACATCGCCGAGCCCGAGTGGTACGAAATCGGCGCCGCCAAGATATTCGACTCCCCGCTCGTAGACTTCCGCAAGGCGGGTATGCAGCGCGGTGCCAACGAACGGGTTTTCCGCACCCCCCAGGACCGCTTCCAGATCCAAGAGCAGTGCGCGCGAGGTGGATGCGGCCAGCAAGCCGTTGCCGAGCCAGACCGACAGCACGTCCGCCCGCGCGTGGCCCGGTTCGTCGATGACTTCGACCTCGAGCCCTGGCCCGACGCGGGCGCCGGCAAGCAGGGCCAGTTTGTCTTCGATCACTTCTCGCAGCCCATCGACCTTGGCCTCGGCGAGGACGAGTGGCGTCGGTGGTTCGCCGGTGTCGTCCCATCGCAGGGCCACCACCGTTTCGGCGCCAAGATGCTTGCCAACTTCGCCGAGCCAAGTCACGATTTCCTCGACCCAGGCTTGTTCGGCGGGGACCGAGCTACCGTCGCCGAGAAGCCGAGCCCTAAACGAGTCCACCACCTCGTAGGCATCGGCCATGGTCGCTGGCGCATTCGGCACGGCCACGTAGATCGCCGTTCGCGCCGGGGCCAGGTCCAGAAGCCGCGTCGAATGTCGACGGGTGGTCTTCATCACCGCGTCCAGGTCCCGCTTGAAATCGGCATAGGTGTTCAGCAATTCCGCATAGCGGTCCGCGTCGCGACTCCAGGCGATCGCGTCTTCGACGCGGGTGGCGGTGGTCTTGCCGGTGCCGAGTTGATGGCCAGCTTGCAGCTTCTTGCGCTCGCCGCCGTGGCGCACCTCCACCTCGCCCTCGATCACCGATACCCGCGAACCCTTGGTGCCGTGGCTGACGCCGAAGGTGGTACCCCGAACCGCAACCAGCAAGTCGTCGGTCGCGACATCGAAGGTTCCGGTGCGCTGCGGCGCAGCTTGAACGATGATCCGGCCCCAGCCGACGCGCACGCGATTGCCGCCAGCCTCGCGCCACAACACCAGTTGAGAGCGCGGACCGACCTCCACCAGCGAACCGTCGTCGACGGCAAGGACGACCGTGCTGTCCTTCACGGTGACCAGCTTCTTTCGCCCGTCCACCCACTCGCCCAACGTCACCGGCACCCAGGTCGATCCCGACTCGCGGTACACCATGCCCTGGACCGCATCCAAACGGGCCAGGTTTCGCTGGTCGTCGGCCACCACCGGCAGCAAGAGAAGCGTGGCAACGGCCATCGAAACGGCCGCCGCTGCCGCAAACGCCCAACGAACGCGATTTCGCCGCCCGCGCCGCGCCCGACTGATCCCAAGGCGTTCTACGCCGCGAGCCTGGGAATCGCCAGCGCATGGGCCAGCGCGCGCGGCCTCCAGCGCACGGCGCAACGCAATCGACTCCCGCACCTCCTGTTCGAACAGCAGGATCATGGCACTGTTCAGGCACCCAGCCAGGTAGTCGGGAATGAGCGATTCGTAGTCGGTCGCGCCGGTTGACGTATCTATCCCCAGCGCCCGTGCGACGCGTTGCGCCGACTCGGCCTCGTCCCGTGTCGCTGGTGCATCGTCGCGGACCGCGGCCAGGGCTTGATCCAGTCGCGAAGCGGTTGCGTCTGTCATGGGGCCACCTCCTCCAGTTCTGCTTTCAAAACCTGCCGAGCACGGTGCAGGGTCACGGCAATGGACGATGCGGACGTGCCCAGCATGGTGGCGATCTCGACGTTGCCGTAGCCCTCGAAATAGCGCAGGGCAACGATCGACGCGGCCCTCGGGGCCAGACGCGCCAGACCGGCGCGAAGTCTGCGACGGATATCCCGACGCCAGACCTCGGCGTCGGCGCCCGATGCCGGGTCTTCCGATTCGCTTGCCTCCTCCGTCGGATGCGCCGCGCGCCGCCGGGCGCGCAGTACGTCGACGGCGGCATTGACGGCCGCACGGCACAGGTAGCTCTTGGGGCTACGGCCCAAGTCCACCCCGCCCGGCGCATCGCGCTTCAAGACGTTCAGAAATACCGTCTGCAAGACGTCTTCCGCATCCGCAACATTTCCCGTGACTCGGAAGGCGGCCCGGAATACCCGACGGTGGTGTTCCTCGAACGCCGTCGCGAGACAACGCTCGCCGCTGCCGTTCAACGATTGTTCCGAAGGTTCCATCGCGTTCGTTTCCGTCTCGGCTACAGATCAAGACGCCTTTGGCTCTCTCGGCATTAACGCGTCGAGTTCACAGGCAGCGGGCGAACGTCTGATCGCAGCTCGATGCCGAGACCCGGTCGGTCCCCAACCGCCAAGAAACCGTCCTGGACGCACTCCGGCGGGTCGATGAGGGAGGCGCGCCAATCCACTTCTCCCCATTGGAGTTCAAGGCTTTCGACGTTGTCCGCAGCGGCGCAGACCGCCAGCGCAGCCGCCGTGGCAACCGAGCCGCAGGGGTTGTGCGGCGAGACGGCGATGCCGAATGTCTCGGCCATGCGGGCGACATGCAGCATTTCCAGGATGCCGCCGCAGAGCATCACGTCGGGCATCACGACATCCACCGCACCTCGCGATACGAGCGGCACGAAACCCTCAAGCCCGAGCAAGGTTTCGCCGCCGGCCGTGCGCTGCGCGACCGCGCTGCGCACCGTCCGGGCACCCTCGATGTCGGATACCGGCAACGGCTCCTCGTACCAGTCGAGATCCACGGGTTCCAGGCGCTCGGCCACGGCGAGCGATCGGGCCAGGTCGAAATGACTGTGGCAATCAACCTTGACGGCCGTCTCCGCGCCGACGGCTTCCCGGATCGCGAACATGGCGTCGATTCCTTGATCGGTGGCGGCTTCAATGGCTTCTGCGCCCGCATCCGGCGCGGGAAAGCCATCGAACGGGGCCGCCTTGACCGCTCGGAAACCCGCATCACGGGCAAGTGCGGCGCTGTCGGCAAAAGCCGCTGGCGTTCGCTTCGAGGTCATGCGGTTGATGTTGGCGTAGACGGGAACCGAATCCCGAACGCGTCCGCCGAGCAACTCGTGCACGGGCGCCCCCAACAGTTTGCCCCGGATGTCCCAAAGCGCCAGCTCGATGGCGCTGAATGCGGCCGCGGCGCCGGTCCTGCCCGAGACTGCCAACGGCCAACCCGCCCGGCGATAGGCCTGGATCGACAGCGACTCGCCGAGCAGGTCGTAGAACGACGCCAACCGCGAAAGCAGGCGTCTACCGGGTGTCTTGTCCCGGTTGTGCGGCACTTGCAGGAACGGGACTTCGCCGATTCCGCAGATGCCGACATTGGTTGAAAGACGCACGACGAGCCACGACGTGCGTTCGCTGACCGCCACGGGGACGATCTCAAGCCCGGTCGCGCGCGGCGTCACGGTGGGTCGGAACGCCTGTCTCCACGGGCGGCGGTTGCGGGCCTTGGGCGCGCGCGACGCCTCGAACCCTGGGACGACTTCAAATTGTCCAGCACCTCTTCCAGTTCGGAGATTGTCTGCCGGATCAGGAGCCGCGACTCGGTCTGATCCTGTTTCTCAACGCGACTCGACAGCCGCTGGCGCGCGCCGCCGATGGTGAATCCCTGGTCGTAGAGCAACGCCCGGATACGACGGATGACGATGATGTCATGTCGTTGGTAGTAGCGGCGATTGCCCCGCCGTTTCACGGGCTCGAGTGCTGCGAACTCCTGCTCCCAGTAGCGCAAGACGTAGGGCTTGACGTCGCAAAGCTCGCTTACTTCGCCAATGGTGAAGTAGCGCTTCCCCGGAATCGGGGGCAGATCCTCAGTCGGATTCGCGGCCGACATAGGACTGGACCCGCGCGCGAAGCTTTTGGCCCGGATGGAAAATGACGACGCGACGCGCCGATACCGGAATCTCCACGCCAGTCTTGGGATTCCGCCCAGGGCGTACGCCCTTGTCCCGGAGGTTGAAGTTGCCAAAGCCCGACAGTTTGACGGACTCGTTGCGTTCCAGCACCTCGGCGATCACTTCAAAGAAGCTCTCCACGATTTCCTTGGCCTCCCGCTTGTTGAAGCCAAGATCCTCGAACAGATGGTCGGCCATCTGCGCCTTCGTCATTGCAGTCAACGTGGACTCCCCGCTCCTCTATGCTTGTCGCGACCACTGCTGATGATCGGACCTTGGCTCATTCGGACAAGGCATCGTGGCCCTTTTTCAACCTGGGCGCACTAACGTAGACGCACACCGAGCGTTGTCTTGAGGTCCGTCAGCGCGTCGTCTACGTGCCGGGAAATCTCCCGGTCCGTAAGAGTGCGTGAGGGATGTTGAAACGTCAACCCTATGGCTATGCTTTTTTCATTGGAATCAATGCCTTCACCCGCATAGACATCAAAAAGGGTGAACTCCGCCAAGATTCCTTCCAGACGCTGGCGGACGGCTGTTTCGATGCGCGCGGCTTCGATGCTCCGATCGACGAGCAGCGCCAAGTCCCGGCGCACCAACGGCTGCCGCGACAGCGCGCCGTGCCGTCGGCGACGGCGGGCGTGTACCGCTTCGCCTTCCAACTCGAAGACGAACACTCCGACCGGCAGATCCAGCGCCGATTCCACTTGCGGGTGGAGCCGACCGAACCGGCCCGCCACGCGACCATCCACGAGAACCACCGCAGCCTGGCCTGGATGCAACACGGGATCGGCTGTTCGCTCGAAGCTGACGGTCCGACCACCCAAGGCAAGCAACCGCTCGACATCGCCCTTGACGTCGAAGAAGTCGATACCCGCGCCATCTTGGGCCCAGCCTTCTTGTTCACGCCCGCCGAACAGTATGCCACCGCAAAGCGTCACGTATACGAGCGATGCCTCGTCGCCTGCCGACAAGGTTTCTGCGGATCCGTCCTTGCGGAAACACTGCCCGGTCTCAAACAGCCGCACCCGCGTCTTCTGGCGCGATAGATTGTTGCCCAGCGCCGTGACCAGGCCCGGCAGCAGGTTTGTTCGCATGACCGCGTGTTCGCTCGATACCGGATTCACCACGGCCAGGGGTTCGCCACCAGGATCCAGGATCGCGGCGATCTTCCGGTCGATGAAGCTGTAGGTGATCGCTTCCGAGTAGCCCAGGTCGACCAGCAGGTCCGCCAGCCGCGCGTCGAGCAACTCGCCAACGCGGGCGCGTCCCAACGGCAGCGGCACGACGGGGACCCGGCTTGCGATCGCATCGTAGCCGTGGATCCGCAACACCTCTTCGACCAGATCCTCCTCCCGGGCGATGTCGAAACGGTGGCTCGGACTGGTCACGGACCAGACCCGTTGTGCGCCATCGCCGGAAGCCAACGGCGCGAGTTCCAGGCGTTCGAGAATCCGCTCCACCTCTGCAACCGGAATTTCCTCGCCCACCAGGCGGTCGAGGCGCGACTTGCGCAGGGTCACGGTATTCGCCTTCGGCAGGTCTTCCTCGCTCAACGCCTCGACCACCGGACCTGGCTGGCCGCCTGCGATTTCGAGCAGCAGGCCCGTGGCCCTCTCCATGGCAAGTGCTTGCAGTTGGTGGTCGACACCCCGGGCGTAGCGGTGCGCAGCGTCCGTGTTGAACTCGAACCGGCGTGCGGTCCGCGACACGCACCCCGGCGCGAAGAACGCGCATTCGAGAAATACCCGGCGCGTGGTCGGCCCGACACCGCTTCGTTCGCCGCCCATGACGCCGGCGATGGCAACCGGCCCGGCGCCGTCGGTAATCAGCAATGTCGTCTCGTCGACTTCGACGACCTGGCCATCGAGCAGGGTCAACGACTCGCCGGGGTGTCCGTCGCGAACAACGATGCCCTCGGCTAGCCGATCGAGGTCAAACGCGTGCATCGGCTGACCAAGCTCGAGCAGCACGTAGTTGGTGACGTCGACGACCGGGTCGATGGGCCGCAGGCCCGCCCGACGAAGCCGTTCCCGCATCCACCACGGTGTCGGCCGGTTGACGTCCACATCTTCGATGACGCGGCCCAGATAACGGGGGCAAGCCGCCGGGTTGTTGATGGCAACCGGGAACACCGCGTCCGCGACGGCCGGTACCGGGGCAATCTTCGGCGGCGAGACGGGCATCCCGTTCAACACCGCCACTTCCCGGGCAAGCCCGCGGATGCTCAAGGCATCGCCCCGGTTCGGCGTGAGATCGATGTCGATGGTCACATCGTCCAACGCCAGCGCCTTGCGTAGATCGGTGCCCGGCGCGAGGTCGGGATCGAGCTCCAGGATACGGCCGGCATCACTGCCGATGCCCAGTTCCTCGGCGCTGCATAGCATGCCGTGGGAGGTCACGCCGCGCAGTTCGGCACGACCGATCTCGGTGCCCCCCGGAAGAACGGCGCCATCCGGCGCGAACGCGCTCGTGAGGCCCGGTCGGACATTCGTTGCACCGCAGACCACTGTCGCGACCCCGGTGCCGGCATCGACATCGCAAACCGACAGGCTTGCGGCGTTCGGGTGCGGCGCCACGGCCGTGACCTTGCCGACGACGACGCCGGTGAACTCGCCCGCCACGGCTTCGACGCCGTCCACTTCCAGACCGGCGTTGGTGAGTTGATCGCAGAGTTCCTGGGTCGGGACGGCCACCGGAACCCACTCCTTGAGCCAACGTTCGCTGAACTTCATGCGAACTGCTCGAGGAAACGCAGTTCGTTGTCGAACAGGAACCGCATGTCGTCGATCTCGTAGAACAGGGTCGCGAAACGATCCACGCCGAAACCGAACGCGAAGCCGGTGTAACGCTCGGTGTCGATCCCGACCATCGACAGCACGTTGGGATGAACCATGCCGCAGCCGAGCACCTCGGTCCAACCGCTTTGTCCACAAGCTCGGCACCCATCCCCGAGGCAGTGAACGCATTGCACGTCCACCTCCGCCGATGGTTCGGTGAACGGGAAATAGGAAGGGCGGAAGCGGACGTCGAGATCCTGCTCGAAGAACCCGTGCACGAAGTCGACCACGGCGCCCTTGAGGTCGGCGAAGGCGATGCCCTCGTCCACCACCAAGCCCTCCACTTGGTGGAACATGGGACTGTGGCTAGCGTCCACGCTGTCCTTGCGGTACACCCGTCCGGGGCAAATGATCCGGATCGGTGGCGGTTGCGCCTCCATGACCCGGATCTGCACGGGCGAGGTGTGGGTGCGCAACAGCAGGCCGTTGTCGAGATAGAGGGTGTCGTGCATGGCCCGCGCCGGGTGGTCCGCCGGGATGTTGAGCGCCTCGAAGTTGTGGTATTCGTCCTCGATCTCCGGCCCCGAGACGACGTCGTAGCCGGCGGCTTCGAAAATGCGCTCGATGCGCCGGAAGGTCATGGTGATGGGATGCAGGCTGCCACCCGGCCGGCGGCGCCCAGGCAACGTCACGTCCACCGATTCTTCGGCGAGTTGCCGTTGGAACGTTTCGGCACCCAAGGCTTTTCGACGGGCATCGATCTCGGCCTGCAGGCGATCCTTGACGGCGTTGATGCGGGCACCGGCCGCAGGTCGCTCGGCGGCGCTCATCCGGCCCAATGATCGCGCCAGCCCCGTCAGTTCGCCCTTTCGACCGAGGTAGCGTACGCGTACGTCGTCGACGGACTTCTCGTCCGCCGCCGCTTCAACCGCCGCCAAGGCGGCTTGCAGAAGGCCGTCAACATCCATGGTTTCGCGCACCGGTCGCGCTTGGCGCGGACCGGTTGGAAGCCGCGTCGGTGGTTTTCAGGCCAGAGCCGCCTTGGCTTTCTCCGCCAAGGCTGCGAACGCATCCCGCTCGTGCAATGCGAGGTCGGCAAGCACCCGCCGATCGACGTCGATTGCCGCTTTCTTTAGACCGCTGATCAACCGGCTGTAGGACAAGCCGTGGTGACGTGCCTCGGCGTTGATGCGCACGATCCACAACGCCCGGAACTGGCGTTTGCGTTGACGGCGGTCCCGGTAGGCGTACTGGCCCGCCTTGATGACCGCCTGCTTGGCCACCTTGAACGACCGACTCCGGGCACCGTAGTAGCCCTTCGCGGCCTTGAGGACCTTCTTTCGGCGCGCCCGCGACGCGACGCTGTTTCTGGCTCTTGGCATGTCGTGCTTCCCAATCTCCTAAACGCGGCCGACGACCGCCGCATGCACTTGAATTCGCCTGGCTTCCCGCAGCTTGATTGACGCGGCGTACTAACGGGCCTTCTTGGGCACCATGCGCTTGACCGCGGCTATGTCGGCTGCGGATACGTCCGCAAAACCCGCCAATCGTCGTTTCCGCTTCGGCGACATCTTGGTGAGTATGTGGCTCATGTTGGCGCGTTTGTGTTTGAACCCCTTGGCGGTGCGGCGAAATCGCTTGGCTGCACCGCGGTTGGTCTTCATCTTCGGCATCAATCTTCCTCGTTAACGTTAACGGAAACGTGCACCTACTTTCGGCGTCTCTTCGGTGCCAGAACCATCGTCATCTGACGTGGTCCGTCGAACTTTGGTTCCGCTTCGACATTCGCCAGTTCGTCCAGATCGACCTCGATCCGCTTCAGAACGTCCAGGCCGAGCTCAGGGTGGTCGCGTTCCCGCCCCTTGAACCGCAAGCTCACCTTCGCCTTGTCCCCGTCCTCGAGAAAGCGGACCAGATTGCGCAGCTTCACCTGGTAGTCGCCTTCCTCGGTGCCGGGCCGAAACTTCATCTCCTTGACGTGGATCTGCTTCTGCCGTTTGCGTTGCGCCGCCTTCTCCTTCTTCTGCTCGAACAGGTGTTTGCCGTAGTCCATCACCTTGACGACCGGCGGATCGGCATTAGGCGCGATCAACACTAGATCCAAGCTCTCCCGCTTGGCTTCGCCCAAGGCATCTTCCCGGGGAACGATTCCAACCTGGTTACCGTCGGAATCAATTAAGCGCACCTGCGTTGCGCGGATGTCGTCGTTCAACACCGCGCGCTCGCTCGGCTGCACTCTCGCACTCGATCTCTTGATAGGCGTCTCCTCGCGCCGCGAAAACCCCAAGGCTTATCCGGCTCATTGCAACCGCGAGCCGAGGGCGTCCAACCGCCCAAGACCCGCATATAGGGCGGATTCTAATGTCGCCGCATGGTTCAAACAACAGGCGTGTTCCTACACTTGGGCGGGCGAATCTCCTACAGCGACAACAACCAAGGGCACCGGCCATGGTCCCCGTGTACGCCGTTCGGTCGCACCGCCGCCTGATTTTTGGTAGGCGCGATTGGAGTCGAACCAACGACCTCTACCATGTCAAGGTAGCGCTCTAACCAACTGAGCTACGCGCCTGCGCGCCGCGGCGCGTTCGAGAATGCTTCGCATTCTCGGCGCGTGGGCGGGTCTGCTCGCGGTGCGCCGTCGGTCTGCCCCACCCCATCCCGCTTCGCGGTTGGCGAATCCCCTGTACCTGCGGTACGCGTTGGGGATGCCCTGCATTCTCTCACGTCTCGCCGAAGTGGGGAAGTGTCGTGGCACGCCGCAAGGGGCGCGTTCGAGAATGCTGCGCGTTCTCGGGGCGGTGGCTTCGCAATGCGTTGGGGGTGCTTCGGGTTCGGAGCGCTCAAGGACTCTAGTGCTCCGTCATCCCTAAATCCTCGCGTCAGTGGCAGCCGGAGTGTTCCGGGCACCGTCGCTTGCGACGGACAGGCGCGGCTGCGCAGGCGTATCGGGCATACTCCAAGCAGTCGCAACGCCGCACGGGGCGCTCCGGCTGCCACCCGTAGGGCGCGCCCGCAAGGCGCGCTGAAGCGCGGCCCATCCGCGTTGTT
>JAKZRQ010000021.1:0-9880 GCA_047518105.1 Pseudomonadales bacterium | reverse complement strand
CGAACTCCCGAAGGGCGCGCCCCACGGGGCCTGTGGCCGCGTTGCGCCCCTTGGCAATGGGTCCACCATTCCCGGCGGGGACGCGCCTTGCCACAGACCCCCTGGGACGCGCTGAAATACCAGAAACTTGCGGGACACGACACTGGGGTCGCCTCGGCGCTCCTCGGTCCGGCACCTCGACCCACAGTTCGGGGAATCCCCACGATTCGTAGAGACCCATCTTCCGCGCCCGCACGTCGGTCGTCAGATCGACTTCGAGAGTGACATCCGGCAGATCGTGGTGGCCGACCTCCACGGCTTCCTCTATTCGGTTGGATTCATTCAACCGCAGATAGAGGATCTGATCCGCCTGCATGATGCCCTGCCGCTCGCCCTGGTCGTCGCGAACCAACAAGTCCACGGTGCCGAGGCTCTCGATCGGGGTTCCCCTCTTTGCCGCAATGTACGCCGTCAGCCGCGCCAGACGTTGTCCCGGCAACTCGTGGTAGGGGCTGGTCGGCCGCTGCACCACCCAGGCGGTCTGTGTTTGCGCATCCCAATACTCGAAGCGGCCCTCGAAGTCGCCGATCTCGTTGCGCGAAACGGGTATCGGCCGGCAGCCCGGGAAGCCATGAGCGACACCGTCGTCCTCGGCATCCATCTCCGGAAAATCCTCGGCGGGCACCCAACCTTGCTTCGAGAGTCGCCATGGTCCCGTTTGGCGTCGTCCGGTGTCCTGCCGACGAACCCTGTTCGCAATCGCGTCCCTCTTGGCCACTCGCCTTCCCCCATTCGCCTTCCCCCATTCGCCTTGCTTACCCGAGATGGACCTATCGTGTTCCTGGCGATGCTTCGATCCACCGGAGGAAGTCGTCCTCGTCGCTGCACGCGAGTGCGGCACGCATCAAGGTCTCCGCCGACGCGTCGATGAGTCCCAAGCGGTGTTCGAATTTCGATGACGTGCGGATCTTCCGCGCGGCCAGAGCGACCAAGACCATTTTCCGATGGCCTTCTCGCTGGCCTTCCCGATGGCCTTCCCGATGGCCTTCCCGACGGCTCTCGTCCCGTTCTTGGCGCAGAAAGGGATTGTGGTCCGGGCCGGTTCCGCTGTCCCTGCGCAACGTCCGGCCCACCCGCCGAAGCACGGACGCGGTCTCGGCGGACAGGGCCTCCTCGTTCATCGCCGCATGAATCTCCGCCGCCGTCCAGCCTTGGAACGCCCGGCTTTTCGACACCTCGTGGTAGCCATCCGATTCGAGCACGCGGATCGTAAGCCCGGGTTTGCGGTTGGGTCGGCTCGGCGCGTGGCGGTCCGGCACCTCCACCCACAGTTCGGGAAATCCCCACGACTGGTAGAGACCCAGCTTCCGCCGTCGCACGTCGGTCGTCAGATCGACTTCGAGGATGACATCCGGCAAGTCGTCATGGCCGACCTCCACGGCTGACCCGATCTTGAGCGCTGCGTTCGACCGCAGATAGAGAATCTGATCCGCCTGCAGCATCTCGTGCCGCTCGCCCTGGTCGTCGCGAACCAACAAGTCCGCCGTGCCGAGGCTCTCGATCGAGGACCCCCGCGTTGCCGCAATGTACTCCGTCAGCCGCGCCAGACGTTGTCCCGGCAGCTCGTGGTAGGCACTGGTCGGTTCCCGCACCACCCAGGCGGTCTCCGTCTGGGCATCCCAATACTCGAAGCGGCCCTCGAAGTCGCCGATCTCGTTGCGCAAAATGCGTATCGGCCGACAGCCCGGGAAGCCGAAGTCGACACCGTCGTCCTGCTCCGGGCCGATCTGGGGAAACTCTTCGGCGGACAGTGGGTCTTGCTCGACCCGGTGCGGCGGCACGAAATCGTGTGCACGGATCGTGATCGCCATCTGGTCCTTGTCCGTCATTCGCCTCGCGCCCCAGCCTCGCGCCCCAGCCTCGCGCCCCAGCCTCGCGCCCCAGCCTCGCGCCCCAGCCTCGCGCCCCAGCCTCGCGCCCCAGCCTCGCGCCCCAGCCTCGCGCCCCAGCCTCGCGCCCCAGCCTCGCGCCCCAAGTAGTACGGCTAACAAGCCGTTGATTTTGCCTTGCGCTCTTGAGAAGCCGTCATCTTTACAATTGAGCCAAGTCCTTCGCCACCCGTAGAGAATGCGGTCGCACTCTCAAACGCGCCCGTCAGGGCGCGCACTCTCAAACGCGCCCGTCAGGGCGCGTCGACGCACATGCGGCGCGCCTAGACCGTAGCACGATCAATGTCGCCGCGGCACCTTCTATTTTACATATATCAATACAACCACTGTGTTTCGTACACATATGAACGATCCATCCAACAGTGAAGACGGTCGCGCATGGCCACCACGTCAAGGCGCCGGACGAGGAACGCGCACACACGGCGACCACCTGCTATCTTGGATCCGTGGCCACTCTCCACTTCCCACCCCGCGCCGATTGGCCGCACGCTGAACCGGACAGTCTCGGTTTCGATTCGGCCGCGCTAGCGCAGGCGCGCAACTACGCCGAGACCTCCGAGATCGACTGGCCGGTGGATGTCGGCGGCATGGTCGCCAAGGCCGATCCGCCACCGTACAACCGCATCCTCGGCCCCACCAAGCCCCGGGGACCGACCAGCGGGCTCGTGGTCAAGAATGGCTTGGTCGCCGCCGAATGGGGAACACCCGAACGCGTCGATATGACATTCAGCGCCACCAAGAGCTACCTGTGGACGTGCTTGGCACTGGCCGTGGACCGAGGCTTGATCCGTCGCCTCGACGACCCGGTGGCCGCCTACGTCGAGAACGGCAATTTCACCGGTGCCCACAACCGTCGGATCACCTGGCGCCACCTGCTCGAGCAAACCAGCGAGTGGTCCGGAACGCTGTTCGGCATCCCCGACACCGTGGATCACAACCGTAGCGTCAATCAGGCCAACAGTACCGGTCGGAAGGGCGAGGCGCGGCCCCTGCAATCGCCTGGCACGTTCTGGGAGGACAACGACGTGCGGGTCAACGCGCTGGCGCTGGCCGCCCTGCATGTCTGGCGCACGCCGTTGCCGGAGCTACTTCGTCGGGAGGTGATGGACCGGATCGGGGCGTCCGATTCGTGGCGCTGGCATGCGTACGCCAACGCCAAGGTGGACATCGGCGGCCAGACCATGGCGTCGGTACCCGGAGGCGCCCCCCTGGGGCGGAGGCCTCTGGATCAACGCCTTCGACCACGCCCGCTTCGGCTTGCTGATGCTCGCCCGGGGCAATTGGAACGGCCAGCGCGTTGTTTCCGAAGCCAGCGTCGAAGCGGCGCTGACGCCGTCTGGCCAGAACCGGCGCTACGGTCTGGTGGCTGAACGGCGACCGCAAGGCGTGGTCACGGGCACCGGAACAGGCCTTCGCCGCCCTCGGCGCCGGGGGCAACATGGTGTGCATCGTTCCTGAACATGCCTTGGTCGTTGTCACGCGTTGGGCCGGGGATCCCGCCGGGGTCTGACCGGGTAGTTGCCGCGCTTGAGATTTAGCTTGGGGCTTGGCTGGGACTTGAGAGAGTGACGTTCAGCCCTCTTCGACGCGGCGAACGACGAACAGCAGATCGCCGGCATTCACCTGCTGGCCGCTATGGACGTTGACCCGGGTGACCTCGAACCGGTGCGCGGTATCGTACAAGGAGGGACGATCCGGCGGATTGAAGTCCTGCAGGTGCACGGGCGTAAAGATCTTGAACGCCTCCAGTTGACACAGGGTCGCGGATACCGCGACCCGGTCGCCGACCACCACGTAGGAAGGCTCGGTGGGTGACGGGGTGAGATAGAGGATGCCGGTCGACGGCGCAAGCACCTTCAATTCGTCGCTGTCCTCGATGGCGATGGATTCGCGCGCGATCACGCTGTCTCCGCTGCCCGCCGCTTCGACCATCTCGTCGATCAGCGCGCCGGCGTCGAGCCGGTTCAGAAATTCCGGCAGATAGCCCGTGTCGTAGTCGCCACGCAGAAAGACCTCGTCCCGCAGCACCCGTTTGACCAAGGCGACATTCGTGCAGATCCCGCGGACGCGGACGCGGTCGAGATAGTCCGCCAGGAGATGCGCGGTCCGCGACCGATCGGGACCGCGGGCGATGATCTGGGCGATCATGCTGTCGTAGTACGGCGAGACGAATCGGCCTTTGCCCGCAGCGGCGATGACGTCGATCCGGTCGTCGGCGGGAAAGACGCATTCCGTGATCTCGCCGGGGCTCGGCTGGAAGACGATGGCGCCGGTTGCCGTCTCGACGATGCGTTCGGCGTTGATTCGGGCCTCGATGGCGTAGCCGTCGTCGCGTACCACAATGCCCTCGATATTCTCCCCGGCGGCGATGCGCAGTTGCTCGCCGACGATGTCCACGCCCGATACCCACTCGGTCACCGGATGTTCGACCTGCAAGCGGGTGTTCATCTCCATGAAGTAGACCTCGCCCGCATCGAGGTCGTAGATGAACTCCACGGTCCCGGCCCCGATGTATTCCACGGAGTCCGCCAAGGCCGCCGCGTGGTGTCGCACCGCCCGTTCGAGTTCGGCCGGCAGCATCGTCGAGCCGGACTCCTCGATCACCTTCTGCTTGTTGCGCTGGACGCTGCAATCCCGCAGTCCGAGCACCTTGGTGTTGCCCTGGGAGTCGCGCAGGATCTGCGCTTCGATGTGGCGCAGGGAAGTGACGTAGCGTTCCAGATAGACGTCGCCGTTGCCGAACGCGGCCCGCGCTTCCACCGAAACGCGGTGAAAGGCTTCGTGGAAGTCATCCGGCGCTTCCACCACCTGTATGCCCTTCCCGCCGCCACCGTGCACGGCTTTGATGAGCACCGGGTAGCCGATGGCCGCGGCGGTCTCGGCGGCCCGGTCGCCGTCGGTCAGAATGCCGTGGCTGCCCGGCACCACGGGGACACCGTGTTCCAACGCCGTGGCGATGGCGTTGGACTTGTTGCCCATGGTCTCCATGCTGGCCACCGACGGTCCGATGAAATTGATGCCGCGGGAACGAACGAGTTCCGCGAACTGGGCGTTCTCCGACAGGAAACCGATCCCGGGATGGAGTGAATCGACGCCTTCGTCCTGGGCAATACGCACCACCGAGCGCGCGTTGAGGTAGCTCTCGTCGGGCGTGTTGCCGCCGATGCACACCACCGAGTCCGCCGCCCGGAGCATGTCCACCGGCGCGGATTCCATGTCGGGGTCCGACTGCACCAGCACCACCCGGATGCCATGCTGATGGGCCACCCGCACCAGCTTCACGGCCGTGCAACCACGGGCGTGAATCAACATCTTGCGGATCGGGCGAAACAGTTGCTCTTCGCTGATCCGTCGCGTTGGTACGACCGCCGGCTTATCCTGGATGAGCACGCCGGCCATCACCCGGTTGACCACGTCGACGACAGACTCCTGCGGCACGGGAATCTCCGGGTCGATTCGCCGCAATTCGTCGTCCAAGTCCGGCAGGAAGGGGTGTCGGACCAGCCCCTGCATCGACCCCGGTTCGTTGAACAGGTAGTTGGCGAGATGCGAATCCGAAGGCAGGTAGCTCGGCACAACAATCTGGCCCGCGAACGGCATGCTTGCGCCGGAGAAGTAATAGGTCTGGACGAGCGGGTGGGTCACGAAGCTCGCTTGCGCGCCCCCGGTGCAATCCCCGAAACCGAATACGATCACCGGCAAGTCGTAATCGCGCACGAAACGCGTGAGGCGGTCGTTAATGGCCGCCATGGAGAACAATGCTCCAGCGCCTTCCATGGTCTGCATGCCACTCGACGAAATGAAGCAAATGATCGGCAAATTCTGTTCAGCGCACACAACCAGGAGCTTGCAGAATTTCTCGGCGCTGGCCATGTCGAAAGCGCCGGCCTTGAACTCCAGATTGGAAATCACCGTGCCAACCTTCAGCCCATCGCCGCCATCTTCGAAGCGGCCAATTCCCGTCACCACCCCGCAGGGCGGCATGCTTTTCTGCAATGCGCCTTCGATGGAAATTCGCAGCCCCGGGAAACGGTGCGGATCGGAACTCATCAGATCGGCGTTCCGCTCTTCGAAGTCGGTGAAGAAATGATCGATGAACGCTTGGTAGCCGGTGACCCTCGTGCGCTTGTGGCGTTGCAGGGTTTCACGGATCAACAGATCGCGGTAGGCCTGGTTCAACCGGTTCCAGAAGTCCTTTCGACGACCGATGTTTCGCGGCGCTATTCGACCGTCGTAGCGGCGGCCATCCCACTCGGCCTGAAGATAAGAAGACAAGAGCTTCTCGAACAAGAACGAAACGACCACGAACAACGTGTCGGAGACGTGGAAAAACGCGTTTTTCTTCCATTCTTCCACGTCGCGGAAGAACCGGTTCGAACGCGGCATGTCCGAGGTCCGCAGGTACCAGGCGAAGAACTGAGTCTCAAGATGCTTGGCGACATCTTCCGCATCCACCACGAGGCCCTTCGGAGCCTGCGCCAACGCGGCTTCGATCAGTCGTTTCAGGGATGATCGCGAAAGCGACCGCGTGGACTCTGCTTCCTGCGCGATAGACTCCAGATTGGCGATGATGTGGTCGTAGACGCTATCGAAGAGCAGGAAATTCTCGCACTCCAGTGCAAAATCTCGGCGCAGTTCTTCCTGCAGGACGACATCGACTACCGTCATGTCCGCCAACGGGGTTTCACCGCCTGCGGCATCCGTTCCTTCCACGGTAGCTCCGAGGCAGTCCTCGAGCACCATGCGATTGGCCACGATCGACGACGGCTCGCCGTTGATGGCGTTGCGCGCGGTGGTGGACAACACGCTCTCGACGGTCAGATCTGTGAGCGGCCCCTCGGTGATCGCCATGTTGAGCTCCGACGCAAGCTGCTCGCGCAGATACGCATCGGATTTGTCGGCGATGTCACCGAACAGCTTCATCCCCTCGTGGGTAAAGCGTTGTCGCAGGACGGGGCCAAGCATGGCGTCGGTGCGGATGGCTTCGATCAACCTGCGCGGATCGGCAAGTTCGGAAACGCGAATCAGATGCCGCGTCTCGTCAACGTTCTCGGCGAACGCTTTCAGCGCGCGGAAATTGCCCGCCGCGTCTCCCTTCCAACGATTGTAGAGATACATGCCAACGCTCGAGACCAGCGTCTTGCGTGCATCCCGGTAGTTCTTGCTCCGGTCGCCGAACAGGAACTCCCCGATTCGCCCGCGTGCGTCATGAATGGTCTGCTTCTTTTCGACGTAGTTCTTCCACGCGCGGGACAGGGTGTCGTCGTAGATCACCCGGTCGGCGTCCTGCAGCCAACGCAGAAACGTCTCCCGGCGTTCGCGATCGGTGCGGACGTCGAGTTCGCCCTTGGGCAGTTCCTGCTCCGCCAACCGGCCATAGGACTGGGTCGAGGTCGCCTTGATGCGGCGGCGCACGCGCAGGTAGCGCAGATAGCGATAGCCGATGCCAAACACATTGAGGTATTCGGTCGGATTCTTGGTCAGCTTGAGCGCCGCGCTCGCTTGGACTTTGCGCAACCGTTCCGACGGATTCAGGTAGCGCTGAATACTGCGCCGATATTCGTCCAGAACGTATGGATTCTCGCGGACGAATCGCTTGATCCCTTCCTCGACGTGGTGAATCCCGGATACGATCGCCAAGCGAAGATTCTCAACGTCTTCCCCGGGCACATAGTCGATGACCGCATCGATATTGCCTTGTCGGCGAAGCTCGAACGGCGACAGGCCAACCTGTTTGGCGCATTGCTGCCAAGACAAGTTGAGGCGCCGAGCGATACTCGCGAGCCCCTTGGGCTGGATTGTGCTGAATACGCCGTCGCGCACCGACAGGATCAGGTTGCTGGCGGCCAAGGGAATGGCGCCGCCTGAATAGCCCAGGCCGTAGACGATGCCCAGGTTCGGCACGTCGGTATTGGACATCTCCGCGATTAGCCGGGAAATGCTGTGGGACTGGTTGTTCCTGTTGGCGACGGCGTCGCCGGCCGCGCCGGGCGTGTCCATCAAGCTGACGATGGGTATCGAGCGGTTGGAAAATTCCTCGATGCAAGACGCGGCTTTGAGGTGGTGCTCCGGCATCCACTCGCCGCTTCGCACGGCGCGATTCTGGGCGATGAATCCCACGCGTCGTCGCGATCCATCGAAATCCATCGACAATATCGCCGAGTAGAACGGGCCGTCGAGATCCTCGTTCTCCACGCTCCCCAAGCGCCGGATCACATCCGGTGCGGGAATGCGTTTCGGATCTTCTGCGCGCGCGACCACGGCCTCGATGTAGGAATCTATATCCAAATTGTCGAGCGACTCGGCTTGGCGCAGCACATCCGCTTCGGAGAGCACGCCGCGCAACGGCGGATCGAACTCCTGCTCGGTATCCGGCAGCAGCGAAGAGTCCTGGGCGAGGCGTTCCGCGATCAGGAACAGATCGCCCAGCGAAGTGCTATTCATCGCCTTCTATCGCCCTTCATCGCTTTCGGCCTGTGGCGGCATTGACTGCATGCGGCGTCCTTTTCGCTATCGCCTGGCGCGCTCATTTCGTCGTCGATCACGCTCGGGGCGAACAATTCCACAAACTCGGCTCTAATTCCACCATTCACGGCACCCCATTTGGTATCCGACAACAGCCGCAATTCATCGCCCGGGGCCCAAGTTGCAGCCGCCTGCCCGCCCGTTGACAGCAGCCAACCGTTCTCGATGAATCGGACCACCTCCTTGTCAACGCTTTGACGTAGACTCCGGCGAGGGCCGGTATCCCACGCCAACCATGACCGACAAAGCGCTAGCCATTGCCGTATTGACCGTATCCGACACCCGCGGCCCGGACGAAGACACCTCGGGCGACCTGCTTGCCGAACGGCTACAGGCGGTCGGCCATCGACTGGCAGGGCGTCGCATCGTGCAGGACGACATCTACAGGGTGCGCGCCGTGGTCAGTGCATGGATCGCCGATCCCGGGGTCCAGGTCGTCCTGACTACAGGCGGCACCGGATTGACCGGTCGGGACAATACTCCGGAAGCCTTGGCGCCGCTGTTCGACAAGACGGTGGACGGCTTCGGGGAACTGTTCCGCCAGCTCTCCTACGACGAAATCGGCAGCTCCACCGTACAGTCCAGGGCCGTGGCCGGACTTGCCAATTCGACCCTGGTGTTCGCCATGCCCGGGTCAACGGGCGCCTGCCGAACCGCATGGGACAAGATCTTGAAGAACCAGTTGGATGCGAGCTTCAAGCCCTGTAATTTCGCCGAACTGCTGCCGCGGTTCGGGGAGCATGCAACCGTCACCCATGGCCCGGGCGTGTCCGAGCCACCCTCGATGCCGCCGCCCCGAGGTCAGCGATAGCCGGGCGAAGATCCCCCGACGACAAACAACACCTTGAGGAACCGGAATGAACGACGATGCCTACGTGCTGGGCGCGAAACGAACGCCCATCGGCAGCTTCCAAGGAACCCTGGCACACCACGCGGCACCTGAACTCGGGGCCCACGCCATTCGCGCGGCCCTCGACCACGCGGGTGTCGACGCCGAGACCATCGACGAGATCTTCATGGGTTGCCTGGTGAGCGCCGGGGTCAAACAAGCACCGGCCCGCCAGGCGATGCGCATGGCCGGCATTCCCGACCAAGCCGGAGCGACTACCGTCAACAAGGTCTGCGGCTCGGGCATGAAGCGGCCATGCTCGCCACCGACCTGATCCGCGCTGGCAGCGCCAATTGCCTTGTCGCCGGTGGCATGGAAAGCATGTCCAATGCGCCCTACCTGATTCACAAGGCCCGCAGCGGCCTGCGCATGGACCATGCCGAACTCGCCGACGCGATGTTCCTGGATGGCCTAGCCCGCATTTCTCACCAGGCCGCTTGTCGGCGTCAAAAAGCTCTTGGGTTTCACTAGTTTGACCGCGATGTCGATGATCGTGCCGATGGCGGACTGCGCTGGCCGCGCCCTCGCGGGTCTTTTG
>JAKZRQ010000020.1:0-6731 GCA_047518105.1 Pseudomonadales bacterium | reverse complement strand
GCTTGTCTCAAGGGAGGGTCTACTACACATGAATCGCGCCAAGGACATGCTCAAGGCCGGAGAGGTCGCCGTCGGTACCACGGCTGGTGCCACTAGCGATGCCCGCTTCCTCGCCAACGCGGGCTTCGACTTCATCCTGTTCGATACGCAGCACTCGACGGATGACATCAAGGGCCTGGCCCGGGCCGTCTCCGCCACTCGGGGCGCCCAAGCGATACCCATCGTTCGCGTCGGAGACCTCCGGCCCGATCAGATCTGCTACGCCCTCGACATCGGGGCCAAGGGGATCATCGTCCCCATGGTGAACACCCCGGCAGAGGCCACCGACATGGTGAAGTGGTGCAAGTACCCCTTCGACGGGGTCAGGAGCTCCGCGGGCATGCGCGGCGAATGGGGCGAGTTCAAGAACTACCGCGAGTACATGGACGCGGTCAACGAGCAACTGCTCATCATCCCGATGATCGAGACGCAGGAAGCCCTCGACGGCATCGACGACATCCTGGCAGTCCCCGGGATCGACGTCCTGCTGGTCGGCCCGTCCGATCTGTCGATCAACCTCGACGTTCCGCTGGACTACACCAGCGCGACCTACCACGCCGCGTTGGACAAGATCGGCGCTTCCTGCAAAGCGGCAGGCGTGGCCGCAGGCATGTTCTTCGTCCCGCCCGGTATTTCGCCTGCACAACTCAAGGAAAAGGGCTTCCAGTTCTTCACCCTGCCCTGGGCCGACTGGGCGACGGAGGGGATTCACAACGGCCTGTCGGGCGTCAGGTAGTCGCCTGAGGCTCGTTCTCGATCCGCGTGACCCAATAGTCGGCATCGAAGGAATCGTCGCCGAGCAGGAACCGCCAGAACCGGATGCGGTTGATGTACTCGATGCGTCCGGTGTCGTTCTCGAACCAGCGCTCGGGTCTGGTGAGGATGGAGTGGATGTGGTTCGGGTCGCGACGGCTCTTCAGGTGGAAGATCGGTCGCTGGGCGAAGTCCGCCGCGGTGAGATCCGAGGTATCCCACAGCCGTTGCTGGCGAACCGTCGGGTTCAAGCGGATCTTGAACATCAAGCGCACCCGGTCCGAACGGTTGCGGCCACCGCCGTGCCAGAGGCCGTGGTGGGTGAAGACGAGCGTTCCTGCTGGGCACACCACATGCTTCTGGCCGGCAATGTTCTGGTAGCGGGCGATTGCGGCCTCGCTGACCACGCGCAGGTGCGTGCTCGGCACGTAGCGGGTACCGCCCATCTCCGGGGTCACCTCGTGCGGGAAATACATGCACGTCGAAGACGAGGCGCGGGTCGATGGTGGAATCCTGGTGGGTGTGCTGGGTCGTGCCGCGATCACCGGACGGCCGCAGCACGTGCAGGAAGTGGTGGTCGATCAATGATCCCGGACCGACCAGGCTCTCGATGGCTCCCTGCACCCAAGGGAGGCGCACCAAGCGACCGAGTGCCGTGCCATCCAAGTAGGCGTCCATCAACGGCGTTCCGGCCGGCACTTCCGGTATGCGGTTGGCCGCAATCAACGAAGCCGAGGACGCGGACTTCTCATCGCCCCTGCCGCCCGCCTCGTCGATGAACTGCTCGTTGATGGCATCCGGCACGCGGCCGTCGAAGCGCAGGAAACCGCAGGCGGCGAACGTCGCCATCTGATTGGAGTTCAGCCGTTCAAGCATCGCCGTCCGACCCGGCCCGTTCGATTTCGGCCAGTTTCTCGAAGAAGAACTCGTACTTCAGATAGCCCGTCCTGTACTCGTCCCCAGCGCCGTGGTCGAGCAGGGGCGATGCCTGGATCAGTCGCCAACCGTCCTGCAACGCCGCGAGCCCGGAGTCGTAGGGTGGTTCGTCCGCGTCGCCGGCCATGTGCCGCTCGCGCCCGGTGCCATCGTAGACGGCCCACTCGACAACGGCGGAGTCGAGGGCCGAGTTGCGTAGATAGCGGACGAGAATCTGCTGTCGTTGCATTCGTTGAAGGCGGATACGGTGTTCTTCAAGACGATCCCACCTGAAGCGCCTTCAATCTGTTCAACGCCGCAGCGGGATCGGGCAGCGTTCCCTGGTGTGTCTCCGTGTGGCGCACCACGCCGTCGGGGTCGATGATCATGAGCGTGCGGTTGGCGATGCCGGCGGCCTCGTTGAAGATCCCGAGGGATTTCGCCACCGCGCCGTGGGGCCAGAAGTCCGCCAGCAACGGATGGCGGATGCCTCCCATGGCTGCGGACCACGCACGCAGCGCCGGTGAAGAGTCCACGCTCAGGCCGATGAGTACGGCGCCCGCCTGTCCGAATTGCTTCAACGCACGGTTGAAGTTAGTGGTCTGGTTGCTTCAGCCGCCGGTGAAGGCCAGCGGGAACGTGTGCAGTACGACCCACTTGTCACCTCGGAACCCGGCCAGGGTCACGTCCTCGCCGTCGTGGCTCTTCAGGGTGAAGTCCGGTACGGAGGTTCCGGTTGCGATCATGTCCTCTCCCATGCTGCTTTGCCCGCAGGAATCGAGCATACAACACCCACAGGAGCGGAACGGCCTGGCATCACGGTTCAGGGTTCCGGTGTCTGCCCGGACCGAGCCCGTGCGGTCCCCCTTGGCTTGTTGCAGAATCCATCGTGTCCGAGGATCGCGTGGCGGCTCGTGAAGAAGACCGACGACAAGAACAGAAGCAAGACCTGGGGCCTTGCGCTTTGTGGTGGCGCTGCCTGTGGCCTTGCCAACATCGGCGTCCTGCAAGCTCTGCACGAGTCAGGCCTGCGGCCGGATTGCCTGTCCGGCAGCAGCATGGGCGCAGTCGTCGCGGCGTTGTCGGCATTGGGGCATTCCCCGTCGGTGATTCTGGAGGCGGCCGAGTCCTTGCGCCCACTGGACATCGCCGCACTCAGCACGGCACCACTGCGCGCAGGACTGCACGGCGGTCTGCTCAGGCAACAACTGTCTCACCTCGATCCGCTTGTGGGAGACGCGCGCATCGGAGATTGCGAGATTCCGTTCGTATGTGTTGCCGGCAGGGTGCGAAGCCCAATTCGTTGGGAACGCCTACTGTTTCCGGACTTCGTCACACACCTGCGCGACAGCATCGCGATGCACGTGTTTGCGCCGGATGTCCGGATCATCGATGCCTTGCAGGCTTCAAGCGCAGTGCCGGTCATCTTTTCGCCCGCAGAGATCGGCGGCGAACAATACGTGGACCTTGTTCACTTCGGCGCCGTTCCCGCGCGAAGCCTCCGCGAGGCGTACGAGCCGGATGTGGTCGTCGCTACCGATACCCGGCCCCGTTTCGACCAATTCGAGCCGTGGTTGCCGGGACCGCTCAGGGATTTCCTCGACGCCGGTTGGCAGGAGTCGGTACGCGACCTGGAGGCAGCGGACTTGGCCATCAGCCCGGAGTTGCCCGACTCCATGTTCCGCTTCGATCTTGCGGGCGAGTTCGCCTCCGCCGGACGCATCGCTGCAACCGCACGGCTAGCCGAGATCCGAAGTCTGATCGCCTAGAATCCTTGAGCATGCCGAATGTTGACACTTGGGTTGCATTTCGAACGAGGCCGGGAGAATGCGCAAGCATTCTCGATCGCGCAGCACATGCGGCGCGCCTAGCCCGCATTTCGGTGATGTCCGCGCGCTCTTCATGCCAGGAAGCGCTACAGTTCGGTAACATATCTCGGTAACATATCGGTTACTATGCCCGATGTTCGGGATCGGGGAGTATGTCGATGCCCGAGGCAACAGCCCGTTCGCGCGATGGTTCGATCGCCTCAATGCCCACGCGGCGGCCAAGGTCTCGACTGCCGTGTACCGCATGGAGCAGGGCAACCTCTCCAACGCAAAAGGCGTCGGTGCGGGTGTCTTCGAGTATCGGATCGACTTCGGTCCCGGCTACCGGATCTACTTCGGTCAGGACAGCGCTGCGCAGATCGTTCTTCTCGGCGGCGGAACGAAGGCGCGCCAGCAACGCGACATCGAGACCGCCCGGGATCTTTGGCGGGAATACCGGCGGCGCAGACGCCAAGAGGATTGAGACCATGCCATTGACTAGAGACTTCAAGGCGACGGTTCGTGCGCGGATCGAGCGCGACCCCGGCTTCCGCCAGACGCTTCTCGCGGAAGGGGTGGAATGCCTTCTCGCTGGCGACGTGGAGGTCGGCAAGTCGGTGCTGCGCGACTACGTCAATGCCACAATCGGGTTTCGGGAACTCGGCGGACTGACCGACAAGTCTCCGAAGAGCCTGATGCGGATGCTCGGTCCGCAAGGCAATCCCCAGGCCCGCAATCTGTTCGAGATCATCGGCTGCTTGCAGGAATTCGAGGGCCTGCGCCTGAAGGTCCAGGCCGTCCGTTGATCGGTACGATCACACGTTTCCTGTGGCATCACCGTCGTGGCGGGCAACCGCGGCTCCTGGCCGACATGGAGCTTGAATTGATCAATCCGCAGGCCCTCGCTTCGCTGCCCGATGAACGGTCCACTAGTACCGGCAAGCGCTCGTAGATGGCCATGGTCGAATCGGCATCGCGGCGGGAGCGGAAGATCGGCGCGGAGCGTGTTGGGATTCACGCGGGCGAAGTCCTCCGCCGCCAATGGAAAGCACCGCTGCTCGTCGTCTAGCCCACCAATATCGTGCAGATAGAACGCACAGCGGGCCGGTTCGGTCGCATTTGTTCGCCCGGCTACAAAGACGCAAAACTTGAACGAAACGCGGACATCGGGGAACAACACCTTCTTGTTCTCAAAGTCGTACAGCGCGCGCAGCAGACCTTCCATCGCCATGGACCGGAAGAATGATGAAGCTGTCTTGTCCGAAGCGATGCCGGACGGTGTCAGCAGGCCGACCACACTCTCGGGCTTCAGCAACGCGAACGCGCGTTCCACGAACAACGAATACAGGTTCACGTCGCCCCGCGCCAAGTCGGGGTAGTCGCCGCAGGTACGCGACGGTTTCGTCCTCGAATGGGCTTGGCCGCAGGCACCGGCTCTACCCGGTCCTGCCGGCCCTCATTGCCATTCCTTCTGTCGGAATATACAGTACCGCAGGTGGTCGACAATCGCGCAACCTGAGGTCCGGTCGAGAATCATGGCCTCGGTCGGACAGAAGGGCACCGGAGCCGAAATCGCGGTCCGGCGGCTGCTGCACCGCATGGGGTACCGCTACGAGCGCCACCGGCGCGACCTGCCCGGGCGTCCCGATCTAGTGTTCGCACCCGCGCCGCAAGGTAGTCTTCGTCCACGGTTGTTTCTACGACGGACACCACTGCCGCAAGGGTTGGCTACCCTCCAGCCGCGTCGACTATTGGAGCGAGAGAAATCGACAAGAACAGGGCGAGAGACGCAACGAACGCCAGCGATCTCGAGTCGGACTCCTGGCAGGCGTGCGTTGTCCGGGAATGCGAAACTGCGGATCCGGATTCTCTGAGGCGACGCCTGGTCCGCTTGCTCGACGGGGTTCCGTCGTGACCCGACCGACCGTCGTCGACATCTTCGCAGGCGTGGGCGGACTGGGGCTCGGGTTCGAGCAGGCCGGGTTCGACGTGGTCGCGGCGATCGAGATCGATCCCGTCCATGCCGCCACGCACGCCTTCAACTTCCCCCGTTGCGAGACGATCTGTGCCGATGCGACGAAGATCCGCGGAGCGGACATTCGTCGAAGGCTCTCCGGTCCCGTAGACGTTGTCGTCGGAGGCGCGCCGTGCCAGGGATTCTCCATGATCGGCAAGCGAGCACTCGACGATCCGCGCAACCAACTCGTAAAGCACTTCCTGCGCCTGGTCGTCGAGCTCGAGCCACCCGTCTTCGTACTCGAGAACGTCCGCGGACTCACCGTCGGCAAACACCGCCAGCTTCTGGACGAGGTCGCGGCCGAGTTCGAGGCCGCCGGTTACTCCGTGACGTTCCCCTGGCAGGTTCTAAACGCCTGCCACTACGGCGTTCCGCAAGACAGGCAGCGCCTCTTCCTGTTGGGTGCCAAGGGCGTCTCGACCCAGCGCTACCCCGTACCCGAGATCCTCTCGCAGCCACCTACCTGCGGGGACGCACTGGACGACCTGCCGAACGCGGAGGACTTCGACGACTTGACCTCTTCGGACACCGTCCGCGTCGTGCCGAATACCGTCGGCTTAAGCGCGTACGCCAAAGCGTTGCGATGCCTCAGCAACGACGCCTGGTACTACGGCTACGTCCGGCAATGGGATCCCCAACTGCTCACGGCCAGCCGGCGAACCACCCACACCGAGATCTCGCGCCGACGGTTCCGGGAGACGCAGCCGGGCACGGTCGAGCCCATCTCGCGGTTCTACAAGCTCGCCGCGGACGGGCTCTCCAACACGTTGCGCGCCGGTACGGACTCCGCGCGCGGCGCCTTTACCAGCCCCAGGCCGATCCACTACCGCCACGACCGCTGCGTCACCGTCCGCGAAATGGCGCGCCTTCACGGCTTTCCGGACTGGTTCCGCTTTCACGTGACCAAGTGGCACGGTGCGCGGCAGATCGGCAACTCCGTGCCTCCTCCTTTGGCCAGGGCCGTCGCCGCATCTGTGCGCGAAGCGCTTGCCGTCGCGCCGACGATCCAGCCCGGATCGATCCCCCTCGGCTCGACCCGCCTTCTGGAACTGGACATGACCCAAGCGGCCGCCCATTGGGGCGTGGATGTCCCCATCGGCAAACGCGACCGGAAGAGCGGTGCCACCAAGCGCAAGCAGCGGGACATCGAACGAGAGCGCGTCGCCGCCACTGCATGAGCACCTACCTACGTATCATCG
>JAKZRQ010000019.1:0-9936 GCA_047518105.1 Pseudomonadales bacterium | reverse complement strand
GATTTGCGTCTTCACCGCGTTCTCCGAAGTGCCGTAGAACGATTTGATGCGCAGATGTTGCTTGATCCATTTGAAGAACAATTCGACTTGCCACCGGTGGCGATACAAGTCGGCTATGGCCACCGGCGAAACGATGAAATTGTTGGTCAGAAAGTTGAACGTCTTGCCGGTTTTCGCGTCCCGGTCGAGGCATGGCGCGCCCCGGCGGGCATGACGACGGCTCTCTCTCGTCACAAACCGTGCCTGCATGGTGCCCCTCTCACGCCGAACGATTCGGCAAAGCCGCCGCCGAGCCACCGCCCCAGGCGCTCCACGTGGTGCCCCGCAATGCCGTTTGGGCCATGGACGGGCTACCGCAAGCCCATTAGGCGATCTTTTTTGGTACGTACCGAGGCCTTTATTTCAGTGGCCTACGAAGTGGTCTTTCTGCTCGGGCGGAACCGTACTCGTCGCGGCAGCGCCGTCAACTCGGCGAGCGGTCCTGTCCCGAGTGGCGCGTCGCGAATTTGGGATCGTGCCTGCTCGGGCTGTGCCCCGTTGAACGTCTCGACTGAAATCGTGCGGAGTTCGGCTTGCACATGCTCGTCCCCGCCACGACAATCCGGTTTCGTTCCACATCGCGAGGTTCGGCCGAGAGCGCCGATTCCATGCAATGACTTTGAGACCCAATCGCCTTTTGCGCGCCGCCGCCCGGTTCCCGGGACTGCTGTTCGGGTTCGCATCGCTGGCGGCGTTGATCGCCGTCGAATCCCAGGCCGAGCAGCGCACGGCGTATTCCAACGTCGACCTGATCGCCGAGCACGCCAGTGTTCCCTCGGGTGGCGGTACCGTTACCCTCGGCCTGCACCTGGAAGCCGATCCCGGTTGGCATGCCTACTGGACCAATCCCGGCGACGCCGGCAAGGAAGCGTCCGTCAAGTGGACGTTGCCCGAAGGTTTCGAGGCAGGGGCGTTGCAGTTCCCGGCGCCGCACCTGATTCCCTTCGACGTGTTCAACACCTACGGCTTCGACGAAGCCATCCTGCTGCTGACCGCCATTGCCGTTCCCCCGCTCGAAGCGGGCAGCGAAATCGAGTTCGAGGCTACGGCCCGGTGGGTGGTCTGCGACGACGCGCTGTGCGTACCGGAGCGGGCCGACCTCGCGTTGACGCTGGTCGCGGGGGACGGCGGAATCGATGCCGCCAACACGGCGCGGTTCGAGGTTGCCCGGACGAAGATGCCGGTCGCGGTGGATTGGCCAGCACGATTCGAAGTTGTCGACGGCCAGGTGAACATCGCCGTGGCGGCCCCGCACACGGCATTGGAGCCGTATCTGTTCGTCGGGACCAAGCGACTGGTCCGCTACGACCGGCAAACCAGTTCCGAGATCGCTGCGGGATTGCGCTTCACGATGGCCGCAGGCACCCGCGCCGACCGAATCGAAGAAACGAAGGCCGTGCTCAGCTATCGCGATGCCGATGGCGAGTCGCGAAACGTCTTGCTCGACATCGCCAAGGCCGACGGGCCGCTCGCCGATTCACTGACCGCCGGAGCATCTTCCAGCAACGCGGGCAGCGCCGGCGGCGGAAACCCCGGCGTATCGGCAACCACCGGCATGGGCCTCGCCACGGCAATCCTGTTCGGCCTGCTCGGCGGCATCATCCTGAACCTGATGCCCTGCGTCTTCCCGATCCTCAGCATGAAGGCCCTCGGTCTGGTGGAACTGTCCGGGGCGGACCGCAAGACCGCCCACGCCAGCGGCCTCTACTACACGCTCGGCATCCTGGTCGCCTTCGCGGCCATCGCCATCGCCCTCATCGTCCTGCGCGAGGCCGGCAGCGCCGCGGGCTGGGGGTTCCAGATGCAGTCGCCGCTCGTCAACCTGGGTCTCGGCCTGTTGATGGTCGCCATCGGCCTCAACCTGGCCGGCGTGTACGAGTTCGGCATGCGCCTGATGGGCGTCGGCCAATCCTTGACGGGGGATGCCGGTGGCAACGAGCGCAGGACCGCGTTCTTCACCGGTCTGCTCGCCGTGGTCGTGGCGACGCCTTGCTCGGCACCGTTCATGGCTGGCGCCTTGGGCTACGCCCTGGCGCAACCGGCGGCGGTCGCCGGCGCCGTGTTCCTTGCGCTCGGTCTGGGACTTGCCCTTCCCTACCTGTTGTTGTCGTTCTCGCCCGGACTCGCCCGGATGCTGCCAAGACCCGGACCGTGGATGGCCAAGTTGCGCGGCGTGTTGGCGTTCCCGATGTTCCTGACCGCTCTTTGGCTGTTCTGGATCGTCGGTCGCCAGCTCGGCGCCTCGTCCATGGCCGTCGCGATCCTGGCCGCGCTGTTGCTAGCCTTCGGCTTGTGGGCGTATGGACAGGCGGGACGCGCCCGGATGCGGCTCGCCTGGAGGACCACCGCCGTGGTCGCCCTGGTTGCCTGCGTCGCGATCGGCATCCGCATCGAGGACTACCGAGCGGAAACCCAGGTGGCCGGCGACTTCTCGGCCGGCACGCTGGGCAAGCTCGAATTGGAGCATTTCAGTCCCGAACGCGTTCTCGGCTACGTGGACGAAGGCCAGCCCGTGTTCGTCTTCTTCACCGCCGACTGGTGCTTGAGCTGCAAGGCCAACGAGCGCGTCGCGCTGGCCACCGATGCCGTGGGGGAGGCCATGAACGGGCGCGGCATCAAGGTGGTGGAAGCCGACTGGACAACCGAAGACCCGGTCATTACCGAGTGGCTCGACAAATACGATCGCGTGGGCGTGCCGCTGTACCTCTACTTCCCGCGGGGGGCGACCATCGAGACTGCAGCGGTGCTGCCGCAAATTCTGCTCCCCGGGATCGTCATCGCCGCCATCGACGCCGCCGACGCCGCTCGTGGTTTCGCATTGGCCGACTACGCGCCCTTGCAGACCTATCTCGACCTCGATGCCGCCTGGCACGAACTCGATGACGAGATCGGGGAGTCCGACGCCACCAAGGAAGAAAAGGACCAACGGCGGGAAGACGAACGCGGCCCCCATCCCGACATCGCGCCCGCGATAGCCGCCGCGAGGGCCATCGTCGCCAGGGGCGAGACCCACGAACGCATGATCGACGCGGCGGTATTCCTGGTCGAACAAACCACCGAGGCCGAGCACATGGAACTCGGTGCCCTAGCCATCGAGGAACATGCACCCGACCACGAGGACTGGCCGCTCCTGCTCTGGAGGCTCGACTTCTACAACACGCCCGGAGCCAACGCCGCGGTCGAGTCGCTGTTCGACCGCATGGCGACCGCGTCGCCGAACCCCGTTCATCGCGCCGCGGCACGCTACTTCAAGGCGTCGCGGCTGATTCGCCGTGCCAACGACATCGCCACCGGCGGCGAGGATCGAGAGACCTACCGCGAAGGCGCCTTCGCGGCGGCCAATGGCTTGAGCGCGGGAGTCGAGGAAGAGCCGTTCAAGACCCGGCGCGACCGCGACCCGATCACGTTGGCCGAAGCGGAGAAGACCCTGCTGCACAGCTTCACCTTCGCCGTCGGCGGCAGCTTGCCCGACGTCACCGCCCAGCGCCTCGACGGCACCGAGGAGAACTTCTCGGCGTATGCCAACCAGATCGTCCTGCTGGACTTCTGGGCAACCTGGTGCGGGCCCTGCATCGCCTCGCTACCCAAGCTGCGCGAACTCGACGACAAGCTGCCGGACAGCCGCTTCGAAATCCTTTCCATCAGCGTCGACGCCGAAATCGACACCGTCACCGGATTCCAGGCCGACGAACCGATGCCTTGGGCGAATTGGCACGTCGGACCGAAAAGCGACATACTGAAGACATGGGTGATTCGGGGCTATCCAACGTATCTTCTGGTCGATGCAGGCGGCACCGTGCTGGCGCGCACCCACGAACTCAACGATGACCTCACGGCGTTGATCGAAAGCACCGTCACGGGTACCACGAGCTAGGCCCCTTCCGAGGGATCGAGCGGCGGATCGACGACCAGTGACCAGCTACTTCATCCGCCGATTGCTGCTGATCGTCCCGACGTTCATCGGCGTCACCATCCTGGTCTTCACGCTGACCCGCCTGGTCCCCGGCGGCCCCATCGAGCGCATGCTGAGCGAAGCGGCGCAGGCCGGCATGAGCGAGACGAGCGCGGTGTCGAGCTACGACAGTCACGGCGGCAGCATGCTGTCCGACGACCAACTCGAGGACTTGAAGGCCTACTACGGCTTCGACAAGCCCGTCGTCGTCGCCTATTTCGAGTGGCTCGGCAAGGTGCTCGTCCTCGACCTCGGCAAGTCCACCCGCTACAGCGACCCGGTCTGGGACACCATCAGGGATCGCCTGCCCGTCTCGATCTTCTATGGCGTATGCACGTTGATCATCACCTACGGGGTGTGCATTCCACTCGGGATGTTCAAGGCCATACGCCACAAGTCCGTCTTCGACAACGTGACGTCGGCCGTCGTCTTCGCGGGGTACGCCATTCCGAGCTATGTCGTGGCCATTTTCCTGTTGACGGTGTTCGCCGCCAATCTCGAGTGGTTCCCCTTGGGCGGGTTCGTGAGCGACGACTTCGACGACTTCTCGACGATGGAGCAGATTGCCGATCTGTTCGATCACGCGGCCCTGCCCCTGATCGCCTACGTGGCCGGGGCGTTCGCCTTCACCACGATGCTGATGAAGAACTCGCTCATGGATAATCTCGCCGCGGAGTACGTGCGCACCGCGGTCGCCAAGGGCATGGACTTCCGCCGCGCCATATTCGGCCACGCCTTGCGCAACAGCCTGATTCCCATTGCGACGTCGTTCGGAAACAACCTCTCGATCATCATCACCGGATCCTTCCTGATCGAGAAGATCTTCAACATCGACGGGTTCGGGCTGCTCGGCTTCGAATCCCTGGTCGAGCGCGACTATCCGGTGGTAATGGGAATACTGGTGCTCTCCGCCCTGTTGTTCCTCATCGGGAACATTCTCTCCGACATCTGCGTCGCCCTGGTGGATCCCCGGGTCAAGTTCGGCAGCGGGGATACCAATCAATGAGTCTAAGGGAGAGATTCGCGCTCAATCCGCTGACGATCAAGCAGTGGAAGCGCTTCCGGTCCATCAAGCGCGGCTACTACTCCGCCGTCCTTCTCCTTATCGCAATCGTGCTTTCGTTCGGCGCGGAACTGTTCGTCAACAGCCGTGCGCTCATCGTCTCCTACGACGGCGAGCTGTACTTCCCGACCTACGGCGACATCATTCCCGGCCGTACGTTCGGTCTCGGCTACGACTACAAGACGGACTACCGCGAACTCGACCGCCTGTTCGAGGAGCGTGGCAGCGCAAACTGGGTCATGATGCCACCCGTACCCTACGACGCGCTGGAGAACGACCTGAGACCCGGGGTGTACCCGCCCTACGCGCCGTCCGTGGAGAGCGGCCACTATCTCGGCACGGATTCGACCGGGCGCGACGTGCTGGCGCGGTTGATCTACGGCTTCCGCATCGCCTTCGCCTTCGCCTTCCTGCTGCTGTTGTGCAACTACCTGATCGGCATCGCCGTAGGCTGTGCGATGGGGTTCTGGGGCGGCCTCTTCGACCTTTTCTTCCAGCGCGTGATCGAGATCTGGAACCTGGTGCCCACGCTGTACGTGATCATGATCGTGGCGAGCGTGGTGGTGCCCACTTTCTGGACCCTGGCGGTAGTGATGGTCATCTTCGGCTGGACCGGGATGACCTGGAATATGCGCACGTCCACGTACAAGGAGAAATCCAGGGAGTACGTGCTCGCGGCGCGCGCCCTCGGGGCCTCGAACACGCGCATGATCGCGAGTCACATCATCCCCAACACGATCTCCGTGATCGTGACCTTCATCCCGTTCTCCATCGCCGGCGGCATCACCCTGCTGACGGCCCTCGACTACCTGGGATTCGGCCTTCCTCCGCCAACCCCCAGTTGGGGAGAACTCCTCGCCCAAGGCACGAGCCACCTGGAATCGCCGTGGATCGTGTTTTCGGTCGTAATCGCCATCGCGCTGGTGCTGGTCATGGTGAACTACATCGGCGAGGCGGTCCGCGAAGCGTTCGATCCCAAGCAGTTCACCTACTACGAATAGGAGGTCATATGATCCACGGTGCCAAGATCACCATCGTCGGCTCGGCCCTTCTCCTGGCCGCTTGCGGCATGGAGACGATCTTCGAGGGGCCCGCCGAGACCGAGCAGGCGGTCGCCCGGGTCGCGGTCGAACTGCCGCCGATCGAGGTTCAGGAGGGCGACGGTTTGCCCGAGACGTTGCCGGACGATCTCGTCTGGCTCACCAACGACGAGGATCCGGTCTATGCGTCGCCGGAGGCCAAGCGCGGCGGCACGTTCCGCACGTCGATCCTCAGTTTCCCTCTCACCCTTCGCCGTGTCGGCCCGGACTCCAACGGGTCGTTCGCCGGCTTCATGCGCCCGAACCAGTTCGGCCCCGTGGCATTTCATCCGCAAACGCGGCGAGCGATTCCGGCACTCGCCACGCACTGGGCGTTCGGCGCCGACGGGCGCACCATCTACTACAAGCTGAATCCCAAGGCGCGCTGGTCCGACGGCGTCCCGGTCACCGCCGACGACTTCGTGTACGGCGTGCAGTTCATGCGTTCGAAGGAGATCGTCGCACCCTGGTACAACAACTACTACGTCGAACGCATCCGCGATGTTAAGCGCTACGACGACCTCACCTTCGGCATCCAGGGCGCGAATCCCATGCCCGGTACCGAGATGCACACCGACTACGGCATCGGTCCCCAGCCAAAGCACTTCCACGTCCTCACCGACAACTGGGTACAGGACACCAACTGGAAGATCGAGCCGAACACGGGTCCCTATCAGATCAGCAAGATCCGCAAGGGCAAGTACATCGTGATGGAGCGCAAGGCCGACTGGTGGGGCAACGACCTCAAGTACTTCCAACACCGCTTCAACCCGGACAGGATCCGCGTCCGGGTCATCCGCGATCCGAACGTCGCCTTCCAGCATTTCCTGAAGGGCGAACTGGACACCTACACGCTGGTTCTGCCGCCGTATTGGCACGAGAAGGCCAAGGGGGAAGAGTTCGACAACGGCTACATCGCGAAGTACTGGTTCTACAGCGAATTGCCGGCCGCGGCGGGCATGTACCTCAACATGACCGATCCGATCCTCGCCGACGAGCGCGTCCGCTTCGGCCTGGCACACGCCATGAACTTCGACCGGGTCATCAAGACCGTGCTGCGCGGCGACTACGAACGGCTGCCTACCTTCCAGATCGGCTACGGCGACTACGACAACCTCGACATCAAGCCGCGGGAGTACGACCTCGACAAGGCCGACGCCCACTTCAACGCGGCCGGCTTCGACACGCGGGGGGGCGACGGGATTCGCGTCAGGGACGGTCAGCGGCTGTCTCTCGAGGTCACCTACGGGACGCCTGACCACACCGAGCGCTTGGTGGTGATCCAGGAGGAGGCGACGAAGGCAGGCGTGGAACTGAAGCTGGACCTGCTCGACAGCGCGGGTTCATTCAAGAAGATGCGCGAGAAGAAGCATCAGATCGCGTGGTCGGGCTGGGCCGCCGGCGGACTGGCGCCCGGCTACTGGGAGCACTTCCACTCGGTAAACGCCAACAAGCCCCAGACCAACAACCTGACCAACCATGCCAATCCCGAGATGGACGAGCTGATCATGGCCTACCGCGCTTCCGCCAGCCTGGAGGAACGGGTAGGGCTGGCTCGTCGCCTGGAACAGATGGTGCACGACTCCGGGGTCGTGATCCCAACCTTCCGCACGCCCTATACCCGTGCCGGCGCGTGGCGCTGGGTCAAGCTCCCCGAGTGGTTGGGCACCCGCACCGCCGGCTCGCTGTTCAATCCCTTCGCAGACACCGGCGGCTTCTCCGGTGGTGGCCTGTTCTGGATTGACCTCGAGGAGAAGCGACGCACGCGCGATGCCAAAGACGACGGGCGGGCGTTCGAGCCGGTCACGATCATCAATACGGACTACCGGCGCCAAGCGGCGGGCTGACCCAAGATGGCACTCCTAGAAGTCGACGAGCTAGCGGTCTCCTTCGACACCGAGGGTGGCACCGTGACGGTGGTCGACCGCGTCAGCTTCGAAGTCGAAGCCGGCGAGACCCTGGGCGTCGTCGGCGAGTCGGGCTGCGGCAAGAGCGTCACCGCATTGTCGATCATGGGCCTGCTGCCCAAACCGGCGGGGCGCGTTGCGGGCGGCGACATCCGGTTCAAGGGCGAAAGCCTGCCGAGCGCGCCTCCTGCGCGGATGCGCGAGATCCGCGGCAATCGCATCGCGATGATCTTCCAGGAACCGATGACGGCGCTGAACCCCGTGCACCGCGTCGGCCGCCAACTCGCCGAGAGCTACGCCCTGCACCAACCCGACCTTCCCAAGGAAGCCGTAGGGCGGCGGACGCTCGGGCTTCTCGAACAGGTGGGCATCCCGGCGCCGGAACAGCGGTTGACCGAATACCCCCATCAGCTCTCCGGCGGCATGCGCCAGCGCGTGGTGATCGCCATGGCGCTGGCCAGCAAGCCGGACATCCTGATCGCCGACGAGCCGACCACCGCCCTCGACGTCACCATCCAGGCGCAGATTCTCGAGCTCTTGCGAGACCTGCAGCGCGAGACCGGCATGGCGATCATCTTCATCACCCACGACCTGGGCGTCATCGCCGAGTTGTGTTCGCGGGTGGTGGTCATGTACGCCGGGCGGGTCGCCGAGCAGGCATTCATCGAGCCGCTGTTCGCTCGTCCAGTGCATCCGTACACGCGTGGGCTCCTGGCCTCGATTCCGCGCCTCGAAGACGAACCCAAAACATTGCTTACGACGATTCCCGGCGTCGTCCCGAGCGTGGAAGAGTTGCCAAGCGGTTGCCGCTTCGCCAACCGCTGCCCCTACGTCAAGGACCTCTGCGAACGTCAGGCACCCGGACTGGTCGCGTCGTCGCCCGGTCACCATGTCGCCTGTCACCGGTGGCGCGAAGTCGCCGCGGGCAGCTTGGGGGAATTCGGTCAATGAACGCCACGTCGAACGAGCCGCTGCTCCGCGTTCGGGGTCTCACCAAGCACTTCCCGGTGCGGGGCGGCATCTTCCTGCGCACCACGGGGCGGGTGCACGCCGTCGACGAGATGTCGTTCGATCTCGACGTCGGCGAGACCCTCGGCCTGGTCGGCGAGTCCGGCTGCGGCAAGAGCACCGTAGGCAAGACGCTGCTCCGTCTATACGAGCCCACCTCCGGGTCGGTGTTCTTCGAAGGCCGCGACATCGCCGGGCTGGGCCGACGCGAACTCCGCAGCCTGCGCCGGGACATCCAGATCATCCTCCAGGATCCCTTCGAATCGCTGAACGCCCGCCATACGGTCGGCAAGATCCTCGAAGAGCCCTTCATCATCCATCGCCTGGGGACGCCCACCGAGCGCCGACAGCGGGTCGCCGAGCTACTCGAACGGGTAGGCCTGAACGCCGCCGCCGCGAATCGCTTCCCCCACGAATTCTCCGGCGGCCAGCGCCAGCGCATCGGCATCGCCCGGGCCATCGCACTCAAGCCCAAGCTCATTGTCTGCGACGAGGCGGTGTCCGCCCTGGACGTCTCCATCCAGTCCCAGATCATCAACCTGCTGCTCGACCTGCAGCGCGAAATGCACCTGGCGCTCATCTTCATCGCCCACGACCTCGCCGTGGTCAAGCACGTCTCCGACCGCATCGCGGTGATGTACCTGGGCGAAGTCGTCGAGACGGCCGACGCCAGGGAGATCTACGCCTCGCCGCGCCATCCCTACACGCAGGCATTGATCTCCGCGATCCCCCAGCCCGACCCGACGGCCGAACGGGACCACATCGTGCTGGTCGGCGACGTACCCTCGCCCATCGATCCGCCAAGCGGCTGCCGCTTCCATACCCGCTGCCGCCACGCCCGGGAGGACTGCGGACAACGGAAGCCGGAGTTGGATACCGTGAAGGACG
>JAKZRQ010000018.1:0-7690 GCA_047518105.1 Pseudomonadales bacterium | reverse complement strand
CAGGGGCCGTGATGATCGCGGAGGATTTTGGCCCCGTTGTACACACGGGGCCAAAAGACCCGCGAGGGCGCGGCCAGCGCAGTCCGCCATCGGCACGATCATCGACATCGCGGTCAAACTAGTGAAACCCAAGAGCTTTTTCACGCCGACAAGCGGCCTGGTGAGAAATGCGGGCTAGGGCTTCCCGATGGATCGTTGCTTCGGTCCGGTCGGGGATGCGTGCCTGCCGTAGGAAGCCACTGGGCCGAAGGCGCTCGCGTTGCGCGTCGTAACCAGCCGATCCTGATACGTTCATGGGACACCCGTGACCCGGTACGCCCCGATGATCGCAATGGCCGCGACGCTGTCAAGTGCTGCCGTGTTCCAGTCGCGTGGTGTACAGTGCGAATAGCGACCATTGAAGGAGGTGCCACGGAATGAATACCGAGGTTGTCATCACCTGCGCAGTGACCGGCGCCGGCGACACGGTGGGGAAGCATCCCGATATCCCCGTCACTCCCGAACAGATCGCCGCTTCCGCCGTTGACGCGGCCAAGGCCGGAGCGGCGGTCGTCCACTGCCATGTGCGCGATCCCGCCACCGGCAAGGGTTCGCGCGACGTGGCGCTCTACCGCGAGGTCGTAGCCCGCATTCGGGAGGCCGGGACCGACGTGGTGATCAATCTCACCGCAGGCATGGGCGGCGACCTGGTGGTAGGTCCCGACGAAGCGCCTACGAGGTTCGGGGAGGGCACGGACCTGGTGGGTGCCATCGACCGCTTGCCCCACGTTGCGGAACTGTTGCCCGATATCTGCTCACTCGACTGCGGCTCGTACAACTTCGGAGAAGGCAGCCTGGTCTACGTCTCGACGCCCGACATGCTGCGCCGTGGCGCGAAACGCATCACCGAGCTGGGCGTCAAACCCGAGTTGGAGATCTTCGACACCGGCCACTTGAGCTTCACGTTGCAGATGCTGGCCGAAGGTCTGCTCGAACAACCGCCGCTGTACCAGCTCTGCTTCGGGATCCCTTGGGCCGCCCCCGCCGATGTGGGCGTGTTCAAAGCCTGGGTCGACATGCTGCCCCCGGGTTCCAACTGGACGGGCTTCGCGATCAGTCGCAACCAGATGCCTTTCGTGGCGCAATCCATGCTGCTTGGCGGCAATGTGAGGGTCGGGCTGGAGGACAACCTCTATCTCTCGCGCGGCGTGTTCGCGACCAACGCGCAGTTGGTCGAGCGGGCGCGCAGCATCGTTGAAGCGCTTGGTGCGCGGGTGCTCGACCCGGACGAAACACGCGTCAAGTTCGGCCTTCGACGCCGCTGACCGCAGCCAAGCAGCCAAAGAGGAAGCGTTGTCCCAGCACGTCGAGACCCTCGCCATCGTCGGCGCCGGCGTGATCGGGGCCGGCTGGGCGGCACGCGCCTTGGCCCGGGGACTGGATGTGGTTGCCTGGGATGTCGCCCCGGACTGGGAGGCCAAACTTCGGGACGCGGTGGCGAATGCCTGGCCGGCCCTCGAGCGGCTGGGTCTTTGTCCTGACGCCAGCGTCGACCGGCTGCGTTGTGCCGAGTCGCTCGAGGCGGCTTGTCGAGTGGCCGACTTCATCCAAGAGAACGCGCCGGAAAACCTGGCGGTGAAGCGCGCCTTGCTAGCGCGGGTGGATGCCGCGGCAGACGCGAATGTGCTCATCGCTTCCAGCACGTCCGGGCTGTTGCCGACGGACTTGCAAGCCGACTGCCGCCGTCCGGAGCGGATCGTCGTCGGCCATCCTTTCAATCCCGTCTACCTGCTGCCGCTGGTGGAGGTGCTGGGTGGTCAGCGGACGGCACCCGACAACGTCGAACGCGCCATGGCGTTCTACGCGGATCTCGGCATGCATCCCTTGAAGGTGCGCAACGAGATCGAGGGATTCCTTTCAGACCGCCTGCAGGAAGCTCTATGGCGGGAGGCGCTGCACCTCGTCAACGACGATGTCGCCACAACCGAGGAACTCGATGCCGCGATCACCTACGGGCCCGGGCTCCGCTGGGCGTTCATGGGAACCTGTCTCGCGTTCCACTTGGCCGGGGGCGATGCGGGAATGCGCCACTTCATGCAGCAGTTCGGTCCGGCGCTCAAACTGCCCTGGACCCGGCTGGAAGCCCCCGAACTCACCGACGAGTTGATCGACAAGATGACGTCGGGAACCGACAGGCAGGCAGCGGGACGACCGGTGAAGGAACTTGAGCAACTGCGCGACGATTGCCTCGTTTCCATCATCGAGGCGTTGCGTCGTCACGGCGTCGGTGCTGGCGAGACCTTCGCCGGGAACGGCGCTCGCCGCCGCGACCTTGGCACCCAACGATCCGCCTAGAGTCCTTGGGCGCTCCGAATGTTGACACTTGGGTTGCATTTCGAACGAGGCCGGGAGAATGCGCAAGCATTCTCAAACGCGCCCGTCGGGGCGCGCACTCTTGATCGCGCTGCATATGCAGCGCGCCTAGTGTTCCGATTCCGAATTGCCGTGCCACACCGTACGACCTTTCGGTTTGCACGACAGAAACGCAAATCGAGGATGTGCCGCCCTCAAGCACCTGCGGAAGTCGGTTTCGCGTGTGCGATTGGGCAGCATGGACGTTACGCTATTCCGGAAGCGGCACACTAGGGCGCGGCAGCATGGATTTCGGACTCACAACCGAACAGCTCATGGTGGTGGACACCGTGCGGGCATTCGTCGAGCGGGAGATCTATCCCCATGAGGAAGCGGTGGAACAAGCCGGGCAGGTGCCGCCGCTACTCGGCGAGTCGATCAAGCGGAAGGTCATCGAACTTGGCTTCTACGCGCCGAATCTGCCGGTTGAAGTCGGCGGCGGGGGTCTCGACCACGTGACCCTTACGCTCTTGGAACGCGAACTCGGTCGGGCATCGATGGCGCTCAGCGTGTTCTGGGGCCGGCCGTCGGGGATCCTCATGGGCTGCAATGCGGAGCAACGCGAGCGCTACCTGGTTCCGTCCGCGCGGGGCGAACGCCTGGATGCGTTGGCCATGACCGAACCCGGAGCCGGTTCGGATTTGCGCGGCATGCAGTGCGTTGCCCACCCGGACGGCGACGACTGGATCGTGAACGGTACCAAGCATTTCATCTCCCACGCCGACGTCGCCGACTTCGTGATCGTTTTCGTGGCCAGCGGAGAGGAAGAGACGGTCCGCGGACCCAAGAAGCTGATCACCTGCTTCCTGGTCGATCGCGGCACGCCTGGCTTCGACATCCGCCCCGGCTACGAATCGGTCTCCCACCGCGGGTATCACAACTGCGTGCTGGTCTTCGACGATTGCCGTTTGCCGTCGGCGCAGATCCTCGGCCAGCCGCATCGTGGTTTCGACCTTGCCAACGAGTGGCTCTACGGCACGCGACTGACCGTTGCCGCGATGTGTGTCGGGCGTGCGCGGCGTGCGTTCGACCTTGCCCGCAACCATGCTGCGGAGCGCCACCAGTTCGGCCAGCCCATCGGCAGGTTCCAGGGAGTCTCGTTCAAGCTGGCGGACATGATCACGGAGATCGACGCGGCCGACTGGATGACCTTGGCGGCGGCATGGCGCCTCGATCACGACCTTCCGGCGAGCCGGGAGATCGCATCCGCAAAGCTCTACGCCTCGGAGATGCTGGCTCGGGTCACCGACGAGGCGGTGCAGATCCACGGCGGCATGGGTCTGATGAGCGATCTGCCGCTTGCGCGTCTATGGCGCGATGCGCGCGTGGAGCGCATATGGGATGGCACCTCCGAAATCCAGCGCCACATCATCGGGCGCGAACTACTGCGTCCGCTCGGAGCTTAGGCTGGTGGAATCGCCATCTCGGGAAGGACTCGGTCGATTGCTGCGTCCGCGTAGCATTGCCGTGATCGGCGGCACGGCGGCCGCGCGCGTGGTCGAACAATGTAGCCGAATGGACTACCAAGGCGCCCTGTGGCCGGTGCACCCGAGTCGTGAAGCCGTCCATGGCCGACGCGCGTTTCGATCCATCGCTGAACTTCCCGCAGCGCCCGATGCCGCTTTCGTCGGCATCAACCGGCATGCGACGATCGCTGCCGTCGCCGGATTGCGCGAACGCGGTTGCGGCGGGGCGATCTGCTATGCATCGGGGTTTCGCGAAGCCGGGGACGGCGAGCGATTGCAGCGCGATCTCGTCGAGGCAGCGCAGGCAATGCCGGTCGTCGGCCCGAATTGCTATGGCCTCATCAACTTTCTCGACGGCATGGCGTTGTGGCCGGACCAGCACGGCGGACGAAGGCTCGGCGCGACGGAACAGGGCGTCTCCATCGTCACGCAGTCCTCCAATATCGCCATCAGCATGACCATGCAGCGCCGGGGCTTGCCTATCGCGTATGTCGTCACCGCGGGCAACCAGGCGCAACTCGGCGTATCGCAACTGGCGGCGGCATTGCTCGAGGACGAGCGGGTGCGCGCCATCGGCCTGCACGTCGAGGGCTTCGATTCGGTTGCCGGCTACGAGGTTCTGGCGCAGCGGGCGCGGGAAAGGCGGGTGCCCGTGGTGGTGATGAAGGCGGGTCGTACGCCTGGTGGACGGGTGGCGGCACTTAGCCACACGGCCTCCATCGCGGGTTCCGACGCCGCTGCGGGGGCGTTCCTCGAGCGGCTCGGCTTCGCCCGCGCGGATAGCATTCCGGAACTCCTCGAAACGCTGAAGCTGCTCTACGTCCACGGTCCCTTGCGAGGCACCCGCTTGGGGGCGATGTGCTGCTCCGGCGGCGAAGCCGGTTTGCTGGCGGACGCCGTCGCGCAAGCGGACGTGCGGCTGCCCGAACTGGCGAAGGAGCACGCTCGGGCCGTGGCTGCCACGGTGCATCCGCTGGTCACCGTCGCGAACCCGTTCGACTACCATACGTTCAATTGGGGCGACGGGCCGGCGCTTGCCGCGACCTTTAGGGCGTTCACAGGGCGGGCGTTCGATGCGACCCTGCTGATGCTTGACTTCCCTCGCCCGGACCGCTGCAACGACGCGGACTGGCAGGTCACTTTGGACGCCTTTGCCGCAGCCATGGACGAGACCGGATCCAAGGGCATCGTCGCCGCGACGCTCGGCGAAAACCTGTCGGAGGCGCGTGCCGAGGAATTGATCGGACGCGGCATTGCGCCGCTCGCCGGGGTACGCGAGGCGCTCGCGGCCATCGATTGCGCTGCGAATATCGGCGCAGCCTGGGATGCGGAACCCCCGGCGCCACTCCTCGAAACGGAATGCAGCACGGGCCCCGTCACGACGACCGACGAAGCGGTGTCGAAAGCGCTGCTTGCCGACTTCGGTATCGCGGTTCCGCCCGGTGGAGTGGCATACGACGAAGACGCGGCGGTTGCCATCGCCGACTCGCTCGGCGGCAGCGTGGTGGTAAAAGCCCTCGGCGTGAACCACAAAACGGAAAAGCAGGCCGTTCGGCTGGCCCTGCGCCAACCCGACGAGATCCGCTCGGCGGCCCGGGATTTGTTGGCGATCGGCCACGCCGTGCTGGTTGAACGTTTCGCGGCGCAGACCGTGGTCGAACTGATCGTCGGCATCACTCGCGACCCGCAACTCGGACTGATGCTGACGGTCGGTTCGGGCGGCGTCCTGGTGGATCTCTTCGGCGACAGCGCGACGCTGCTCTTGCCCGCCACCGAGGACGACGTGCGCGTTGCCTTGACCAAGCTCCGCTGTGCACCGCTCTTGAACGGCTACAGGGGAGGCGAAGGGGCGGATGTGGATGCGGCGGTGGCGGCGATCCTCGGCATCGCCCGATTCGCCGTCGGCCATCGCGACCGTTTGGAGGAACTTGACGTCAATCCGCTCGGCATCGGCGCACGGGGACAAGGCGCCCTGGCGCTGGACGCGCTAGCGTTCTGGAGGCACGGGCATCCTTGACGGAGCCGACGAGGAATCGAAGCGTGAGCGACCCGATCAAGACCCGCAGCGAGGGCGGAATCCTGGAAGTTACCCTGGACCGGCCCAAGGCCAACGCCATCGACTTGGCCACGAGCCGACTCATGGGTGAGACCTTCAGACGCTTTCGCGACGACCCGGCATTGCAGGTGGCCATCGTGACCGGCGCCGGGGAGAAGTTCTTCTGTGCGGGTTGGGATCTGAAGGCGGCAGCCAGCGGCGACGCGGTGGACGGCGACTACGGATGCGGCGGCTTCGGTGGCATCCAGGCGTTGCCGGACCTCAACAAGCCGATCATCGCCGCCGTCAACGGCATCGCGGTCGGCGGCGGGTGGGAACTGGCACTGTCCTGCGACTTGATCATCGCGTCGCGAACCGCATTCTTCGCCCTTCCGGAGATCCGCGCCGGGACCTTGGCCGACGCGGCGGCGATCAAGCTGCCGAAACGCATGCCGTACCATGTGGCGATGGAGGTCCTGCTGACTGGCCGCCCAATGGGTGCCGAGGAAGCGCGGCGGTGGGGCGTGGTCAACGAAGTGGTCGAACCTGCCAAGCTTCTCGACCGGGTCTGGGAACTTGCGCGTCGGCTGGCTAGCGGCCCGCCACTGGTCTTCGCTGCCATCAAGGAGGTCGTGCGCGAGAGCGAGCACCTCAGCGCCCAGGAAGCGCTTGATCGGGTGGGCGAGCGGCGGTTCCCCACCGTGGACCGGCTCTACGACAGCGAAGATCAGGCGGAAGGAGCGCGCGCGTTCGCCGAGAAGCGCGATCCGGTGTGGAAGGGACGATGATCTCAAGCCCACTGAGAGAGCCTGGCTATATTGCTTGAGCGCGCCGAGTGTTGACACTCGAGTTGCATTTCGAACGAGGTCGGGAGAATGCGCAAGCATTCTCGAACGCGCCCGCCAGGGCGCGCATTCTCGATCGACTCGCACCGCGAGGCGCCGCCGCCACATGCGGGCTAGAGCCTGTCGGACTTGCGGCGGCGCAGCCGTCGCGAGACCGGCTTGAGTTCGAGGGCGGCTTGGGTTGGGGCAAGAGGCGATGCCATCAGGCAACGGCTCGTGTGGCGCTAGCCCAGGCGACCTTTCGCGGGTTGATCGGCTTGAATCCCGGCCCTCAACTCGGCCAGTTCGGCTTCGGCCTTTGCCGCCCTTGCCGCCGCCGCCGTCCGGGCGTTCTCCACCTCCTCGGGCGTCAACAGCGTTCGTCGCGTCGCCGCATCGTAGAACCGCAGGACCGAATCATCGAGCCACAGGTAGAGGCCGGGTTCGGCGCTGAAGAACCCGCGCTCGCCGTTCGGAAGCACGCACTCCTGCATCGCTCGATAGCCTGCGCGCGCCAGCGCCTTGCCCTGCAACGGCGGGTCGAGATACTCGGCCCGAGGATCGTACTGGAAGTACTCGGCGACACCCCATCTCGCGTAGCGGATCTTCTTGCGCTCATCCTCCCGGCGGGTGGTCTTCGACGTCACCTCCAGCACGAATGCCGGCACCGGGTCTTCCCAGAGCTTGTAGACATCGCGGTCGCGGTCCTCGGCACCGAAAGCCACGAACAGATCCGGGGCCAGATGCCGTCGGGGATTGCCCGGCTCGTCGTAGACCATCATGTCGACGCCCACGTAGGCGTCCGGACGGGTGCGCAGGAACATGTTCACGGCATGTGCCGAGTCCGTCAGGCGCCTGACGTGGAGCGGGGTCTCCGCCAACGGTCTGCCGTCCGAGCTGGGGTACTCAACGGCAGCTTGGTCGAGAGCGGCTGCATCGCTCATGGATCGCTCCCCGGACGAGGTGCCGACAAT
>JAKZRQ010000017.1:0-12144 GCA_047518105.1 Pseudomonadales bacterium | reverse complement strand
CCTCGGCCCGCGCCGCCGTCAGCTTGTCCCGCCCGATCTCGAACTGCCGCCGCCAGAACCGCGCCTTGGCGCGCCAGTCGATCTCGCCGCGACGCCATTCCTCCGCCCGCCGCCTCTCCCGCTCGAACAGCGACTGCCAGTCCGGTTCCCCGGATGTCGGCGCGGACAGCCCGCCTCCCTCCGGGAAGGGCGGACCGGATCCAAGCTCCCGAACCGGGGCCGGGATCGTCCGCAAGACCTGTGCTGGAACCGACATGCGTACGAAAATAACGCATGTCGAACGCTGTTACCAGCCCTTCGCCATCGGACCCGCGCAGATGAACCGCAACAACGTTCTCACCAGAAGATCACGCGAGAACCGAACGCTTACGTTGGAACGGACAAACGGGTTTCGGAATAAAACCGTGTATTAACAATGGGTTATTGAGAACGATGCTGCCATGGAACAAAACAAACGCCGGCGAGTTGCTCGGCGACGCTCAGCGGAATCCTCATGAATCCATCCCTTCGGCGCGATACAATGCGGGCGTGGCGGCGCTTTCCAAAATCACCTCGGTCAGTGACGCCGAGGCGCCCTACGCCGCACTCGATCTCGGCTCCAACAGCTTCCATCTCATCGTGGCCTACGACCACGGCGACCGGCTGCAGGTGGTGGACCGGCACAAGGAGACGGTGCGCATCGCGGAGGGCCTGAAACCCGACAACAGCCTTTCCGTCACCGTGGCCGCCCGTGCACTCGCCTGTCTCAAGCGCCTGGGCGAGCGCATTCGGGACTTGCCGCCCGGCAACGTGCGCGTGGTCGGCACCAACACGCTGCGCAAGGCGCGCAACAGCCATGACTTCATCCTCGGGGCGGAGCGCGCGCTTGGCCACCGGGTGGAGATCATCAGCGGTCGTGAAGAGGCGAGGCTGATCTATCTGGGCGTTTCGCACTCCCTGGAACCCATGGAAGACAGCGCCGAGACGCGCATGGTGGTGGACATCGGGGGCGGCAGCACCGAACTCATTCTCGGTCGGCAGTTCCAACCGCTTTTGATGGAAAGCCTCTACATGGGCTGCGTGGCAATGTCGGCGGCGTTCTTCGGCGACGGCAAGCTCAAACCGGGCCGCTTCGTCGACGCCGAGAACGTGGCGCGGCAGGAACTGGAGGTGGTCGAGGAGACCTACCGGACGCGCGGTTGGGATACCGCCATCGGCGCTTCGGGCACGCTTCTCGCCATCCACGACGCCATCCTGGAACTCACCGGGGAACGCGGCATCACCCGCGCTCGGCTCAATGCCCTCAAAGACCATCTGCTGAGCGCGGCTCATATCGACGCCATCGACCTCGAATCCATCGACGCCGAACGGGCGCCGGTCCTTCCCGGCGGTCTGGCCATCGCGTCCGCCGTCGTCGACGCGCTTTCCATCGACAGCATGACCGTATCCAACGGTGCCCTGCGCGAAGGGTTGCTGCACGACCTGCTCGGCCGCGTCCAGACGCACGACATCCGCGAGACCACGGTAGGCGACCTCATGCGCCGCTACCACGTGGACGAACTGCACGCCAGGCCGGTGGCGCGGACCGTGGCGAAAATCCTCGAGCAGGTGTCCTGGGATCTGGCCGAGAGTCTCGCCTCCCGAGATCGACCGGGGCATCGCCTCGCTCTGGGCGATGGCGAGCCAAGCATCTTCCCGGGAAACCTGTCCGGCGCCGCGGCCGCCCGGCTACTCCGCTGGGCTGCCCTTTTGCACGAAATCGGCATGGACATCGCCCACAGCCAGTACCACAAGCACGGCGGCTACCTGCTCGACAACATGGACCTGCCCGGATTCTCGCGACCCGAACAGCACACCCTGTCCATGATCGTCCGCTCCCACCGCCGCAAGTTCCCCATCGACGAACTCAGGGGATCGCCCGCCCTGATCGCCCTGTGCGTGATGCTCCGCCTCGCGGTCGTCCTGCACCGGGGACGGGCGGACAACGCGCTCCCGGCATTCTGGGTCGTGCCCATCGGAACCGGCGAGATCAAGCTCAGCTTCCCGCGCAAATGGCTCGCGGAGCATCCGCTGACCAAGCTGGACCTGGAGCAGGAGTCGGAATACCTGGCGGTGATTCCGATGAAGCTGACCGTGGCGACGGTGTAGGGACGAAAAACCCGACCGAAGGTCGTTCAGCGGGTGAGCCGTTCGAGCAGCTCCTCCTGCGCACAGTGTCGGACCTCGCCTGGGGTTGCACGTTGGTAGTGGCCGTCCGGTTGCAGATCCCATGCCTGGGCGTTATCCCGCAGATAGGGTTCGAGGCCCTCTTCGATGACCGCTCGGCGGTTCTCCTCGTCCTCGATTGGGAAACACGTCTCGACCCGCGAGAAGAAGTTGCGGCCCATCCAGTCCGCACTCGACATGTAGATGTGTGGATCGCCGCCGTTCTCGAACAGGAAAATGCGGGTGTGCTCAAGAAAGCGGCCGACGATGGACCGGACGGTGATGTTCTCGGACACGCCTTCGATGCCCGGACGCACGGAGCAGATGCCACGCACCACCAGGCGCACGCGCACGCCCGCCTGGGAGGCGCGGTACAAGGCCTCGATGACCTCCCGCTCGGTCAATTGGTTCATCTTGGCGGTGATTCCGGCCTTGTGCCCGGCCTTGGCATGCTCGATCTCGCCGTCGATGTAGCCGAGGATGGTGTCGTGCAGGGTAAAGGGCGACTGCACCATCTTGTTGAGCGCGCCGCTGCGGCCCATGGTCGTGAGCTGGTGGAATATCCGCTGCACGTCCGCAGCGAGCTCCAGGTCGCTGGTCAGCAGGCCGAAGTCGGTATAGATGCGCGCTGTGCGGGCGTGGTAGTTGCCGGTGCCGAGGTGCGCATAGCGTCGCAGTTCGCCGCCTTCGCGGCGGATGACCAGGATCATCTTGGCGTGGGTCTTGTGCCCGACGATGCCGTAGACCACTTGCGCGCCCGCTTCCTGCAGGTGGTTGGCCAATTCGATGTTGGCGGCTTCATCGAACCGCGCCCGCAATTCGATCACCACCAGCACTTCCTTTTCCCTGCGGGCCGCCTCCAAGAGCACCTTCACCACCGCCGAGTCGGTGCCGGTGCGGTACAGGGTCTGGCGGATCGACAGGACGTTGGGATCCTCGGCCGCGCTGCGTAGAAAGTCGAGCACCGGCACGAAGGAGTGGAACGGGTGGTGCAGCAGAATGTCGCCGGCGCGGATCGCCGAGAAGATGTCCGGCGCGGTTTGAATGCGCGCGGGAATGCTCGGCGTGAAGCCCGGGTACTTGAGATCCGGCCGGTCCACCAGGTCGGGGATGGCATTGATGCGCATCAGGTTGACCGGGCCGTTGCAGTAGTAGACGTCCTCCTCGACGACGGTGAACTCGTCGGCCAGGAACTTGCCGAGGTCGTCGGGACAATCGTCGGCGAGTTCGAGCCGCACCGCATCGCCAAAGCGCCGCGACGACAGCTCGCCTTCCACCGCCATTAGAAGGTCGTCCACCGCTTCCTCGTCCACGAACAGGTCGCTGTTGCGCGTCACCCGGAACTGGTAGCAGCCGACGGCGTTCATCCCGGGAAAGAGCTCATCCACGTGGGCGTGGATGATCGACGACAGAAAGACGAAATCGTACGGGCTCCCGGCCTGGTCCTCGGGCAGGCGGATGACCCTGGGCAAGGCCCGCGGCGCCTGCACGACCGCCTTGCCGCTGTTGCGGCCGAAGGCGTCCTTGCCTTCCAGGGTCAAGATGAAGGTCAGGTTCTTGTTCATGATGCGCGGGAACGGATGCGCGGGATCCAGGCCAATGGGCGTCAGGATCGGTTCCAGTTCGCGATGGAAGAAGTCGCGCAGCCAAGCCTCCTGGGAGGCGTTCCATTGGCTGCGTTTGAGAAAGCGGATGCCTTCGGCGTCGAGCAGCGGGATCAGCACGTCGTTCAGTATGCGATACTGCTCGTCGACCATCTCGTGTGCGACCAGTGCGATTCGCCTGAGCTGCTCCGAGGGCGACAGGTTGTCCGGTCCGCGCTGGGTGGCGCCGACCGCCTCCTGCTGCTTCAACCCCGATACCCGGATCTCGAAGAACTCGTCGAGGATCGAACCGGCGATGCACAGGAAGCGCAGCCGCTCCAGCAGCGGCACGTCGTCGCTCTTCGCCTGCTCGAGCACGCGGCGATTGAACTCGAGCTGCGTCAACTCCCGGTTCAGGTACAAGTCGGCGCTCGCGAGATTGCGCGGTTGCGCCAAGATCGCCATACAATGTTCCGCGTTATAGGTCCACTTGACGAGCGTACCACCGTGTCGGCTCCTTCGTCCCGCCGCGATCGGCTGTTCGACATGCGCCGCGATGTCGTCGACTTCACGTTCGACGAGACCGTCGCGGCCGTGTTCCCCGACATGATCCGCCGTTCGGTACCTGGCTACGAGACGGTGGTGGCAGTGACCGGCCTCATTGCCGCCAGACATTTGACCGAGAACGGGCGCTGCTACGACCTTGGCTGCTCGCTAGGCGCATCGACCCACTCGGTGCTGCGTGCCATGGGCGAAGTCCCCTGTGAAATCGTCGCGGTCGACGAAGCGGAGGCGATGATCGAACGGGCCCGGGTGCTGGGCGCTGGCGAAACCCGCGTGCGCTGGACGCGAGCGGATGTCCGCGAGGTGGAAGTCGACCACGCCCAGGTCGTGATACTCAACTACGTCCTTCAGTTCCTGCCACCCGAAGATCGCCTGCCTCTGCTCGGAAGGATTCGAGCCGGCCTGGCGGACAACGGCGTATTGATCGTCTCGGAAAAGCTGACCGCAACCCGGACGTTCGAAGACCTGCACCGGGACTTCAAACGCGCCAACGGCTACAGCGAGCTCGAGATCAGTCAGAAGCGAGCGGCGCTTGAAAACGTGATGCGCATCGATGCCGAAGGCGATCACCTGGCGAGATTCCGGAAAGCCGGATTCGCCACCGCGCAGGTGTGGTTCCGCTGCCTCAACTGGGCGTCCTTCGTCGCTTGGCCTACCGCTCGCGAGGCCGCCCGATAAACCCCATCGAGGCGCTCTACTCCGCATGGCGTGGACCTGCCCGCGCACGTGCCATCGACATCCTGCGCGCCCAACACGGGAATCTTCCGCGTTGGCTGGCGTCGCTGGATCGGCTGCCGGAAATCGAATCCGACAAGGTCTCGCTGGGCGCCACGGTCTCCGCCCGCACACATGGCATCTGCGAGAGCAGCCGCCGGCAACTCGACTGCGCCTTGCGGGACCTTGTTCCTTGGCGAAAGGGGCCCTTCCACCTGTTCGGCATCGACATCGACAGCGAGTGGCGATCCCACCTCAAGTGGGCGCGCATCGCCCCCCACATCGACCTCGAAGGGCGCCGCGTCCTCGACGCCGGCTGCGGCAACGGCTACTACGGTTGGCGCATGCTCGAAGCCGGCGCCCGGTCGGTCACCGGGGTCGACCCCTCCGTCCTCGTCACCCTGCAACACGCGGCAATCAGCTACTACGTCGACCGGGGCGGGGCGAGAAACACGGTGTTCCCGCTGCGCCTCGAAGACCTCGAACCCGCCGAGCCCTTCGATGTCGTCTTCTCCATGGGCGTCGTCTATCACCGGCGCGACCCGGCATCGCACGTTCGCGATCTGGCGAAGCATGCCCATGACCGGACAACCTTGGTGCTCGAATCACTCGTGGTCGACGACGCTTCCCTCGAACCCCGCGAGCGCTATGCGCGGATGCGCAACGTGTGGCTGGTGCCGGACATCGCCACGCTCCGCTCCTGGCTCGCAGACGCGGGATTCACCCGAGCGGAAGTCGTTGACGTATCGGCAACGACGACACGGGAACAACGCCGAACGGCGTGGATGCCGTTCGACTCGTTGGCCGCCGCGCTCGACCCGAGCGACCCCGACCGCACCGTCGAAGGGTATCCCGCGCCGAAGCGGGCGTTTATGATCGCCAACCGAACTTGACGGCACAACGGGAGGGTTCCGATGACCGACTTCCTGGCACCTTGGAAATTCAGATTCCGCGGCAAGACAGGGCGCATCCTCGCCATCGTCGACGCCTTCCTCGATGAACCGAACAAAGGACTTGGAGCGTCGCAGATCGCGAAGAGCGCCGGCATGTCCATCCACGACACGGCGAAGCTCCTCGAAAGCGCTGCGGAACTGTTCATCAAGTTGCCTGGAAGGGGCGACGGGATCACTCGCTACCGGCTCGCATCGTCGGTAGCGGCCCGCAGCAGAGACGAAATCGAGACCCTGGTGCAGGGCTACGCCCGCTGGGAGTCGTGGCTCTTCTACGCGCTGGTGCTGATGGCCGTCCTCTTGTTCGCGCTGGCGGCGCTGGCAATCACACCGACCCTTCTCGGCGGCTGATGCCCGACCAACTGCCACCCGAAACGACCGCGCTCCGCGACCGCGTGGAGCGTCTCGCGGGCGACGTGCTGGTGCCCTTGCGCGACGACGCTTCCCTCGAACCGGGCGTTCGCGCGGCCCAAGTGCGGGACGCGTCGAAACAGGCGGGCGTCTTTGTCATGACCCAGCCTGCGGAGTTCGGCGGCGGCGCTTCGCTGCTCGACCTCACCGTCGTCCGCGACACCTTGGGCGCCCACAACGTCGTCCACCTGCCCGGGCTCTTCGGCCCCGGCCCGGGCGTACTCGGCGGCGTCGGCGAGCCGCTGCGCAGCCAGTACCTGGTACCCGTGCTGGCAGGAGAAAAACGCGGCGCGTTCGGCTTCACCGAGCCGGACGATGCGACACGCCCAACCTGGGGTACGCTCGATGGCGAGGTGCTGACCGTCAACGGCCAGAAGTCCTACGTCACCGGCGGCGCCGATGCCGACTTCGTCAACGTCCTTGTGGAGATCGAAGGCAGGGGGCCGGCGATGGTCGTCATCGACCGCGATGCGCATGGCGTGTGCATCGCACGAACCTTCGGCTCGGTGGACGGCAGTCATCACGCGGCCATGGAGTTCCACGACGTCCGTCTTCCCGCCGCGCACATCATCGGCCAGCCCGGCGAGGGATTGCCCCGCGCCATGCGGCAGATCGGCGACACCCGGTTGGCCTTGGCGGCCGAGAGCGTTGGCCTCGCCCGTTGGGTCATCGACCATGTCACCGACCACATCGGCAAGCCCCACCGCAGCGGCACCCCGCTCGCTTCCCGCGAAGGCGTGCGCCTGCGCTACGCGGACATGCGCATCCGCGCCTTTGCGGCGCGCAGCATGGTCTACCGCACGGCGCGCTTGGGCGACGCGGGCGAGAACATCATCAACGAAGGCATCGCATCCAAGGTGTTCGCCACCGAAGCCGTCGGCGAAATCGTGGATGCCGGAATCCAACTGGTCGGGGGTGCTGCGCTGCGCACCGGTCATCCTCTTGAGGCGTTGTACCACCGCGTTCGCTCGCTACGCCTTGCCGAAGGTGCCAGCGACATCCTTCGACTCAACCTGGCGCGCGGGCGGTTGGACCTCGCCAAGGGCAGGATCTGAGCGCCCGAAGGGCCCCGAAGACCAGCACGAAATAGCAAAACCTAGCCGAATGTGGTTACCATGGTCGTTTGTCGTTACCGAAAGTAGCACTTGGCCGTCAGGCTAGCCCACTGGCCACAACACCCATACATGCGTTGGCTCAAAGTCGTTCTTCCGATCATCCTGGTCATCGGCGCAGCATCGGTTGCCGTACTGCTGTTCGCCGCACGCACCGAAGTCCTGCAACAGCCCGTGCCGCCACCGACCCTTCTGGTGAACGTGGCAGTGGCAAAGCGCGAGCCGGTCACCTTCGTCGTGCGCTCTCAAGGGGTGGTTGCGCCGCGCACGCGCACGACCTTGGTATCCGAGGTCTCCGGGCAGATCATCGAGGTCTCCCCGGCCTTCGTCAGCGGCGGTTTCTTCAAGAAGGACGATGTGCTGGTGCGCATCGACCCGCGCAACTACCAGACCGCGTTCAAGCGTGCGACCGCGACCGTCGCCCAGGCGAAGACCAAGATTGCGACCGAGAATGCGCTCGCCGGCTACGCCTACGAGGACTGGCAGCGCTTGCGAAGCCTCGACGTCGCCGACAAGCCAGCCTCGGACCTCACCTTGCGCAAACCCCAGCTCGCCGAGGCGCTCGCCCAACTGGAGGCTGCACAGGCTGATCTCGAGAAGGCGATGGGGGACTTGAGCCGGACAGTCATCCGCGCGCCGTACGACGGCATGGTGCGCGAGAAACGCGCCGACATCGGCCAGTTCGTGAGCACCGGTACCGCCGTCGCCGAAACCTTTGCCACCGACTACGCCGAAGTTCGCCTGCCCCTGCCCCAAACCGATCTCAAGTATCTGGACCTTCCCGGGCCGGACGACCCACCGCTACCGGTGACTCTGGCAGCCGACATCGGCGGCGTCGGCAAGACCTGGGAAGGGCATGTCGTGCGTTCCGAAGGCGTGTTCGACGCCCAAACGCGGGTGCTGCACGTGATCGCGCAGGTCAACGACCCCTACGCTGCCGACCGCGAGCCGCTGCGCATCGGCACCTTCGTCTCCGCTGCCATCGAGGGCAAGCGCGGTGGCGAGTTGTTCGTGATTCCACGCCACGCGCTAGAGCGCGGCCGTACGGTGTGGGTGGTAGGCGACGACATGACCATCCAGCCGCGCGAGCTCGACGTGGTTCGCGCCGACGAGAACTCCGCCTACGTGGACACGGGGCTCGTCGATGGCGAACGCTACACGGTCACGCCGCCGGAGAACTCGTTGCCCGGGATGCGGGTTCGGATCAACAGTGGGTGACGCAACCGTCGCCCCGCCGCCACCGGCGGATGATGGGGAAGTCCATGGCTTGATCGGCTGGTTCGCCAAGAACCACGTCGCGGCGAACCTGCTGATGTTCGCCATCATCGGTCTCGGCGTCTACTCCCTGTGGGCCCAGATCAAGCAAGAGTCGTTCCCCGAGTTCAACCGCAACCAGATTCAAGTTCAGGTGCCCTTCCGCGGTGGCACGCCCGAAGAAGTCGAGCAGGGCGTCATCCTGCGGCTCGAGGAGGCGGTCAAGTCCATCGAGGGGGTGCGCGAGATCCGCTCCTTCGCGGGCGAAGGCTCGGGCAGCGTCGACATCGACCTCGAGACCGGCGTGGACTTGGCCGAAAAGATGGACGAGGTGAAGCTCGCCGTCGACGGCATCTCCACCTTCCCCGCCGACACCGAGCGGCCCATCATCTCCGAGTCGCGTTTCCGGCAACCCGTCATCAATGTGCAGCTTGCCGGCGACCTCGACGAGGCGACCATGAAGAAACTCGCGGATACGCTGCGCGAGGAGATCGTCGCCCTGCCCACGGTGTCCTACGCGCAGGTATTCGGCTCGCGACCGTTCGAGATTTCCATCGAGATCTCCGAAGCCACGCTGCGCCAGTACGGCCTGACGCTCGATGGAGTCGCCCGGACCATCCGCCAGTGGTCCATCGACCTGCCGGGGGGTTCCATTCGCTCCCAGGCCGGGAATATTCGGCTGCGCGCCACGGGCCAAGCGTACACAGGGCAGGAATACGAGGAGATCGTTCTCCTGACCCGCCCCGACGGTACCCGGATACGACTCGGAGACGTGGCGGCGATTCGCGACCAGTTCTCCGAAGTCCAAAGCTACGCGTTCTTCAACGGCCAGCGTTCATTCGGCATCAACGTCATGGCCAGCAAGGAAGAAAATCCCATCGAGGTGAGCGCCGCAGTGCGCGAGTTCGTGCAGGCGCGCAACGCGACTCTCCCGGCCCAAGCCCAGATGACGGCCTGGGCGGACAGCTCCTTCTACCTCGAAGGCCGCATCAACATGATGCTGAAGAACATGGCCTTGGGCGCGGTTCTCGTGTTCATCATCCTCGGGGTGTTCCTGCATCTGAAGGTGGCGGCATGGGTGATCGTCGGTCTGCCCGTCGCCTTCCTGGGCGCATTCATGATGATGCCGGTGCCGTTCGTCGACGTGACCCTCAATATCATGAGCCTGTTCGCGTTCATCCTGGTGCTCGGCATCGTCGTGGACGACGCGATCATCATCGCCGAAAGCGCGTACACGGAAACGGAGGAACACGGCTATACCCTCGCCAACATCGTGCGCGGTGCCCAGCGCGTCGCGGTGCCGGCGACGTTCGGGGTGTTGACCACCATCATGGCGTTCATGCCCATGCTGTTCCAAACCGGGGCAACATCTTCGGTAGCAGGCTCGATCGCCTGGATCGTCATACTCTGCCTCGCCTTCTCGCTTGTCGAGAGCAAGCTCATTCTTCCGTCCCATCTCGCCATCATGCACTCCTCCCATGGCCCCCGGCGGGGCATTTCGGACTGGGTGGACGTGCGCTTGAAGCGCTTCATCCAAAACGTCTACAAACCGCTCCTCGCACGCGCCATCGAGTACCGATGGACCACCTTGGCCGGGTTCGTCGCGATCGCCATCCTGATGCTCGGGCTGGTGGCGGGCGGATTCGTGCGCGTCTCCTATTTCCCGGAGTTCGAGAGCGACTTCGTGAGGGCCAATGTGGAAATACAGGAAGGCGCCCCCGATTCGCTGATTCTGGGCATCGTCGAACAGATGAACTCCTCGCTCCGGGAGGTGGACGCCGAACTCATGGCCGAGTTCGGGTTCGAGGAAAACCTGGTCATGAACGTCTTCGCCTACATCCAGAATGGGCGCAGCGGACGTTTCCAGGTGGAGTTGGCAAAGGCGGAAGACCGCAGCCTCGACCTCGGTCCTAGCGACATCTCGGCTCGCTGGCGCGACAAGATCGGCGAAATCGCCGGCACATCGGAGCTGCGATTCTCCTCGGGGAGCAAAATGGGGGGCGGGCCCCCGGTTGCCTTTCGGCTAAGCGGTCGAAGCATCGTGCCACTCGAAGCGGCGGCAGAAGAACTGGCCACGCATCTGAAGTCCTATGCGGGCCTCTACGAGGTGGAGTCTTCCGCCAGCGACGGCCCCGAAGAACTACGCATGAAGGTGCGCCCCGAGGCCGAGGCCATGGGCGTCACGCTGTCCGATTTGGCAAACCAGGTCCGGCAAGCCTTCTACGGTGCCCAGGCACAGCGCATCCAGCGCGGCGACTCGGACGTCCGTGTGATGGTTCGCTACCCGCGCAGCGAGCGCAAGTCCATCGGCAACCTGGAGAACATGTGGATACGCCTGCCGGACGGTCGCGAACTGCCCTTCAACGCCGTCGCCACCTACGAACTCGAGCGCGGCTACAACGCCATCAACCGCATCGACGGCAAGCGCACGATCACCGTCGCCGCAAATGCCGACCTGTCCCTGGTCGAACCGGGTCGGTTGGTCGACACGGTGTTCGCCACGGTCGTGCCGGAGCTTCAACAACGCTATCCCGGCGTGGATTTCAGCATAGGGAGTTCGCTGCGCGAACAGCAAACCTCGGTGTGGGAGATGATCTTCGGTTTCCTCGGCGCGTTGGCGGGCATCTACGTGCTGATGGCCATTCCGCTCAAGTCCTACCTGCAGCCGCTGGTCATCATGACCGGCATCCCCTTCGGGCTGATCGGTGCGGTCATCGGGCACTGGATCATCGGCATTCCGGTGAACGCGATTTCGCTCCTCGGCTTCTTCGCCCTTGCGGGCGTCGTGGTCAACGACAGCCTGATTCTCGTGCACTTCGTCAACCAGCGCGTGGCCGAAGGCGCTAGCGCCGCCCAAGCCGCCATCGAGTCCGGCGCGGCGCGCTTCCGTCCGATCCTGCTGACCTCGCTGACCACGTTCTTCGGCTTGATACCCATCGTGTTGGAGCGCTCGCTGCAGGCGCAGATCGTCATTCCGATGGCGGTGTCCCTGGCGTTCGGCATCGTCTTCGCGACGATGATCACGTTGATCCTGATTCCCTGCCTCTACAGCATCCAGGCGAACGTGCACAGTTTCTTCGTGGGCCGGCGAGAATGACCATCGGTCGGCATCGGCGCGCCTACCCTAGCCCGCATTTCTCACCAGGCCGCTTCTCGGCGTCAAAAGAGCTCATGGTTTCAAGAAGTTGACCGCGATGCCAACGATCATGCCGGTTGCAGACTGCGCTGGCCGTGCCCTCGCGGGTCTTTTGGCCCCGTGCGCGCACATGCTCCCTCAACCGTAGGCCCCGCTATGCTCTCGGTCGCGAGCACGCGCACAGGGCCAAAATCCTCCGCGATCATCACGGCCCCTGGTGAGAAATGCGGGCTAGC
>JAKZRQ010000016.1:0-8753 GCA_047518105.1 Pseudomonadales bacterium | reverse complement strand
CCGCTGCCAATGCCGGGGTCGCCAACCCGACGAGAATCGACAGCACGGCCAACGTCGCTCGCAGGCTGAACCAGTGCCAGCCACCCCGCGCGTAGGGAGCGAGAAAGGGGACCATCGCGCGGGTGCGCGGCAGATCGCCGGTCAGCGACACGCCTGTGGATGAAACGCGCTTCTTCTTTGCCGGCCATTGCCGCGAAACCTGCCACTGGCCTGCCATCATCGTGCCGCAAGCACGCCTAAGAGGTGCCAGTCCCAGGCAGTGCGCGTCCAGCCGTTCGGTGAGCTCCCGACCACGCCGAAGATGCCGCAGTAGTGATCCGGATTGCGAGTTCAGCCGCCAATCCGGTCGGAGGCGTCTCAGATCGGATCGGAAGGATATCCAGCCTGGTGCCGCATCCAATAGACATATGGCGCCAGCGGCAGCGAGGCTTTGACGAATTTTCGACTGGTGCCAGCACGCGGCAGCCGCCAAGCCGTATATCGCGCGCGCCGTCGATTGCTCGAGGCGGCGCGCAGGCCCTCAATTCCGGAGCGTCTGCCGGGCCGTAGGTAGGGCGGCGTGGCGCGATCGAACGCAGGGTCTGTCTCCCGGTCACGCTGGCAAGCCTGCTCTCGGATGCGGCGCACTATACTGCCGCACTGCCGCACTGCCGCACTGCCCCACTGCCGCGTCACGAAAACCGCACGACAGATCTTCTTAGCAGACCCCCGCCGCGACTGACACCCCGGGCCATTTCGGTGCCTGTCACTACCCCTTTTCCCGGCAAACTCATCCCATCCCCGCCGGGGTAGTGACAAGCGGCATCCGTCAATTCCGCAACCTGTGCTCTCGCCGAATGCGTCGTCCATCATGCGGAGCGGAGCAGCGGCCGGGGTCCGACTCGACCGCTACCGAGACGCAACACATGCCTTGTCGGTCTGAGGCGCAGCCTCGCTAGAATGGATGTTACGAAGTCAGCTCGAGAGTTCATGTACCTCAGAAATACCGATTCCCGCCTGGTCGGGGTCTGGCCCACGCGCCTAGAGCACGGTGCCAGTGGTCGCAGCCGCGACGCGGAGCGTGGCCTGCTTCTGGTGCCGTCCTCCCGCCAGTGCAGCGAAAGCGCGCCTATTGCGTTGTCGTTTGTACGCGTCCCCGCCAAGGAAGACCACGGACTTCCCCCCTTGATCGTCCTTGACGGAGGACCGGGGGGAGCGGCCATCGCCAGGTTCGAAGGCAACTTCTTCGATCACGTGGACCGACTGTCAGAGGTGTGCGATGTGGTCACGTTCGATCAGCGTGGCTGTCACAGCGCGATGCCGAGTCTCTTCAACCCCTACCGGCTCGAAGTCGACTTGGATCAGCCAATGACGCGTAGCGGCTACCTCTGCGCCCATCGCACGAACGCGGGGCGACTCGCGAGCTACTGGCAGGACCGTGGTGTCGACCTGAACCACTACAACACCGTCGAGAGTGCCCAGGACGTCGACGACCTGCGCAAGGCCCTCGGCCTGGATAGGATCAACCTGCACGGGGCGAGCTACGGATCCCATCTCGGCCTCGCGGTTATCAAAGCCCATGCCGAGGTGGTGGAGCGCGCGATCCTGTGTCTCGTGGAGGGCCTCGACGACACGCACAAGCTGCCGGCCAACACGGATCGGCACTTCGATCATCTGACCGACCTCGCACGATCCGATCCGGGGCTCCACGGCCAGTGCCCCGATCTCGTCGGCGAACTGCGCGGTGTGCTTGCCGACTACGAGGCACGACCGGCAACGCTCGCGCTACCGAGCCTCGAACGGTCGATTGCGGTGGGCAAGTTCGACCTGCAACTCCTGCTCGACAGCGCCCTCGGCAGCATTCGCGCGATCCGCGGCTTGCCCGCGTTCGTGCGACAGCTTGCCAACCGGGACGTTTCGATGGTCGCACGGCGCATTGAACGACGCCTGACCCTGGCCGGCATCCCCGGCATGATGCTCGCGATGGACGCCGCCTCCGGCGCAAGTCCAGAGCGATCACGACAGATCGAGGCCGAGCGCGGCAAAGCCGTGCTCGACGATGCCTTCAACCTGCCCTTCCCCTTCGTTGCCGACGTGATCGGCGTTGACGACCTCGGCGCCGAGTTCCGAACGCCCGTAGAGGCACAGACGCCAACCCTGTTCTGTTGTGGCACATTGGATGGCCGCACCCCGATTTCGAACGCCCGGGCCGTCATGCGTGGCTTCCCCAACGCCCACCTGATCGTCGTGGAAGGCACGGGTCACGAGACGCCCAATCTGCTGCTCGACGCCCAGGTCGGATTTCTGGCGGGAGAAGATGTCCGGGTGGAGCGCTTGTCCCGGCCCTTCGCCTTCGATCCGATCGCGCCTTCGGCGGCAAGCTAGCCGGCGTTTTCTTGAAGCCGACAGGTGCGATTCTGGCGCTGTCTCCATCCTATCCGCGACAGTCCCCACGACGGCGGCCGACGGCGGAGTCTACGAAGTGATCGGAGACGCTCCCTGTTCCGCAGGTTCGTCCGGATAGAGGTCGGATTCGAGATCCGAACGCAACATGGGCTTGCCGAGAATCAGATCCGAAGCGCGTTCGGCCACCATGATGGTTGGCGCGTTCAGGTTTCCATTGGTGATGGTCGGGAAGACCGATGAATCGACTACCCTCAGCCGCTCCAGGCCGCGCACCCGGCACTCGGCGTCCAAGACCGCCGACGCATCTTCGTCGTGGCCCATCTTGCAGGCGCAGCACGGGTGGTAGGCGCTCTCGACGTTCTGCCGCACCCATTCGTCTATCTCGGGGTCGGTGTCGACATCCGGGCCGGGCTGGATTTCTCTTCCCCGATAGGAATCGAGCGCTGCCTGACGCATGATCTCCCGAGTCAATCGGATGCAGTTGCGCCACACGCGCACATCGTCCCGATGTTGAAGATAGTTGAACAGAATCCTGGGGGCGGCATCCGCATCAGCGGATGAAATGCGAATGTTCCCTCGGCTCTTCGGCTTGTTGGATCCAAGGTGTACTTGATATCCGTGTCCGTCGAACGCCTTGGCGCCGTCATAGCGCATCGCCGCCGGCAAGAAGTGCATCTGGACATCTGGCCATTGCCTGTGCGCCTCGGAACGAATGAATGCGCAGGACTCGAAGTGATTCGTGCTGCCCAGCCCGTCTCTGAAGAGCAGCCACCGCGCCCCGATCAGCGCTTTCCCAATTGGATTGAGCTTGCCGTTCAAGGTGACTGGCCGAAGGCACTCGAACTGAAAATACACCTCCAAGTGATCTTGAAGGTTCTCGCCCACCCCGGGGAGTTCATGCAGCGGTCTGACGCCGGCGTTCTCCAGGACATCCCTTGGGCCGATTCCGGAAAGCTGAAGGAGGCTCGGAGATCCAATTGCACCCGCGCTGAGGATCACCTCCCTCGTGGCAGTAGCTGTGAATTTCCGGTTTTTGCGGCGAAAAGCGACTCCGGTAGCCGCCTTCCCGTCGAACAAGACCTTCTCGACAGTGGCATTCGTGACCACGGAAAGGTTCGGTCGCCTCCTCGCGGGCACCAGGTATTCACGCGCCGTAGATGAGCGCACGCCGTCCTTGACGGTCATGTGCATCGCGCCGAACCCTTCCTGCTGATGGCCGTTGTAGTCATCGGTGCGCGGATACCCCGCCTGCATCCCCGCCTCGACAAAGGCCGAGTACAGCGGATTGCGCGCCATGTTGTTGCCCGCGCAGGTGCCAATCGGCCCTTCGGCGCCTCGGTACGCATCCGCACCACCCTGCCAGCTCTCGGCACGTCGGAAGTAGGGCAGGCAGTTCGCGAAATTCCATCCCGCAGCCCCCTGTTCTTCCCATTCGTTGAAATCGCGAGCATGCCCGCGCGCGTACACCATCCCGTTGATCGAAGAAGAGCCCCCAAGCACCTTGCCTCTCGGACAAAACAGGCGACGCCCATCAAGATGGGGTTCCGGCTCGGATACAAACCCCCAGTTGAAGCGCTTGATGTTCATCGCATAGGAGAACGCGGTGGGCATGCGAACAAGGAGGCCGGTGTCACGCCCCCCCGCCTCGACGAGCAACACCCGATTATTCGGGTCTTCCGTCAGTCTATTCGCAAGTACGCAGCCAGCCGAACCTGCGCCAACAACGATGTAGTGGTAGTCCTGTTCCCCCATCTCCCGTCCCGCATGGAAACGCCATATCACAGACCATCTAACGGGGCTGTTGTTCGTCTTGCGCCTCGGCCTCGCTTGTCCCTTGGGAGGTCTGGTCGGAAGCTACGGACCGGTGAAGCCTCGGGAGCCAGGGATCGCTAAGCGTCCCGGCTCCCGGCAAGGGGCTCAACGCCCGAAACGTACGTCAGTTCGAATCGAACCGATACCTGACCGTTGCGCCAATCCAGCGAGGTGGTCCGAACACTTGTATGGTGTAGAAGCCGAAACCCGTGATGTCGTAACTGTAGGTGAGAGAGCGTTCGTCCGTGAGATTGTTGGCAAACACGCTCGCCTCCCAAACGTCGCCCGGCGAAGAGTAGCCCAGTCGTGCGTCAACCAGGGTGTAATCCCCTCCTTCCGTCACCGGCTCGTTCACCACGTTGAAGTAATGCGTCCCCACGTAGTTCACCGACACTTGAGCGGCGAGAGCGCCACCTGATCCCATTTCCCACCGCTTGCGAATAACGCCATTTGCGCTAAATTCCGGCGCAAGGGGCGCTTTCTGATCGTCGATATTCGTGCCGCCATCCGGCGAAGTTCCATTGACGTTGGTGTCGAGCAAACTAATGCCTGCCAGAAAATCCCAACCGTCGCCTGACGAGTAGGTCAATTCCGCCTCGCCGCCAATGAACTCGGCTTGCGAGTTGATGAGACGGCTTGTGGTGTCGGCGAAGAAGAAGGCTTGGAACTGATCGTAGTCGTAGTAGAACACGCTGGCGTTCAGCCGGAATTTTCGATCCGCCCAGGATGTCTTCACACCGAGTTCGTAGGCCAGGAGAATCTCCGGGTCGAATCCGACAAACGCAATGTCGGCCGTGTCAAAGCCATCGGTCGGGGTATTGAAACCGCCGCCCTTCACGCCCCTGCTCAGTCCAGCGTAGACCAAATGGTCCTCGGTCACCCGCCAGTCGAGTTGCAGCTTCCCGGAAAACTCCGCATCTTTCCGCAAGAAAGGATGCGCAGTGCCGTCAACCAACAAGCCGGTGAGATCATAGACTCCCGGCTCCGAAGCTAGCAGTTCTTCCCCCTGGGCCCTGAGGGTCGGATCGCTGATGAGATGCGGGGGGCAAAATCCAAAGGCGAGGTCCGAGGTGACATCGCACCGCACCATCTGATAAACGAATTGCTTATCGTCACGGATCCAGCGCAGGCCAGCGGTGAGCAGCAGGTCTTCCGACAGGTCGTAGTCAACCTGCCCGAATGCCGAAATCGTGTCTGTTGTGGAATCACCTGTGAAGCGCGGGAGGTAGCCATCGGAAGGAAAAGCGAAGGCGCCGGAGAAGTCATTTTCGATCTGAAGATAGTAGACACCGGCAATCCATTCGTAGTCTTCACTTCCACCACTCAGACGTAGTTCTTCCGAGAACTGCTTGATGTCCGCCGTGGCGTCGTAGGTGACAACAGCATAGCGTGTGCTGTCATCTTCCTCGGCGTAGACCTTGTCGCTGGTGGTCAAGTCCGTGACGCTAACAAGTTCCATGGAATCGCCGATACTTCTCTTGAAAATGCCGGTGAAATTCTTGGTATCCCTGTCCACGCCGCTGTCCTGGCGGTCATAGGCACCCTCCAATTCGTCTCCGACACCGTCATCGATGCGGCCACCAGCAGCGTCGAAGAGCGCGCCACCGTAAAAGAAGCCGTTGGTACCGACAGGCTGGTCCGCCGTAAAGTCGCCGCAATCCGTGTCGCCCGGCCTGCAAAACACGATCGCACCACTGGCATCGGTCTTCGATGCGACCGAATGGAACACGCCGCCACTGGTGTCGATGCTGGTGAACTGGCCAAGCAACAACAACGAAGTGCTTTCGCTGATGTCGAAATTCAACATGGCGCGCAATGATTGGGTATCGTCCGCTCTCTTGTCCGGCCCGAGTGCATTCTTGACGTAGCCTTGGTCCTGATTGCTGTACACGGACAAGCGAGCCTGTGCCGTGTCGGACAGCGGACCGCTGACGGCTGTCGTGACTCCACGCTGCGCGAATTGGCCGACCGTCACCTCGATGAACCCTTCAAGAACATCTGTAGGCTTGTTGCTGATGAAGTGAATGAGACCGCCCGTGGCGTTCCGACCATAGAGCGTACCTTGGGGCCCCCGCAAAATCTCTACCCGCTCGAGATCGAAGAACGGAATCCCGGACGCGCCCGGCGAGGAAATGTAGACCTCGTCCCGATAGAGAGCCACAGGTGCCTCTTGTCCTTCCGCGAAGTCAAGCTGGCTAACCCCGCGAATCGAAAACAACGCGATATTTGCGGTATCGCCCGTATTGCTGGTCGTGACCAGCCCGGGTGTTTGCGCCGCGACATCGAGCGAGTTGTCCCAGCCAAGCGCGCTGAGCTGATGCTCGGTGAAGGCGGTTACCGAAACGCCAACGTCCTGTTGGCTCTGCTCCTTCTTCTGGGCAGTGACAATGACCTCCTCAAGGAGTTGGGCATGGAGCGCCGCAGAGGGAGTTAAGGCAATCGCTCCCATGAGTAGTGCCAGGGAACAAGATCTATACATAGTGACTCTCCTAAAATCTGTGGTGCGGGAGGCATCAACACACCTCCTCAATTTTTGATACTTCATGAACTACCGCAAACGCGATCTCCAGGTTTGCTCGTCATTTCGTGTTCGTATGTGAGCCAAGACGGAGATCGGCAAACGCTTGATCTCTCCGCCTGTAGACCAGGAAGTAGATGGCTGCGTACAGGGCAATCACCACCAATCCGATCCACTCGATCTTCAGCGGCGTGAACTGATACAGGAGTACCAGACCAAAGAGCGCGCACCAATGGAATGCCACATAGCGTAGCTTCCCAAGCCGCTCTACGCTCAAATTCAAGTTGTCCGTATACAGGCGTGTCAAAGAGTCGAGCGAATTCAGTACGAAGATGATACCGACGACGATCATGGACAGATTCAAGACGCCGCCAATCTGGATGTCCTGTGTGTAGTAGAAGTAGATCACCGTAAACCACACCGCGAGCGGAATCGAAGGGAACACCAGGAGCGAGCCCAGGAGCTGCCATGTATTGAGGTTGCCGGCGAAACGGGCGACGAACTGCCCAATCATGATGCTCCAGGCAAACCACCAGAACAGGTAGAAGGCATGGTAGTCGCTGACCGGGCTGACAAATCGGTGAATGTTGGTGAAATAGTCACCGAGGTTGCCTAGAGTGGCGCCAAATTCGACGAGGCCCATGCCGCTCGCGAACCACAGCAGGGCGGCGAGCAAAGCGAACAGAACGACCGATGATACGCTGAGCACCTTCACGAACACGATATTGGTGCTCGAAAGCACCGCCAGGAGCACTACCGCCGCTACGAGCGCGTACTTCCAAGCCGCTGATATTCCTTCAACATAGGTTGGAAGATGTAGCAGGAACAGGTAACCCGTGAACGCACAGGTGCCGATGATGACAACGTTGTTGACAAACTTTATCCATGGGATTTCGAAAAGCCTTAGGCGTGGCTCTAGCACGAGAAAGTAGAAGGTGGTGAGGAAATAGAAGGTCCAGACGAGGAATCCCCAGAACCCGAACTCGACGGCGAGCGGGTGGGCGAATTGATAGGGCGCCTCGCTCTCGTAGATCGGGAACTCGGTCAATGGAAACATGATCAGGCCAACATCGAGGCCCGAGGTGAAGAGTATTGCCATGAAAGTGAACAGGGAGACGGGATCGGTGCCTGTGAGGCGCGTCCCCCGGAATTTAACCAAGACCGCAGCCGAGGTTATCAGGACAATGACTATCGCGGCGGTAATAACAACGTTCATAGGGAGCTAATCCGCACTCGGCCGGGACGGCTTCTCGCCGTTGGACGTTTCGAATATTCGCGTTGAATTCTGCATGGCACATTGGCGTGCCAGACATGGTGGATGGCGAATGTCTGCGGATGCTCTCGGCGAGGGCGTCGACCCCCTTGTCCACATTGCGGGTGCGAGACTTGGCCTTTCTCGATCAACAAATCAGCAATGTGCAACTGTCGGCATCCGACGATCATCCCCATGCTCGCTTCGCCATACGTGTGTTTGAGCGCGATTGATTTGGAACCAAAACCAATGCGGTGTCAAGGGGATGTGCACGGCTAATTTGTTCTCCCGCCGGGAGGCGCGTGTTTTCGGGGCCTGCAGGTGTTTTCCGACATGCGGAGGTAGTCGAAGACGCGGCGGGGATTGCGGTCGAGGCGGCGCATGGCGGCGGCGACGCAGCGGTGGCCGTGGGCGCGGACGACGCCGATGGCGAAGCGGCGCAGGCGGGTGGTGTTCTCGGGGCCGTGGCCGGTCCGGATGCGCAGGCGGTCCTCGTCGAAGGCGTTGTCGAGGATGTTGTGGACGGACTGGACCTTCCAGTGGCCGCGGTTCAGTTCGAGCAGGCGCCGGGCGTCGGCGGTATCGGGCGTGTGGCTGGTGATGCCGAGGGCGTAGTCGACGGAGGTCTTGCCGGACTTCTTGGCGGTGGCGGTGCGCTCGACGAGGAAGGCCTGGCCGACGTGCGGGAAGGTCAGATAGCCGTTGAGGCGGGTGGTGGTCCAGATGGCGCGGCTTTCGATGCGCCCGTGTTCGAGGGCGGGGGGCTCGCGGAAGTCGGGCTCGCCG
>JAKZRQ010000015.1:0-7022 GCA_047518105.1 Pseudomonadales bacterium | reverse complement strand
GGGGCCAAAAGACCCGCGAGGGCGCGGCCAGCGCAGTCCGCCATCGGCACATCGGCACGATCATCGACATCGCGGTCAAACTAGTGAAACCCAAGAGCTTTTTGACGCCGACAAGCGGCCTGGTGAGAAATGCGGGCTAGGACTGACGCCGCGACCAGGGACCGCACGATCGCCCACGTGCATACACAGCCCGGGAATGCCCCGTTCACCCTCGCGGCGCCCGCCTGTCAGTCGCCGCTTTCCTCCGCGTGGCGTCGAGCGATCCGGTCCAGCCTCGGCCCGATGGATGACATCACCGCCGCGAACAACACGACCGCCCAACCCGCAGAGAGGATCAAGTTGACGCCGACGAGCACCCTTGCACCGACCGTAACCGGGGCGGTGGTCGTGGAGTCTTGGCCGAGCGCGGTGAAGAACGCGAAGGACAACCATTCGGTGATCCCGGCGCCGGCGCCGGCAAACGCGCCGGGTTGAAAGCGCTCCAGCGTTCCGTAGAACCCGGCGAACAGGACGATGATCGTCAGGTAGCCGACCGCGAACGCGCCGATCGGTACCCACATGACGTGCAGGTAGTCGGCGAGGTAGCCGTACACACGAAGCCGCGGCTGGAGCCAGGTGATGGCGGTGCGCCCCAGAAGAAACACGGCCGCGGGAAGCGCCACCAATGTGTCGGCCACCATCAAGGCGATGACCAGGATCAAATAGATGCCGGAGAGTCCACGGCCTTCCTCCGTGACGCCGGACGCAATCCCGATAGCCAGCAAGACAGGCACCGCAACCGCACCCAGGACCAGCAGCGGCGGAGAACGGGTGTCGCGCCATCCCTCGCGGCGGTGGCTGAGGACGCCGGCCATCAGCGCGATCCAGGGAGTCAGCAAGACCACGCCCACAAGAAACAGCGCACCGGTGGAGAAGACGCCCGACGCGAAGCGGGCCCTCGGCGACCCAGGCGGGAAGGAACCCCAAGGCAAGCAGGACGGACACGATGAACGTCTCCCGGCTCATATCCCGATATCCGCAGAGGGATGACCTGCGGAACCCGGCGATCAAGACGACCGCCAGTGCAAGAACGGGCGGCACGAGAACTCCATACCGGGTGCCGGGCACCAGGCCGGCAATCAGGGCGCGGTGGCGACCCCGACAATCGAGCCGATCAGAATGCCGGTCCATGGGCCACTCCGCGGGCCTCCCCGGAGGCCGACGCCAGGCCGATGGCAATCCCGCAGCCCGCTCCCATCCAAACGTCGGTATGGGCTGCGGTGATCGCGTAACCGAAGGGTACGACGACGAGGGCGACGGCGAGGGCAATCCGCACGGCCAGCCAGATCAAACGGGTCAACATTCACCGCCCTTCGGGGCGTCGTGGCACCCGAGAATCCGCCGATACATGACTCGCTCCTCTACTACTACTTCTACTTCCCGGACTGTCGCACCGGCCCATCCGCGCCGAGCGCGTCAACCGCTCGGCGCGGGATCGAGTTCTGTGGAGCCTCTACGATCTACGATGGGTCGCTCAACGTCGAGCAGGTCGGCCTGATAGGCTAATCCGCCGACGAGTTCCGTTGCAACCATGAGCGTCCCCGCGTTGTCCCCGCGTCCCCCCGCGTCGCTCGCGTATCGAACCCAACGAGTACGTTATCGCCTTGGAGGCCGCGTGATCCTCAACAGAGGTGTTGAGCGGGTACGCGTGCTTGGCCTCCACTCAAGGATGAGCTAATGTTTGTAGGTCGCCACGGGACGGCGGCGGAGGCACGATGTACAACTTCGCGGAGTTCTTTGCTGGGATCGGGTTGGTCCGAGAGGCGCTCGAGCCGCTGGGTTGGCGCTGTGTCTTCGCCAACGACATCGCACCCGAGAAGGCCGAGATGTACACGGCCCGTTTCGGCAGTGAGCACTTGTTGGTCGGTGACATCAACCAAGTCGTGGTCGACGACCTTCCCGCCAATCTTGGATTGGTCACCGCTTCGTTTCCCTGCATCGATCTCTCTTTGGCCGGCAATCGTGCTGGCCTGGCTGGCCCGCATTCCGGCACCGTGTGGCCCTTCCTCGACTTGGTGGAAGGACTTCACCGGGAGCGTTCGGCACCCAAAGCCCTATTGATCGAGAACGTAACCGGGTTCCTCACCTCGAACCATGGCCGGGATCTAGGTGATGTCTGCGCACGACTCGCCAAACTAGGATATTGCCTCGATATCACCTTGGTCGACGCGCGCTGGTTCACGCCACAGAGCCGACCACGCTTGTTTGTCTTGGCTATCCGGAACGACTTGCTGGACGAGGCATTGCCGCCTAGTGGCGATGTCACCCGGTTGCGTAGCCGTGCGATTCGCAGCTTTCAGTTGCGGTACAGCGACCTTCCTTTCGTAGAACTGCCCCTTCCTGAACCGCCGGCACGGTCGAGTGACACTCTTGTCTCGGTACTTGAGGAAATTCCAGACGATTCACCTATTTGGTGGCCTCCAGATCGCGTTGACGAAGCCCTTGGTGCTATGGCACCCAGGCATCGAACGAGAGTTCGGGAATTGAGCCAAGGTCAACGGCAAAGCGTTGCGACGATGTTTAGAAGGGTCCGCCATGGGAAGACGGTGGGCGAGGTCCGAGACGATTGCATCGCTGGCTGCTTACGTACGCCCCAGGGCGGAAGCAGCGTGCAATTCCTGATCGACGGTCGGTGGGATTCACCGCGAATTAGACCATTAACCGGTCTCGAGTACGCGCGCCTGCAAGGCGCAAGAGACTATCCGATACAGGTCGGCAGGAGACAAGCACAACTAGGCTTCGGCGACGCCGTTTGCGTGCCAGCGGTGCGATGGCTCGTCGACCACGCATTCGGATTTCTCCTCGGGCAAAGACCACAACCGCATAGCGTCCAGCTAGACTTCTCCGAACGCGTTGCTGCATAGACGACGAGTAGCGCACGTTGACGATACTCGATCTTCGATACCGCCATCTCGTCAAGAGCAAGTTGTCGCGACCGCCGCGACTCGTTCCAGAGTCAAGACAATCCAAGCAGGTCATTGTCAATCTAAGTTCTACAGGGGACTAGCAGATGTCCCATGCCGGGTCGTTGGATGTCTACATGGCTATGGTCTATTTCCACGCCTACATGTACGGCCCGCTACAAGGCAAAGTGCGACTCTACAAAGATCGAGGCATACGTACACGGGTAGCGATGTCCGAGGATTGGGAGGTCTTTGCATCTATTCTTGTACGCAACGTCGGCACTTCAACGGCTGCAGGGCTTGATCTTGAAGGTTACGAAGTAAAGTCCGCGAAGGACGGAGGCTCCTTCGAATATCAATACCACAAGAACTCGTGGAAGGAGAAACTTGACGCCGACCGCTCCGCCGGTCACATCTTCATCTCCCATCGCGACGAGCTACGGCAGGTGGCTGTACGCTACTGTGATGGCAATCGATTGGCCGAATTCTTCAACCGCTGGGAAACCGAAGGTCCGTACTCACACCCGACCGAACAAAGATTTCGCCGCGCCATCCCCTACGGATGGGTTCGCGAAAATGCCACTCTCATCTTGCAGATTGAAGATGGCGAACCCACCTATCAGCAGAGCATCGCGTAAGTGGCTGTGGATTGGTTGGTCCTAGCGCAGAAACAACTCCACCGCCGGGTTCCCCGTCTCATCCCAGTACCGGAAGCCGATGCGGTCCAGGTAGGTCGAAAGGCTGGCGCGGTCGGCGTCCTCCGCCTCGAAGCCCACCAGCACCCGGCCCCAGGCGGCACCGTGGTTGCGGTAGTGGAACAGGGTGATGTTCCAGCGGCTGCCGAGTCCGTTCAGGAACCGCAGCAGCGCGCCGGGGCGTTCGGGGAACTCGAACCGGTAGAGCAGTTCCGGCTTCCTGCCGAACGCGCGGCCACCCACCATGTGCCGCACGTGCAGTTTCGCGGCTTCGTTGGCCGTCATGTCGGTCACCCGGTAGCCGGCGTCGACCAGGCCGGCCTCCACCCCTTCGCGGGTCTCGCCTGGGCCGACCTGCAAGCCGACGTAGACGTGGGCTTCGTCGTCGCGGGCGAAGCGGTAGTTGAACTCCGTGACCCCGCGCTTGCCGAGAGCGCGGCAGAAACGGCGGAAGCTGCCGCGCGCTTCGTCGATGGTGACGGCGAAGATCGCCTCCCGATGTTCGCCTAGTTCGGCGCGTTCGGAAATGTGCCGCAGCCGGTCGAAATTGACGTTGGCGCCGCTGACCACGGCAACGTAGCGCTTGCCGGCGATGCCTTGGTGTTGTTCGGCGTATTTCTTCAGTCCCGCGACCGCCAGCGCGCCGGACGGTTCCGCGATCGAGCGGGTGTCGTCGAAGACGTCCTTGACGGCGGCGCAGATCTCGTCGACGGATACGGTGACCACGCCGTCGACGTGGGTCTTCGCGATCCGGAACGGCGCCAGTCCGATCTGGGCAACGGAAACGCCATCCGCGAACAGGTCCAGAGTGTCCAGCGGCAAGCGGACCCGGCGACCCGCCTTGAGCGCGGCGGCCAGGCATGCGGAGCCTTCCGCTTCAACGCCGATGATCTTGGTCTCGGGGCGCAGGTACTTGACGTAGGCCGCAACGCCGGCGATCAGCCCGCCGCCGCCCACCGGCACGAAGATCGCGTCGGGTCCCGGATGCTGGTTCATGATCTCCATGCCCACCGTGCCTTGGCCCGCGATGACATCCGGGTCGTCGTAGGGATGCACCAGGACGTAGCCCTTCTCATTGGCCAACTTCGCGGCGTGGTCGGCGGCCTGTTGATAGGTGTCGCCAGCGAAGACGATGTGCGCGCCAAGGTTCTTGACGGCATCCACCTTGATGCTCGGCGTGTTGCGCCCCATGACGATGTGCGACTTGATGCCGAGCTTTTGCGCCGCCAGCGCCACGCCTTGGGCGTGGTTTCCGGCGGAAGCCGCCACCACGCCCCGCGCGCGGTCCTCTGCGGACAGCCGTGCCATCTTGTTGTAGGCGCCGCGCAGCTTGAACGAGAACACGGGTTGCAGGTCTTCCCGCTTCAGCGCGACCCGGTGACCCAAGCGCGCCGAGATGTTGGGGGCATCCTGCAACGGCGTCTCGATCGCGACATCGTAGACCTGCGACGCGAGGATCCTCTTGACGATTTGTTCGAGCATTCGGGACTTGCGCTGGGATCCTGCTACGAAGAGCCCGGCACGGTCGATGCTTCGATCTTGTGGCCGTCCAAGTCGTAGACGAAGCAGCCGTAGTAGTCGTCGCCGTACTCCGGACGCGGACCCGGGGCCCCGTCGTCAACCGCCCCGGCGGAGATTGCGGCGTCGTGGAAGGCGTGAACGGCTCCCGTGGTCGGCGCGATGAAACTGAAGTGGATGCCGTTGCCCGGATTGGCGGTGCCGCCGTCGAGGGGCCGCTGCACCCAGAACTCCGGAAAATACTTGCCGTAGGCGACGGCGGCGTCCGGCACCTCGTGCTGGCGTTTCGCGCCCACCGTGGCGAGCACGGTGTCGTAGAACGCCAGCGCCTGGTCCAAATCGTTCACACCAATGGAGACGTGGCTCAGGATGCTCGGCATTCCCATCGCGTTCTCGGTCGCCCCTGTCCGTCAAACCGCGCAGTATGGGGCATAATTCCGGTTCGCACACCGATGACCCGGACAGAAGGAAAGTCATGAGACTGTTTTCGAAATCCGCGACCGCCGTCTTCGCGACGCTGGCGCTCCTCATGCTCGCAGCCTGCGCCACTCAGCCCGAAGCACCCCCACCCGAGCCTGAGCCGGAACCCGCACCGCCCACCACGGACATCTGGACTGCCACCAGCGAGGGCAACATCGCCGAACTGGCGGCGAACAAGCACGCCGGCGCGGATCTCGACGGCTTGGGGTCTAAACTCCAGGTCACGCCGCTGACCGTCGCCGCCGCCCTGGGCCGGACGGAAGCCGCCAAGTGGCTGCTCGACAATGGCGCGAACGTGAACGCCCCGAACGGCGACGGCAGCACCGCGCTCAACGCTGCGGCGTTCCTGGGGCGCACGGACATCGCGATGCTGCTGATCGACAACGGCATCGATACCTCGGTACGCAACTACGAGGGCCAATCGGCGGCGGATGTCGCGCAAACCGACTGGGAGACGACCGAGTACTACGCCGCCCTGTTGCAACTGGAAGTGGATCGTGCCGCCGTGGAAGGCGGGCGCAAGAAGATCATCGCCAGGATCAGCGGTTCGTCCGAAGCAGGCTCGTCCGGTGCCGGTTGGGAGGAACTCATTGCGGTGATCTTCGCCGATGACCGTGACGCCCTGAAAGCGGCGTTTGCAGCCGGGGCCGATCAAAACGCGCGCGACCCGAACTCAGGTGGCACGCTGTTGATCGCCGCAGCCTTCCTTGGCCGTGCCGAGATGGCCAGAGTACTGTTCGCTGTCGGCGCGGATGTCGATGCCACGAACAACGACGGCGCCACCGCGCTCCAGGCTGCGGAACTGGATTGGGAAACCACCGAGTACATCGCGTCGATGCTCCAGATCCCGTTGACGGACCCGGAAGGCATGCTGAAGGGCAAGGCCGAGATCGCCGAGATGCTGCGAGCCAAGCAGTAGACGACTGGAGACACCGATGTCCGATGCTCTGCAAAACGCCTACGACACCCTGAACGCCCGAATCGGCGAATCCGGCACGCCCAGCGACTGGTTCGAGGTCACCCAGGGGCGCATCAACGACTTCGCCGACGTGACCCTGGATCACCAATGGATCCACGTCGACGAGGAACGCGCCAAGGCCGGACCGTTCGGGACCACCATCGCCCACGGCCACCTGACCCTGTCGATGATGGGCCACCTGCCTCGCGCGGTGGCCGAGAGCGGGCTCCGGCTCGAAGGCCAGAAGCTTGCCATCAACTACGGCTTCGACCGGGTCCGGTTTCCGTCGCCGGTGCCGGTCGGCGCCCGCATCCGCACCACGAGCACGCTGAAGCGGGTCGAGATCAAGGGCGGCATGATCGAGACGATGACCGAGGTGGTCGTGGAGGTGGAAGGGCAGGAGAAACCCTGCTGCGTCGCGGAGAGCCT
>JAKZRQ010000014.1:0-4136 GCA_047518105.1 Pseudomonadales bacterium | reverse complement strand
GCGCAGCCGCTCCTCCTGATCTTCGATCTTGCGCCAGAGCACGGGGACGAGCTGGTACTTGGGGTAGAGGGCTTCACGGACGGAGGCTACCTCGTCCGAGTGCAGAGCCCGATCGTCGCGGCGGGCGAAGCTCGCGAATATTCGGCGAAGGGAGTCGGGCACGGCCCGCAGTTTGGCCGCGTCCAGGATCAGTTCGCGCTGGATGCTCGGCGGTAGCCATCCGGAAACGCGGCAGTCCGGGAAAGCCACGGCGAAGCCGTAGGTGAAGGGCAGGCCCTTCGCCGTCGCGCCGTAGCGGCCTCTGACGATATCCACGATGTCGTGCATCCCCCGCTGGGCCTGGGCGAACGGGTCCTTGTTGAGTTCGCGTCGTTCGGCCCCGACTTCCCGGACCCACTTCTCGCCATCGAACACCAAGGATCCGCCTTTGACCTCCACGAACAGAAGGCCTTTCTCGGGTTCCAGCAGGATGAAATCGCACTCTCCCTCGAGGAGCGTGCCGTGCGAACGCCTAGCCCGCATTTCTCACCAGGCCGCTTGTCGGCGTCAAAAAGCTCTTGGGTTTCACTAGTTGACCGCGATGTCGATGACCGTGCCGATGGCGGACTGCGCTGGCCGCGCCCTCGCGGGTCTTTTGGCCCTGTGCGCGCACGTGCTCCCTCAACCGTAGTCCCCGCTATGCTTTCGGTCGCGAGCACGCGCACAGAGCCAAAATCCTCCGCGATCATCACGGCCCCTGGTGAGAAATGCGGGCTCGCCAGCCAGTTGAAGCCGTGGAATACCTCCACGCGACGCGGTAGCTGTTCGAGGAGCGCCCGGGCGACGGTGCGCTCGCCGGGGTTGTCGATCTCGTCCGGCTCTATCTTCGGAAACAACCTTGCCATCGAAATTCGTGGCCACCTTGCGGATGGGGGACGCATCGGCCATTGCGTACGGCAACCGCCGTCGCGGACGCTAGGCCATCAGGAATCTTGGTTCAAGCCCCAGCCTTCGATTGCGGGCCGAGTTGTCGCCGACACAGTCTTCCTGCCGACTGAACCGCAAACGCTCCGCAGGCGCAAGGAGACCAGTCCAATCATGAAGGCCCGTTCGACCGATGCATCGCGAACCAGCGAGATCGGCCCGCGAGACACGGGCACGCGGTGCCGACCGGTTCGGCCGCGACTCCTCCGGGGCGAGGCGGCAACTGACCCCTCACCGGGCCTGGGGAGCGTCCACGTAGGTCGATACGCCTTCCTCGTCGAAGAACCGATCGATGGTGCGCCGATCATCCTCGCTTAGCCGCCAATCCGCCGCGGCGGTGTTTTCCGCGAGTTCGCGCTCATTGCGCATCCCGACCAAACCCACGGTTACTGCCGGATTGCCGACCACCCAGGCGATGGCCAGTTGGGCGACGGACCTGCCGTGGTCGGCCGCGAAAGTCTTTAGCTTCTCGACGGCGCGCAACTCGGCCTGGAAGGGCTCCCCCTGGAACAGCGGCAGGCCGAACGCCTCGCCCTTGCTGCGCCAATCCCAGTCGACGAAGGTGGTCTGTGGCGTGAACGCGCCGGTCAGGAGCCCGAAGCCGAGACTGCCGTATGCCATATAGCCGATGCCGTTTTCGAGACAGTACGGCAGCACGGCGGCTTCCATGCGCCGATCGAACAGGTGATAGCCGACCTGGTTCGCGGTCAGGTGTCCGTGGCGTTCGCACTCGCCCATCATCGCGACGTCGTAGTTGGATACACCGTAGTGACGGATCTTGCCCGCCTGTTTGAGGGCATCCAACGCGCCGATGGTTTCCTCGTGGGGCGTCTTGTGATCCGGCCAGTGGATCAAGAGCAGGTCGACGAAGTCGGTCTCAAGGCGACGCAGGCAGTCCTCCGCGTGTGCCGTGATGTGCGCCGGAGAGGCATCCCGGCCGGCGACCGCCGCCCGGCCACGTGCGTTGGCGTCGTCCCGATAGGCGAACCCGACCTTGGTGACCACGACCACGTCCTTGCGTCGCGCGCCCAAACCCCGGGCAAGCAGTTCCTCCGACGTGAACGGGCCGTAGACCTCGGCCGTGTCGAACACGGTGATGCCGCGGTCGACGGCCATCTCGACGGTGCGTACCGCCTCCTTGAGGTCGATCTCGCCGTACTGCGTGGCCCCCATCTCCCAAGTGCCGAAGCCGACGACCGAGCACTTGAGGTCGGTGTTGCCGAAGTCGCGGTGTTCCATGGTGTTCCCTTCAGGCGGCACGAGCACCGCAGATTATCGCAGCCCGTGTGCGAACCGTCTGCTGTTTCGGAGAACCCGACGACACCCAACCTGACGCGGGTGTGTCGTCAACGTCGCATGCCGAGCAGATCCAACTCCGTTCGGGACCGGATCAGCGCAATATCGCCTTATGGTCGGCGTAGAACGCATTCTCCGTCTTGGCCGACGACCTACGTCGCTCGTTCCCGTCCCTACTCGACGGACGTGACAGGTGCGAGCCGATAGATTCGCGCCGCCGTACCGCTGAAGATCGACGCCTTCTCGGTCTCGCTCAAACCCATCTTCCGGGCGATGCGCTTCAATAGGTTCCAGAGCGTGCGGTACGAGACGGATTCCTTGTCTACGGGGAAATTGCTTTCGAACATGCAGCGTTGCGGGCCGAAGGCTTCGATGGCGTAGCGATAGAACGGGTAGAGAAGCTCGCAGAGCTCTTCGGACCCCATGGGGCCCCGCTCGCGCCGGTACATGTGAAACGGCGGCTCCCATGACCGCCCAACACGCTGTTGGGCGCCGCCGCACTTCATGACGACGTTGGGACGGCCGGCAATCGAATCGATGCACGCCTTCCATCGGGCAATCGCTTCCGGGTGGGCGTCAGGGTCGATCTTCCCGCCAAGATGGTTGACGATGATGGGGATAGCTGGGTATGCCTGTGCCAGCTTGGCGAGGGCGGGTAGTCGCTCGTAGTCGGGTGAGTAGTTGTCGAAGCTCAGGTTGTACTTGCCGAGCATCGCGTAGCCTTCCATGAATCGGGTCATGAATCGGGCGTCGAGGTCTGCGGGAAAGGCGTGGCGGATGCCGCGTAAGTTGGGCGAGGCAGCGATGTGCGCCTCGAGCACCGGCACCACCGCTTTGCCGAGCCAGAGATCGGCGGTGCTGAAGATTCCCGTGCAAAGACGCATGCTGCCGTACGTCCCGGACCTGCTCATCGCGGCGATGCCGTGAACGAACTCCGTCTCGCCGATGCACCGCATCTCTTCCGGGCCGTCGGCTCGGTAGAACGCGTTGCACTGCGCGAAAACGGTTTGGACCACGTTGTGGCCGGAAGTCCGGATGTCCCCGGACATCTCGTCGCAGAGGTAGACCTTTTGTTCCCAATGCGCGTCCCGGAGATCCCACAGGTGGTGGTGGGGGTCGATGATCGGCAGATCCGGCTCCAGCACGTCTTCGGGCGGTTCCTGGGCCAGCCACTTCTCCAATGGGGCGTTCTCGGGATAGGGCATCGCAACAATCTCCAGGTTCCCGGTTTTAGGCGGCGCCAACGCGATACCGAAGCACCCTCGCGCTCGGAGGGCGGGCCTTCGGCCCCTGACGGCGGGCCGGAACCGGTCGATCATACAACAGCAGCCAAGGCTCCAAAGTACGCTCTATCGTCCAACGGCCGAGACGAAAGCGACCGGGTCGGGTGCGTGCGGCAGCGGCAATGCGCGGCTTTCTTGCACCGGGCACCGTGTTCCGTTCAATAGTAGGACTAGGCGGAGTAGGTGTTCACATCCTTCAAGGAGATGTCCCCATGTCCCTCGGGGTAACGCCAATCGACGCCACCCTCGGAGCCGTTGTCACCGGTGTCGATCTCGCCGCGCTCGACGACGAAACCTGGAAGGAGATTCACCTGGCTTTTCTGAAGTACGGGGTGCTAGCCCGCATTTCTTGTCTGTCCTAATAACCCGTTCATGGACCCTTGGAAAGGTCCCCCTCCGTCGGTCGCGACCGACGGAGGGGGCGGTGGTGGACCGTGCACTTCTCGGCCTTTGGGGCCGTTGGTGAGTGAGGTCGCCACCGTCTTTCCGCACGTCCTGAATGGATACATGAGCATCAAGGCTCACAAGACAAGAACAGGAGAGGGAAAGCATGGGAAATCATACACCGGATGCGGTCGGCGTCAACATCTCGAA
>JAKZRQ010000013.1:0-3076 GCA_047518105.1 Pseudomonadales bacterium | reverse complement strand
GGTGGTCGGCGGAATAATGACGGTGGTTCCCGTATCGGAGGGAAGCACCACGGTAACCGCGACCGCCCGGAACGACACGGACGAGGCCACGCTCGCCCTCGCGGTGACGGTTGTAGCGGATCCGGCGGAGCTGGCGGCGGTGGAATCCGGCTTCGGCGCCGTCGGACGGGGCTGGCTCGACGAGTGGACCGCCAACATCCACCGGCGGGTGGCAGCTACCTTCGCCGAAGAGGGATTCCGCTCGGAGCGCACGACGTTCATTGGCGGAACTCCAGCGCCTCCGGACCGATCCCGCGCAAATCCACGCCCGCTGGCACTGCGAACTATTTCCGATGCGCCTTTCGAATACTCGACGCGACGACGTACAGCGGGCCCAGGGACCAACTCTCGTGCAACGCCCCTGTCGTTCTCGATTTCCCTTGCCGAAGGGGACACAGGCGGGCAGAGCGCCTCGCTGTGGGGACGTGGCGCGACCCGGCGATTCGGGGGTGGCGCCGTCGACCTCGACGGTTCGCTCTCCGCCTACCAGGTAGGCGCCGACGCGCGGTCCGGCGACTGGCTGGCCGGCGTCTCGCTATCGTTCGCCAAGGCGGATGCGGACTACCGCTTCATCCGTTCCGCGGATGTCTGCGGCGGCAACTTCGGCGAAGGCGAACTCGAGACGGAACTGACCAGTGTTCATCCCTATGTCGGTCGCCGGGTCGGAGACGGCTGGATCTGGGCAACGCTGGGTGCCGGGCGAGGTGAGGCGACCGTTCTGCGTTGCGAGTCGGGGCGACGGAGCGTGGCCCGCCTCTCGATGAGGACAATGGCGGTCGGCGGGCGGCATCCGTTCGCGGCGCGGAACATCCACGAATGGTCGCTGGTCGAAGACATCGGCGTCATTCGCCTTGCCACCGGCAGCGGTCCAGCGCCGGCGGGCAACCGTTCGGCCACGGCGGGGCGGGCTCGTCTCGGCGTCGAACTCCGGGTGGAGCCGCAATCGCGCGCCGCCCTGCTGACGACGTGGACGCGCGCTTCCGCCCAGGGCGACTGGGGAGACGGCGACTCCGGCGCGGGACTCGAAATCGCCGCAGGTGTCCGTTTGCTCGGCCCGAACCGGCGCATCGGCTTGGAAGTCGGGGGACACGCGTTGGCGCATTCGGCGGGCGGGCGTTCGGAGCATGGGATGGACTTGGCGGCATCCGTTCTCCCCAGGAGCGACGGAACCGGGCTCCGGCTGTCCATGTCGTCGCGGCGAGGCCAGGGCTTTTCGGCAACCGACCCATGGCAGGTGTTCGGGCATCGGCCCAACGCCCTCGCTGCGACAGCGCCGGTCTGGCGCACCAAGACGGATCTGGGCTACGGGCTACCCACCCGCCGCGGTCTAGTCGTGCCGTTCGTCCGCCTGGAGCACGAGGACCGGCGACAGGACTATCGAACCGGCTTGCGCTACGAACTTCCGTTCGGCAGGAAGCTTCGCGTCGAATGGGCCATTGGGCGTCAGCAACGTGGCGAGAACTGGTACTACTTCTCGATGCTTGTGCGGGGCAGCTTCTAGAGACTCATGGTCCGTACTGGAAGAACCCCGGATGAAGGATCGTGGCGGACAGCGTAGCTTGCCGCCCGGAGATTCCGCAAAGCCGTCTCGTCCTAGCCGTCATCAGGCGGCAGCAATCCAAGTGCGCGACCGCGCGACCCGCCGCGCACGTCGAGCTTGCGCAAGTGATGACGAACCCCATGCGTTGACAGTCCCAGGGCTGCGGATTTCGTTGTCCCGTTCGCCTGCAACCGGCCCGGCCCGACCACACGCTTGGGCAGAGGGCCACCTGCGCGGCACTCAGCGCGACGTCGCGCCCGCCTGACGGCTGATGGGCACTAAGTGTTCCGTTTCCGGATTGCCGTGGCACTCTCGAGCGACCTTTGGGCATCCCGCCACGCAACGCAGGACGAGGATGTGCCGCCCTCGAACAGCCACTGGCGCCAGTTTCGCGTAGACGTTCGGGTCGCACAATGGGTGTCTTGCTATCTTGGAAGCGGCACACTAGAGCGTCCCGTCCGCGCCCGGCCTGATTCCCGAACCCGGCTTCCACCCCTTCTTCACGAAGTAGTCCTTGTCCTGGATCAGGTGCAGAATGATTTGTTCAGTATCCGCATCGTGTTGAAGGTGGTCGCACCACCCGGTCCTCCGTGCGACCGGGCAGGTGCAACTGCAATCCACATCGCCGGCATCCGTCCGCCCCCCTTCACGACGTACTTTTGTTCCACGATGCGGCTCATGCTCCTGATGGCACAGTTCCCGAACTGTTTCCAATCACTCATTGTCATCTCCTGGTTCGATCACACCCGCGATCAGCACCGCAGGATCCGGCACACAGGACGCTGTCTGTTTCGCTGGTGGACGACGACAGGGACGAGCCGACCGAGACGTTCGCCATGACCCTGTCGTCCGCGGCGAACGCGACGATAGACGCCGCGACGGCCGACGGAACGGTCATCGACAACGACGGCGCCCCTCAGTTGTCGATCGTCGGCGCTGCGGGGGGCGAGGGCGACGTCGTGGACTTCGTCGTGACGCTCGCCGGCTCCAGTGCACAGACGGTGACGGTTTCCTACGGGACGAAGGACGGGACGGCCGTCGCCGGCGAGGACTACCAGGCGTCCGAGGGCGTTCTGACGTTCGCGCCGGGCGAGTCGAGCGGGACGGTGTCGGTGTCGCTTGTCGACGACTCGGTACACGAGCCGACGGAGACGTTCACGGTGACGTTGTCGTCGCCGGAGAACGCGGACATCGCCCTCGCTGGCGCCGTCGTCCGGATCGCGGACGACGACGGGCTGCCGATGCTTTCCGTCGTCGGCGGCTCGGGCCGGGAAGGCGCCGTGGCGGAGTTCGTGGTGACGCTCGCCGGCTCGGGCAGCGAACCCGCGACGGTGGGCTACGCGACCACGGACGGGTCGGCGGTCGCGGGGGAGGACTATCTGGCGGCGGAGGGTGCTCTGACGTTCGCGCCCGGAGGTGCGGCGATGACGGTCTCCGTGACGCTGCTCGCCGACGGCGTCGACGAGCCGGACGAGACGTTCGTGCTGCAACTCAGGT
>JAKZRQ010000012.1:0-2860 GCA_047518105.1 Pseudomonadales bacterium | reverse complement strand
CTTGCGGCCGAGGGACCGGCGCGATAGGCGGCAACGGCTGGGCGCCCATATCCACGCGCGCCGCCGGCGGTCCGGGCAGTACATCGGCTGCCACGAGTTCGTCATGGAAATTCCACGCCCCCCAGACCAGAAGATTCGCCGCGACCAGTACGATCAACAGCCATTTCAGAAATGCGCGCATATCTCCCCCGTCACGGCAACGCGATCTCGAGACCGTCCAGCACCAGGTGCGGTTCTTGGCCCGTCGGCATGGGCAGGTGCGTTGCGAGCACTCCCGCGTCGCCACCCGTCAAGACGACCTCCACCGGATCCGGACATCGGTTCGAGAAGCTCTTGATCGCGGCCTCCACGAAGGCCAGCAGCATCATGAAGGTGCCCGAGGATACCGCGGCCTCGGTGTCATCGCCCGCGGTTGTCGACACGCTGGCGGTGCGGGCCGGACGAACATCTGCGGTCCGGCCGAGGGCGTCGCGCAGCAGACGCAGTCCTGGCGCGATATGGCCGCCTTCGTGTCGGCCGTCGGCATGCACGAAATCCACCGTTGCCGCGGTTCCCGCGCCGACCACCACCACCGCGCCTTGCACCCGTTGCCACGCAGCGACCGCCGCCAGCCAGCGGTCCACGCCAAGCTGCCGAGGATTGCGGTAGCCGCAGCGCACGCCGCCGAGTCGCGCCGACGTGAACGCGAACTCCGCTTCGACGCCGAAACGCTTCTTCACGGCCCGGGCCACATCGTCGCGATTGCGGAGCACCGTGGCAACACGCACGCGCGACGGGCTCTCCTGCAACGTCGGCAGACCCGGTGACGGCAATGTCCCGACGGAATCGCCGCTGCGCCACTTGGTGCGGGTATTCCCCATGTCGATGTCGAGCACCATCGAGCTCGTTCCACCATCTTGCCCCGTGTTCACGACCCGATTCGCCGACTCTCGGGGTGGCACCGGCGTGCCGCCATGCAGATAGGTTGATCTATCAAGTGGCCGACTCCAGAGCGTGAGTCACTGCAACACAGGCATGACGGCGGCACATCCTCGTTTCGCATTGGGCAGAGGCAAGTCGAAGCGGTCGACATCGATTCACGTCGTTTCCGGTGCGGGACGCTTGGATGCGCCCTCCCTCAGGGTCACCTCGCCGCCGGTGAATTCGCGTATGCCTTCGCCGGTGTCGACGCGAAGGGCGCCATCCGGTCCGACGCCAAGTGCGGTGCCGACAACGGTCTCGGAACCGCCGCCCGCAGCAGGCAATGTGACGACGACCGCCAGGCCCCGGTAGCGATGCGCCCCTTCCCATTCGGCACGAAACGGCTCGAACCCTGCCGCATCGAAAGCGCGGCCAGCGGCAGCGACGCGATCGACGATCCGGGCCAGGAGGTCCGTGCGCGACGGACGCGCGATCTGTTCGGCAATGTCGGCGACGGGTTGGCCGAGGCGCATCGCGACATCGTCCCGGCAGCCCACATTGACGCCGATGCCGATGACCACCTCCACCGGTGCCGAGGCGCGGACCAGTTCGATCAGGATCCCGGCCAGCTTGCGGCCTTCGAGCAGCACGTCGTTCGGCCACTTCAATTCGATGCCCGACAAGCCAGCCTCCACCAATGCCCGACGCACGGCGACGCCGGTGGCCAAGCTGAGCGCGCCGAGTTCGGCCAGCGGCCGCGTGAGGGCGAAACCGATGGAAACCGCAAGATTGCGGCCGTAGGGGCTCTGCCAATCCCGATCGCGACGACCGCGACCGGCTGTTTGGACTTCCGCCGTCAGCACGCAACCGTCGATTCGTTCGCGTTCCGCTCGGGCCAGAAGCGACGTGTTGGTGCTGACGATGTGCGATCGAACCTCGAGCTCGCGCAGCCAGGCGGTGGTTTCCGAACGCAGTCGTCTGCGGATACCCGGCTCGGAAAGCAGCTCGATGTCATCGTCGAGACACGCCGAAGCCCCACTCACGCGTACGCCGGAAGCCTCGAGAAGGTCGATATCGTTGCGCGTGAGGGTGTCGATCACACTCGAGCGGCGACTTGCCAGCTCGTCGAATACGCGACCGAGCGCGCTGGAGACCTCGCCGCCCGCTAGCGCCATGTCGTCCCCGCCGATGCCGACGCCGCGTGCGCGGTCGGTGAGTGTGCGCGACGCAGGATTGTTTCGTTGTACCGCAAAGTTCGTTGACGCGCCGAGTGCCTACCGGTAACGTCGATATTACACATGCCGGAAGGGCCCACGGTGCCACAGGATCCGTCGCAAAAAGAACTCAGGCGAGCCGGGCTGAAAGTTACGATGCCGCGCTTGAAGGTCCTCGAAGTGCTCGAGAGTGCCGAGCCGCATCACCTGTCGGCGGAAGACGTCTATAGAAAGCTGCTTCGGATCGACGAGTCCATCAGCATTACCACGATCTACCGGGTGCTGACGCAGCTCGAGCAGGCCGGCATCGTCGAACGGCACAACTTCGACGACGGCCACGCGGTCTACGAACTGGCGAGCGACACTCACCACGACCACATGGTGGATGTGGAGAGCGGCATCGTCACCGAGTTCGTCAACGAGCGGATCGAGGCGCTGCAGCATGAAATCGTGGCAGAGCACGGCTACGAACTCATCCACCACCAGATGGTTCTGTACGTGCGCAAACGCGACCACGCCAAGCATCCCGCCAACTAACGCCAGCGAATGCCCCGGTCCGGCGGCGAACCGTCCTGCCCCGCTTGGCGTCGCCACACAAGAGCCGACTAGCCCGCATTTCTCACCAGGCCGCTTGTCGGCGTCAAAAAGCTCTTGGGTTTCACTAGTTTGACCGCGATGTCGATGATCGTGCCGATGGCGGACTGCGCTGGCCGCGCCCTCGCGGGTCTTTTGGCCCCGTGTGTACA
>JAKZRQ010000011.1:0-10773 GCA_047518105.1 Pseudomonadales bacterium | reverse complement strand
CGAACTCCCGAAGGGCGCGCCCCACGGGGCCTGTGGCCGCGTTGCGCCCCTTGGCAATGGGTCCACCATTCCCGGCGGGGACGCGCCTTGCCACAGACCCCCTGGGACGCGCTGAAATACCAGAAACTTGCGGGACACGACTTGCTCCTCGACGCCCACATCGCAGCGAAATGCCGCCACACTACATTCCTAGAGCGCCGCCGAATGTTGACACTTGAGTTGCATTTCGAACGAAGCCGGGAGAATGCGTAAGCATCTCAAACGCGCCCACAGGGCGCGCATTTCTCGATCGCGCCCGTCAGGGCGCGCACTCGCACCGCGAGGCGCCGCCGCCACATGCGGCGCGCACTAGCCGAGCTTGCCGCAACGCCCGCGCACCTTGCCTTTGCGCAACCGTGCAATACACTGTCCGGTTTCGCAGAATGGACTGGGAGATTTTCATGGGAATGCTCGACGGCAAGGTCGCGTTGGTGACCGGTGCCGGGGGTGGTTTAGGCCGCACCCACGCGCTGCTCTTGGCGGCAGAAGGCGCTGCGGTGGTGGTCAACGACTTGGGCGGTGCCCGGGACGGCACCGGTGCCGGCACGTCGATGGCGGATGGCGTGGTCCAGGAGATCCGCGACGCTGGCGGCCAAGCCGTCGCCAACTACGGCTCGGTCAGCGACAAGGACCAAGTCCAGGGCATGATCCAGACTGCGGTGGACAGCTACGGCCGACTCGACATCTGCATCTGCAACGCCGGCATCCTGCGCGACAAGTCGTTCAAGAACATGACTGACGACATCTGGGAAGTGGTCAACGACGTGCATCTGCGCGGCACCTACTACACCGCCAAGGCGGCCTACGACCGGATGCTGGAACAGGGCGAAGGTGGTCGGATCATCGTCACCAGTTCCACCTCAGGCCTGCTCGGCAACTTCGGACAGACCAACTACGGCGCCGCCAAGGCCGGTATCGCCGGGTTCGGACGGTGCCTCTACCTGGAAGGCGCTCGCTACGGCGTCACGGTTAACATCCTCGTCCCGACGGCGCTGTCGCGGTTGACCGAAGACATCTTCCCGGACCAAGCCAAGGACGCCGTGCCGCCCGAGAAGGTCTCCCCCACCGTCGTCTGGCTGTGTACGGACGAGGCGAAGGAAGTCACCGGCCGTACCTGGCTCGTCACCGGCAACCGGGTCTCGCTCCTGTCCTGGCAGATCAACCCGGTGGCACACAAGGAAGAGTCCGAGGGGCCATGGGCCGTCGAGCAACTCGGTGAAACGATCCTCGCTGGAAAGGACTCCTGGCCGCCGATCAATCCGATGCGTGGCGGCGTGCCCTAGCCCGCGCCCCGGCCGCACGCCGAACATTCGACCCAACATCATCACCGAGCGGATCTTGGGATTGCCGAAGGACTGAGCCGCGATCCAACCGATTCGGCGGGCAGAAATCAGCGCAATCTCCAAGGCGGGACGGCGTCCCAGTCGAAGGGCTCGATGCCATCGTCGGTGATGAGCCAGACCGATGCTTCGGCGCGGTCGCCGTCGATGTCGAGGAAGCCGATGGTGCCGTACTGGGTGTCGTAGTTGTGCGGGTAGGTCGGCGAGCCCGGATTGACGCACAGGATGCCGTCGATCTCGGCGACCAACTCGGTGTGGCTGTCCCCCGAGACGATCACATCCGGCGTCTTCTCGGGCCAGTAGCGCGCGACGAAACGATCCAGCGTCATTCCCGGCGGACCTTCGTCCACGGGTATGTAGTGCGTCAATCCCACGGTCAACGACTCGATCTCCATCGACCAGACGTATTTGACCCTGGGGTCTTCGGGTTGGATGGGGCGACCGCCGGAGCCGTCCTCGCCGTTGCCTCGGGCACAGTAAACCGGTGCGACCTTCTCTAGCAGGTCAAGCAAGGCCAGATCGTGTACATCGCCACCGTGAAAGATGCAGTCGACGCCTTCGAAGGCGTCAAAGACCTGCGGCCAGAGTGTCGCGCGGGCTTCGGGGATGTGGGTGTCGGCAACCAGGCCGATTCTCGTGCCCATTCGAGATCCTCAGTCTTCGCACATCTGTCGTCCAAGGCCATGATAGCGCTGGGCTGGAACCGTTGCTTCCAGCTATCGTGCGGCGGCAGCCGCACGTCGGCAGGCCAGCCGTGGGCACGGCGCCGTTGCAGTGGGCGCCGGTGAGCGAATCACCCGCACTCGTCATTGCGGTCAAGCACGTTTCGGCATGCACGAACGCAGCGGCATTCTGCCAACGGCGCTCACCAGCGCGCGCTGATCAGTTACGCTGTGCCGAAACGGACACCGCCACGGAGACAAGATGCTCGACTGGGATGTCGTGCGCGCAAGGGCCAACGACGATGGCGAATTCCGCATCCATGCGCGGTTCTGGAACGCCACCGTCCGACTCGGCGTCGGCCATCGGAACTACAGAGTGCCTATCGACAACGGTTGTGTCGGCTTGATCGAGCGATGGTCCGGCGGCGTGGCCAGCGACCTCGCCATCCACGCGCCCGAAGCGGATTGGCAAGCGCTGCTTGCGACCTTGCCACGCCCCTTCTACCAGGACCTCTACCCCGCCGCCATCCACCACGGCTTCGAGGTCGTCGGCGACACCGCCAACTACTGCGCCTACTACCCGGCGATCCGCCGCCTCATCGAGATCATGCGGGAGGTGAACAATGGGTAACGCCATGCGCTTCGACGAAGCCGTCGGCCGCTACGTCTACCTGACAATCGACGATGCCGAGTACCGCGTCTACTTCGAAGAGACGGGATCCGGCGATGTCGGTCTCTTGCTTCAGCACACCGCCGGCGCGGACGGTCGCCAGTGGCGCCACGTCCTGGAAGACGCGGGTTTGCAGGAACACTTTCGTCTGATCGCCTACGACCTGCCTTACCACGGCAAGTCCGTGCCTCCGCCTACCAAGCCGTGGTGGACGGAGGAATACCGCTTGACGCGGGACTTCCTGATGGCGGTACCGGTTGCACTGGCCAGCGCGCTGGAACTCGAACGCCCGGTCTACATGGGCAGTTCCATCGGCGGGCATCTCGCCATCGACCTCGCTCTCAGTCATCCGCACGAGTTCCGTGCCGTGGTGGGTCTGGAGGCCTCCGCGTACACGCCCGGCGGTTTCATCGACGAGTTCCACCATCCGCGGATCGGCAATGACTTCAAGGCGCACCTGATGTACGGAATGATGGCGCCGACGAGCCCCGAGGCCCTTCGCCGGGAGACGGCCTGGGTCTACAGCCAAGGCGCACCGGCCGTGTTCAAGGGCGACCTCTACTACTACTGCGTCGATCACGACGTGCGCAACACGGCCGCCACCATCGACACCGAAATCTGCTCCGTGGACATCCTGAACGGCGAGTACGACTGGAGCGGCACCCCCGAAGCCGGCGCCGAACTCGCTGCCATGATCCCCGGTGCGCGGTACAAGACCATGACAGGGCTGGGCCACTTTCCGATGAGCGAACACCCGGAGCGATTTCTTGCCGAAATACGACCGGTGCTGGAGCGGATTCTGTCCGAGTGAGACCGCGACCCGGGTCGACTCCGGTAGTATTCCGTCAATTCTGGAGGGCTCGACGTTGCGATTCGGATTCGTCATGCCCGTCGGAGACGCACGCCAGATCATGGAAGCCGCGGCGCAAGCGGAAGCGCACGGTCGCAAAGTGTCACCGAATGGCGGGACGCCGGCGCCACCTGGTACGTCGAATCGCTCTGGCAGGAGCAATTCGCGGACGACGTTCAAGCCCGTGTACACGCCCGTCTCAAGGACGGTCCGTCGGCGTAGCGAAGGAGCAGACTGATGGCCCGTCTCAAGGTCCTGGTTGCGGGCGGCGGGATAGGCGGCGTCACCGCGGCGCTCTGCCTCGCGAAACTAGGCCACGAGATCTCGGTGTTCGAACAAGCGCCGGGAGTCTGCGAAGTGGGTGCCGGCATCCAGTTGTCGCCCAACTGCACACGCGTTCTGCACTACCTGGGCTTGGAAGAAGCACTGCGCGCCATCGCTTTCCTGCCTCAAGGCACCCAGTTCAGGAACTGGCGTACGGGTAGAGTCATCGCCGAGTCGACGCTGGGCGACGAGGCCGTCAAGCGCTACGGCTTTCCCTACTACCACATTCATCGCGCTGACCTGCTGCGGGTGCTGGTGGAAGCGGCGCAGCGGATGTCGAACATCACGCTTCACCGCAATTCGCGGGTGCATGACATCGCCCAAGACGGCAGCGGGGTGAGACTATCGGCAGCCGATGCGGTGCGGCAAGGTGATGTTCTCGTCGGCGCGGACGGCATTCAATCCGCCGTTCGCGCGATGCTATGGGGCGATGACGAGCCTCGCTTCACCGGCAATGTCGCGTGGCGCGCGATGGTTCCCGCCGACAAGTTGCCCAAGGGACTGATTCGACCCATGTCTACCGCCTGGTGGGGCCCTGGCAAACATTTCGTTCACTACTACGTGCGTCGCGGAGTGCGTCGCGGAGTGCGTCGCGAAGTGCGTCGCGGAGAATTCGTCAACTGCGTGTGCGTGGTGGAAAAGGACGGCTGGGAGGTGGAGTCCTGGACGGAACCCGGGGACCACGGCGAGTTGAAGGACGATTTCGCCGGGTGGCATGACGACATCCAGACCTTGATCGACAACGCCGAGACGCAGTCGCTATTCAAGTGGGCCTTGTTCGACCGGCCCCCAATGGACCCGTGGGGCAAAGATCGGGTCACACTGTTGGGGGATGCCTGCCACCCGACCCTGCCGTTCATGGCCCAGGGCGCCGCCATGGCCATCGAAGACGCTGCGGTGCTGGCTGGATGCCTGGCGAACGACGACGGCGTGCCGACCGGCCTGCAGCGCTACGAGGATCTGCGCCGCGAGCGCACTTCAAGGGTCCAGAAGGGTTCCAGGCGCAATGCCACGGTGTTTCATCTGTCCGGGATCAAGGCCTGGGTGCGCGACCGCGCAGCCCGAAGCGCGGGCGACCGAACCATGGACAGCCTGTTCACGTACAACGCCTTGGAGGCGGCGAATTCGTAGCGACGTCATCCCCCTGCGTGCTGCTCGTCGTCATCGTCGTTTCGATCATCGGGGCGACGTCGAAGGCACGGTTGCCGGGGTGGTGGGCGCGGCTGGACTCGAACCAGCGACTTCCGCCATGTGAAGACGGCGCTCTGACCAACTGAGCTACGCGCCCGGTTCCAATAACTCACCAAGAAATACGCGCCAGGTCAAGTGCCCCGTTCGTTGTCCTTCGCCAGCTTGCTTAGGCGGTGGTCACTGGCTACGCTCATTGGCATGAAGGCGACATTTGGAATCGTGTTGGTGGCCGTCGTCACGGGCTCGGCGAACGCAGCAGAAACAGCACAGCCGGCTGCCGTCGCACGGGACGCGCAAAAGCAGGCAATCGGCGACGTGATCTTCGCGGAGCCGTTGATGGAGACCTCGCCGCAGAGCCTGCGTGTCGCCAACCAACTGATGAGCAAGGCGTTCAACAACGGCCTCGATCTCGACGCCTATGCCTACCTGCAAAAGCTCCTCGTGCAGCACACGCTCGGGCTCGCCGAACGCCAACCGGACCTGGCCACGGAGTGCAAGTCGGCCGCTGTGGCGATGACGTTCAACTTGGCCGCCAACACCTGGCCCGGCTGGGGACTGCGGGAAACACCCGCTCCGAACGCCCCGAATTCCGGCGTTGGCGTCAGCGAAGCCCAGGCGCGGCTCGGCCTCGAGGCCGCACGCACCAATGTCCGCTTGGCCGCCGAGCTCGGTCTCGGTCCGAAACGCCGGCAAAACGGCTATTGGATTCTCGGCGCCCAATTGATCGCCGCCACCGAGTTCGACGCCGCCATCGAGGCGTTCGCCACCAGCCGCGAACTCGCCCGCGAGGCTGGCGACGCGGTCACCGCGATGATGGCCGATGGGTGGATCCATCTGACCAATACCGTCGCCGGCCGGGACGAGACGCGGCGACTCCGGGCGGTGCAAGAGTCCCTGCGCGCAGCCGGGGACGAGGGCGCGTTCTACGCCGATCAGTACGACGTCGCCTTGGACATCTTCGCCCGCTAGAGTCCTTGAGCGCTCCGAATGTTGATACTTGGATTGCATTTCGAACGAGGCCGAGAGAATGCGCAAGCATTCCCAATCGCGCCCGTCAGGACCCGCATTCTCGATCGCGCCGTCGGGCGCGCCGACGCTGCGCCGCAGCGAGCAACAAGGCAGGTCGCTTGTCCGTGACAGACACCGACCCCTCCGACCCCTACGCCGCCCTCTCGCCCGCCGCACGGCTCGTCGCCCAAGTCTACGGCGTGGTCGCCCCGCACGGCATGGGCGTGACGCGCACCGCGAGGGTCCTGTCCCAAGCGGGCGTCACGCTGCTCGGCCGGCACTTGACCCAGGGAGAAATCCGGGGTGCGAACAGCGAGATCATCGACGCCGGTATCGGCTTTCGGCCTGGCGGCGGCAACGGCGGCGTTTGCGCAGCAAACCGCTGGGCCGTTGCCTTGGCGAGCCAGGCACTGTCGGAAGGTCGGCTTCAGAAGATCATGGATGCCTTCAAAGCCACCCGTCCGGGTCCCGGGGCAGATAAGTACATCGTCGAGACCCTTTTCCGCTGCTACGTGATCGGCGGCGACTTCGACAATCTCGACCAGTTGCTGGAAGGCGACGAAGGGTCCGTGGACGAATGGCGATTCCTGGCGGAACCGCTTGCGGTCGATGTGCTTGCGAAACTGCCGGCGCGCCACATCGAACGTGCCCTGAAGGGCTGCCTGGGCCAAGTCATCGATACCGCAGCACCGTCGGAACCCGTGATTGCGGCCTGCCAACGCTTGAGTTCCCATCCCGAAGCCCATGCCGCGGATATCGCCTTCATCCACATCCTCGGAGGTCGCTTCGAGGCGGCACAAGCCGCATTCGAGGACCTGCCCGCCGTCGCCCGCGAGACTAGGCCCGCTCAGACGGGACTCGCGGCGACGCATGCCCTAATCGCGCTGCTCAGCGGGGACTATCTCGCCGCCCGTCACCACATCGACGCCGCCATCGCCGCCGAGAAGACCGGAACGCGCAAACGCAACGTCTTCCCGGAGCACGCCGCATTTGCGCTTTCCCTACTCGCGCTGGTCCGACTCGACACGCCCGAGTCCCACGCCTTGCTCCAGCAGTTGCTGCGCACAGCACATCGGCAATACCTCAACCGCGACGTCGAGGTATCGTTCGCTGCGGATGCCGCACTCGTCCAAGCGGGCCAGGGGATCTACGCCCGCCACGCGGCGATTCCCTGCTTCGAGGCTCTGCTGGACGGCTTCAGGAACTGCTGGCTTGGTTCGAACGGAAGCGCGGCGGACGACTGGCTGCGGCTGATGGACATCTACCGTAGTCGTGCCGCCGCCAACGGCTTCAAGTGGGTTGTTGCCGAGTGCGCGGCAACCTTGCATCGGCTCGTCGAACTACACGGTGGGGATGTCAGCGAACTGCCCGACCCCCAACCGCTGCATGCCGAACTCGGCACCCGGACCTTGGCGGTGCTGGAAGAGCCGGTACCGATCTGGGAACGCTCACTGAAGGCGCTGGAACAACTCGCCTACGATGCCAGAAACCTGCCGGACCCGAAGGGTTCCGCGTCGGCAACCGTGGAGAGACGTCTCGTCTGGGACATCCAGAGGAACTACTACGCCGTCTACGTCAATCCGCGAGAACAACGCCGCAACAAGAACGGCACCTGGAGCAAGGGACGCCGGGTCGCGCTAAAGCGGCTGTCCGAGCAGACCGAATCCATGGTCTTCCTGCGCGAAGAGGACCTGGCCGCCGCAGCCGCCATCACCCCCCGCCGTTCCTGGGGCAACCTCGAATACGTACTCGGCGTCCGAGGCTTGTACGCCCTGGCGGGCCATCCGCACCTCTTCAACGAATCGGGGGAGCCCATCGATGTCGTCCGCCGGGAACCGGAGCTGCGTATCGACGAAGGGGACGAAGACCTCGTAGTCGTCAGAATCGAACCGCACGGCTGGGACACCGAGGGCGAGTACGGCATCACGTTCGCATCGGACAACCGCATCGAAGTGACCCGTTTCACCGCAGCCCATCGCCGGCTGTTCGACATCGTCCCGCCCGAGGGACTCGAGTTTCCCGCCGATGGCAAGTCGCGCCTGCTGGAAGCGGCATCGGCGTTGGTCTCCCAGGTCCGTGTGCAGAGCGCGGCGGGGCCGGTGGCGGGCGCAACGGAAGTCGATGCCGACGCCCAACCCTGGGTACGCCTCGAACCCTTCGAGGAGGGTCTCTCCGCTGCCCTGCTGGTCGAGCCCATTGCCGATTCGGGCATCTGTTTCGAGCCGGGCCAGGGCGGCGCCACGGTGTTCGCGAGCCGCGACGGCGAACACGTGCAGGCACAGCGCGATCTCGACAGCGAACGAAGCGCGGTGACTCGGTTGATCGCAAACTGCCCCAAGCTCGCGGCGCGGCCGACGGAATACGCCCCGCTGATTCTCCCGGAACCCATCGCCAGCCTTGAACTGCTAGAGCAGCTCGAAGCCGTCGGGGCACGCTGCAAGTGGCCCAAGGGCGAACCGTTCCGAATCGTCGCGCGTCGCTCGACATCGTCGTTCTCGCTGTCGGTCAAATCCGTCGATCAGTGGCTTCAGGCATCGGGCAAGCTCGCCGTGGACGACGACACCGTGCTCGACTTGAAGCGCCTGTTCGCGCTTCTCGAAGCCAATCCCGGCTCCCGGTTCCTGGAACTCGAAAGCGGCGAATTCCTCGCCCTGACCGCCGCGTTTCGCCGCCAACTCGACGACCTCGCGAGTCTTTCCACCCCCGCCGCGAAGGGCAGCGTGCGCCTGCACTCACTGGCCGCCTCATCCCTCGACGACCTGTTCGAGGAGGCCGAAGTCGACGCCGACGACGGATGGCGGAAGCTCTGCGGCGATCTCGAAGCGGCGCGATCCTTCGAACCGGAATTGCCGAGCACGTTACAGGCCGAACTGCGTCCCTATCAAGTCGACGGCTACCGCTGGCTGGCACGCCTCAGCCGTTTCGGGGCCGGTGCCTGTCTCGCCGACGACATGGGCTTGGGAAAGACCGTACAGACCTTGGCCGCGCTTCTCGACCGCGCTCCCGCCGGCCCGGCACTGGTTGTCGCACCCACCTCCGTGGTCGCCAACTGGGTCGACGAAGCCCGCCGTTTCGCCCCGACCCTGAACGTCAAGGTCTACACCGGCGCCGCCGCCACCCGTGGGCCGCTCCTGGACGACCCGGCGCCGTTCGACCTCTACGTCACCACCTACGGGCTGCTGCAGAACGACGTCGAACGATTGGCGGAAATCCCTTGGCACAGCGCTGTGCTGGACGAAGCCCAGGCCATCAAGAATCCGGCCACCAAGCGTGCCCAAGCGGCCCGCCAAGTCAACGCCGACTTCCGGGTCGTCACCACGGGCACGCCCATCCAGAACAACCTGATGGACCTCCATTCGCTGTTCAGCTTCCTCAATCCGGGGTTGTTGGGTTCCCAGGAGAAGTTCCGCTTGAACTTCGGCGAACCCGTGGAACGGGACGGCGATGAAGAAGCCCGCGCCCGGCTGCGTCGCATCATCGCCCCCTTCGTGTTGCGGCGGCTGAAGACCGAGGTCCTGGACGACCTGCCGGAACGCACCGAGATCACCCTGCACGTCACCCTGTCGCCGGAGGAGGCAGCGCTCTACGAGGTGCTCCGGCAGCGGGCGGTGGAGCAACTCGAAGCGGCGGGCCAAGGGGAGCCCGGCGACAGCGGACGTTTCCAGCTCTTCGCGCACCTGACGCGGCTCCGCCTGGCGTGCTGCAACCCGAAGCTGGTGCTCGACTCGCCCGCCGGCGCGCCCAAGAGCTCGAAGCTCGAAACCTTCGCCGCGACCCTCGAGGAACTGCTGGAAAACCGCCACAAGGTTCTGGTCTTCTCCCAGTTCGTGACGCACCTGAAGCTCGTCGAGGAATACCTCAAGGCGCAACACATCGCCTACCAGTACCTCGACGGCAGCACACCCGCGAAGGTACGCAGCGAGCGCATCGCGGCCTTCCAGGCGGGTCAGGGAGACGTCTTCCTGATCTCGCTCAGGGCAGGCGGCACCGGTCTCAACCTGACGGCTGCCGACTACGTCATCCACATGGATCCGTGGTGGAATCCCGCCGTCGAGGACCAGGCGTCGGACCGCGCCCACCGCATAGGCCAGACCCGACCGGTGACGATCTACCGGCTGGTCGCCGAAGGCACCATCGAGGAAGAGATCGTCGACCTGCACCACCACAAGCGGGATTTGGCGGAGCAGTTGTTCGAAGGTGCCGACGCTGCCGCGCGGCTGAATACCAGGGAGTTGCTCGAACTGTTGCGGCAACCGCTCGGACGCGACGACTCCAACCTCAGGGGCCTTTGAGACCCCCGCATGGAGAGGATGAACTGCACGATCGTCGATGCATTCGCACAGCGGCCCCCAGGCAGGAATCAACCGCTGCGGTGCGCGACTGCGCCCACCTCGCACACGGCAGGCCTAGCCCGCATGTGGCGGCGGTGCGCCCTGACGGGCGCGATCGAGAATGCTAACGCATTCCTAAACGCGCCCGTAGGGCGCGCATTCTCCCGGCTTCGTTCGAAATGCAACCCAAGTGTCAACATTCGGAGCGCTCAAGAAATCTAGTGCTCGGACGAGCGTCGCAGCAGGGCCTCCAACTCCGCGATTCGCCGCTCGGCCTGATTTGCGCGAACCTCCGCCTCCTTTCGCAGGGATTCGGACTGCATGTGGTCCGGCAGGAGCTCACCGGTAGCCGGATTGC
>JAKZRQ010000010.1:0-5096 GCA_047518105.1 Pseudomonadales bacterium | reverse complement strand
GCGAGGGCCTCCGCGCGAAGCGCGGGCGGGCGCGGCCAGCGCAGTCCGCCATCGGCACGATCATCGACATCGCGGTCAAACTAGTGAAACCCAAGAGCTTTTTGACGCCGACAAGCGGCCTGGTGAGAAATGCGGGCTAGGAACGGCCTGCGTAGTCGAGCGGGAGCACCGTGGTGTACTTGAGTCGCTCCATGGCGAAGCTGGAGCTCACATCGGTGAGGTCCACTGCGCGGATCAGGCGTTTGTAGAAACCGTCGTAGGCGGAAATGTCCGGCACCACCACGTGCATCAGGTAGTCCACCTCGCCGCTCATGCGGTACAGCCCGACAACCTCCGGAAACACCGCCACTGCCTTCGCGAACGCTTGGTACCAGAGCTCGTTGTGCTGGTCCGTGCGGATGGAGACGAAGGCGTCCACTCCCACGTTCAGGTGGTCGCGGTCCAGTAGGGCCACGCGACCGAGGACCGTGCCGCGACTCTCCAGGTTCTGCAGGCGGCGCCAGCAGGGCGTGGTGCTGAGTCCAACCCGGCCGCCGATGTCGGCGGTGGACAGCGTGGCGTCGTGTTGGATCAGGTCAAGAATGCGAAGATCGGTACGGTCTAGTATGATTTTTCCATGATCTGGCCGGTGTATAGAATCATATTCTACTCCAGTCTATGTTTGTAGTTCAATTTGGAAAAGCTTTCTCTACGATCTGACGTAGATTCGGGGTTATCCAAGGTCACCCCAGGGTGCCGTCCGATGAGCCTGCTTACCGACCACCTCGACGAGGTCGGCGAGACCTACTTCGAACATCTGGCCAACGCAGTTGGGTTCGCGGCAAAGATGCTGGCCGCTGCGGCGACTTGTCTCGTCCACGCCCTCCTGCCGTTCCTTCTCGTGCATACGGGTAGCGACCGCGTCCGGCAACTCTCCGAGGCCATGGCCAAGCGCCAGCAGGCGTGCGAACAGGCCGTCGCGGGACCTTCGGCACCCCCGCACGAAGAGCAGGGCAACGGGTCGTGAGCGCACCCTAAAAGCCGAGTTGGCCACCGCCTTGGCGGGCGCGGCAAGCCCTGCCTGGTCCCGATCACACGGTCGGTCCTGACCCAGGGACGCCCTGCGATGTCGGCGATATCGGCGCTGAAACCTACGATGAGTCTCACTTAAGGGTTGAATATCCCGAATCCGCCCCTATTATACCGCCGCATGGATTGGCACTCTCTCCCGGAGAGTGCCAATCCACCTCATCGGACTCGGTTTTGAACGGCATTGGGAGAAAGCTAGTCATGAACATCCGACCACTACACGACCGCGTAGTCGTGCGCCGCCTCGAGGAGGACGCCATGTCCGCCGGCGGCATTGTGTTGCCCGACACCGCTGCGGAGAAGCCCTCGCAGGGCGAGATCCTGTCGGTTGGCCCGGGCAAGATCGACGACAACGGCACCCTGCGCAAGCCGGACGTCAACGTTGGCGACAAGATCATTTTTGGCCAGTACGCCGGCAGCACGGTGAAGATCGACGGCGAGGAACTTCTGATCCTCTCGGAGAGCGAGATCTTCGGCGTGCTCGAAGGCTGATGGCGGCGAACACAGAGGAGGAACTCTTATGAGCGCTAAGGAAATTCAGTTTGGAGACGACGCGCGCGCGCGTTTGTTGAGCGGCGTCAACATCCTGTCGAACGCGGTCAGGGTGACCTTGGGACCGAAGGGCCGCAACGTCGTGCTCGACAAGTCCTTCGGGGCGCCCACCGTCACCAAGGACGGCGTGTCCGTCGCCAAGGAGATCGAACTCAAGGACAAGTTCGAGAACATGGGCGCGCAGATGGTCAAGGAGGTCGCGAGCAAGACCTCCGACGAGGCCGGCGACGGCACCACTACGGCCACGGTGCTAGCCCACGCCATCCTCGTCGAGGGGTTGAAGTCGGTGGCTGCCGGCATGAACCCCATGGATCTGAAACGCGGCATCGACAAGGCGGTCATCGCGGCCGTCGCTGAAATCGGGAAGATGGCGACGCCCTGCGAGGACCCCACGTCCATCGCCCAAGTCGGTACGGTGTCCGCCAACAACGACCCCGAGATCGGCGACATCATCGCCGAAGCCATGGACAAGGTCGGCAAGGAAGGCGTCATCACGGTAGAGCAGGGCAGCGGCCTGGAGAACGAGCTGGAAGTCGTCGAAGGCATGCAGTTCGACCGCGGCTACCTGTCGCCCTACTTCATCAACAACCAGGACTCGATGTCCGCCGATCTGGAGGATCCCTACGTCCTGTTGTGCGACAAGAAGATCTCCAATATCCGCGACATGCTGCCGATCCTGGAGAGCGTTGCCAAGGCCGGCCGGCCGCTGATGGTGGTCGCCGAGGACATCGAGGGCGAGGCATTGGCTACCCTGGTGGTCAACAACATGCGCGGCATCGTCAAGATCGCCGCCGCCAAGGCACCTGGGTTCGGCGACCGTCGCAAGGCCATGCTGCAGGACATCGCGGTCCTCACCGGTGGCACGGTGATCTCCGAGGAAGTCGGCCTGACGCTGGAAGGCGCATCGCTCGAAGACCTCGGCACCGCCAAGAAGGTTTCGTCGACCAAGGAGAACACCACCATCGTCGACGGCGCCGGCGACAAGGCCGACATCGCGGGGCGCATCAAGCAGATCCGCGCCGAGATCGAGGAGACCACGTCGGACTACGACGGCGAGAAGCTCCAGGAGCGCTTGGCCAAACTCGCTGGCGGCGTAGCCGTCATCAAGGTGGGCGCCGCCACGGAAGTTGAGATGAAGGAGAAGCAGGCACGCACCGAGGATGCGCTGCACTCCACCCGTGCCGCAGTGGAAGAGGGCATCGTCCCGGGCGGCGGCGTGGCCTTGGTCCGCGCGCTGCAGGCCATCGAGGGTCTGACCGGCGCCAACGAAGACCAGAACGTCGGCATCCAGATCGCGCTGCGGGCAATGTCGACGCCGCTGCGCCAGATCGCCCAGAACGCTGGCGACGAACCGGCGGTGATCTACGATAAGGTACGCAGCCTGGAAGGCAACAACGGCTACGACGGCTCCACCGGCGAGTACGGCGACATGATCGCGCTCGGCATTCCGGACCCGGCCAAGGTGACCCGCACCGCGCTGCAGGCCGCCGCTTCCGTGGGTGGTCTGATGATCACCACCGAGGTGATGGTCAGCGAAATGCCCGAGGACAACCCGCCCGGCGGCGGCATGCCCGGCGGTGGCATGGGCGACATGGGCGGCATGATGTAGCCAGCGGGAAACCGCCTGATCGGGGTCCGATTCCGGATCCCGATCACCCATCTCGGGTCAACGATCCGTGATCGACAGGAACCCCGCCATCGGCGGGGTTTTTGTTATGATCGGGGCGATTGGAACATCCTTTGGGGGGAGCGCAATGGATTTGATGGGGTTGTTCGACTACGCCGTCCGTTGGGGGCATTACCTGTTCGGCATTACCTGGATCGGGCTGCTGTACTACTTCAACTTCGTCCAAGGCGGCTATATGGCCGCAGCGACTGACGAGGCCAAGGTGGATGCCTTCACCAAACTGGTGCCGAAGGCCCTATGGTGGTTCCGCTGGGGCGCCGCGTTCACCTTCTTGACCGGTTTCTACCTGTTGTACCTCGCCATGGCGGGACTGTCCGTGGACATTCTCCTCGCCGCGTTGATGGCGACCCTCATGTTCCTGAACGTCTGGGGCATCATCTGGCCCAACCAGAAGGTGGTGATCGCCTCGAACGAAGCTGTTCGTGACGGGGGCGAAGCCGACCCGACCGCCGCAGGATCAGCGGCCAAAGCGCTGTTGGCCTCCCGCACCAACACGTTCCTTTCCGCGCCGATGCTGTTCCTGATGGGTTCGCACGGCCATTTCACCCTGGGCGCGGTAGATTCCGGCTTGGCGGGCATGACGTCGTTGTGGGTCGGCATCGCCATCATTGTAGTCATCGAGGCCAACGGGATCTGGGGCAAGACCTCGGTCTTGACGACGGTGCGAGGCGTGATCGTGTCCAGCCTCGTGCTCACGGTTGTCATGGGCTTGATTGTCGCGAACCTCTGATCCATCCGGGGAACCCGCGTCCTTCGCGGGTTCCCTTCTGCGTCCTTGAGCCCGCGCCACCGGCGAGATAGTCTCTCGCATCTATTGCAACACTAGGAACACTACGGTGGCAAAGGACTCGCTACCCACCATCGCGGTCAATCCCGAGGACGCGGGCCGCCACGTTCGACGTGGTCGCGGTCGCCCCCGCAGCGGCTCATCCTCCTCCTCTCCCATGCTCTTCGTCAACGCGATCCTCGTTGTCCTCGTCGCCGGGTTGGCCGCGGCGGGCTGGTTCATCTTCAACCAGCAGGAGCAGATTGCAAGCGCCCAGGAACTGCTGGCCACTGCGGGAGAGCGCATCGAAGTGCTCGAGCAACGGCTGCGCCTGACCGACGAATTGATGTCGGAATCGGACACCGACATCAGCGGCAAGCTTACGGAATGGATCGGCCAGGTCGACCTGCTTTGGGCCAACTACCGTCGGCACCGGGTTGACATCAAGGCAATCGCCGCCAAGGCCGACAAGCTCGCCGAGCGTCTGACTCGGGCGCAGGGAAGCATCCAGGGCATGGGCGACGACTTGGCGGTGGTTCAATCGGCCGTCTCGAGCCAGCGGGATGTCGCGAGCAAGGTGAACGAACTCGACCTGCGCACCAAGAGCATGGTCCAACAGCAGCGGAACCTGGCGGACAAGGCGAACTCGGCCCACCAGATCGCCACCAGTCTCAGGGACTCGCTGGCATCGAAGGTGGAGGACAACGCAACCGCGATCAGGGCCATCGACGCGCATCGCCTGCAAGTCAACAACGACATCGTGAACCTGCGCCGGGATCTCGACAGCCTGCGCCGGCGCTCGCCCTAACGTTCTTGAGTCAAGTTCGCTACGCATAGAGCCAAGTTCGCTACGCATAGGGCCAAGTTCGTTACCCATATAGAGAATGCGGAAGCATTCTCAAACGCGCCCGAAGGGCGCGCCGGAAGCATTCTCAAACGCGCCCGAAGGGCGCGCCGGAAGCATTCTCAAACGCGCCCGAAGGGCGCGCCGGAAGCATTCTCAAACGCGCCCGAAGGGCGCGC
>JAKZRQ010000009.1:0-10715 GCA_047518105.1 Pseudomonadales bacterium | reverse complement strand
CGTCAAAAAGCTCTTGGGTTTCACTAGTTTGACCGCGATGTCGATGATCGTGCCGATGGCGGACTGCGCTGGCCGCGCCCGCCCGCGCTTCGCGCGGAGGCCCTCGCGGGTCTTTTGGCCCCGTGTACACACGGGCCGTGTACACACGGGCCAAAATCCTCCGCGATCATCACGGCCCCTGGTGAGAAATGCGGGCTAGGCGCGCTGCATATGGCAGCGGCGCGCTTGACGGCGCGCATGAGAATGCTTGCGCATTTTCAAACGCGCCCGTTAGGGCGCGCATTCTCCGGGCCTCGTTCGAAATGCAACCCAAATGCAACATTCGGCGTGCTCGAGGCACGCGGTCGCTATCGTTCGCGGCTATCGTTCGCGGTTATCGTTCGCGGTTATCGTTCGCGAAAGGTGATTCGGCCCTTGGTTAGATCGTAGGGCGTCACTTCCACCTTGACTCGGTCGCCGGTCAGTATGCGAATGTAGTTCTTTCGCATCTTGCCCGAGATGTGGGCGGTGACGACGTGACCGTTGTCCAGTTCCACTCGGAACATCGTGTTGGGCAGCGTGTCGACGACAACCCCCTCCATCTCGATTTGTTCTTCCTTTGCCATTCCTTCCTTTGTCGTCGGTTCGTTTGTACGTGCGCTCCAACGCGGTGCGCGCCTGCCGCGCGGCACGCTCTTGCGCGGCGCGCATTTAACCACTTGCGCGTGTTGTTCGCTACATGGCGCGCGCCTTTTCGGCACGTTTGAGCATGCTTGCGCACTCTCAGCGCGGTTCGAATGGAGGATGTCGGGTCCCCGAGAACCTTAGGCATCGAATGTCCAATGCCCCCGGGAGGTGGGAACCGCATTGTTGTCCGCGACCAGAGCGAGGAAGTTCCGGCGCGGCATGGTCTTGGCGCCAAGGGAGGTCAGGTGGTCGCTCGGGATCTGGCAGTCGATCAACGCGAATCCCTTGGCGTCGAGGTTCCGGGCGAGGTGGACGAGGGCGATCTTGGAGGCGTCGGCCGCGCGGCTGAACATGGACTCGCCGAAGAACATGCGCCCGAGGGAGACGCCGTAGAGACCGCCGACCAGGTCGCCTTCCCGCCAGGTCTCCACGGAGTGGGCAAGTCCCATGTCGTGGAGCGCGCGGTAGCCGGCACGCATGTTCGGCGTGATCCAGGTGCCTTCGGATGTCTTGCGCGGCGCGGCGCAAGCCGCTGTCACATCGCCAAAGGCCTGGTCGGCGGTGACGCGGTACCCGGCGGAACGCAGCCGCTTGGTCAGACTCTTGGAGACATGCAGGTCCTTCGGTGCCATCACCGCGCGTGGATCGGGCGACCACCACAAGACGGGATGCTCGTCGTCGTCGAACCAGGGGAAGACGCCGTGGGAATAGGCATCGATCAGGCGTTGGGGGGTGATCTCGCCGCCGTAGGCAACGAGTCCGTCGGGCGATGCGAGATTCGGGTCGGGAAACGCCGACGGGGTCAATCGGTTCACTGGCTCGCGTTGGACCCCAACGCGTCGAGATACTTCTCGGCGTCCAGGGCGGCCATGCAGCCGAACCCGGCCGATGTGACGGCTTGGCGATAGACGTGGTCGGCCACATCGCCGGCCGCGAACACGCCGGGGACGCTGGTCGCCGTGGCATTGCCGTCGGTACCGCTCTCGATCTTGAGGTAGCCGTCGCGCATCTCGAGTTGGCCTTCGAAGATGCCGGTGTTCGGCACATGGCCGATCGCGATGAAAACGCCCTCCACGGCAAGCTGGCGGCACCGGTCGTTCTTGACGTTCGCCAGCACGGCGCCGGTGACGCCGCTGTCGTCGCCGACGACTTCGGCCAGGGTATGGTCCCACACGAGGTTGACGACGCCCTGGTCCGCGCGCTCGAACAGCCGGGACTGGAGGATCTTCTCGGCGCGCAAGGCGTCCCGACGGTGTACCAGATGAACCCGGCTGGCGATGTTCGACAGGTACAGGGCTTCTTCCACCGCCGTATTGCCGCCACCGATCACTGCGACCTCGCTGCCGCGGAAGAAGAATCCGTCGCACGTTGCGCAGGCGCTGACGCCGCGGCCCTTGTAGGCGTCCTCGGAGGGCAGGCCCAAGTATTTGGCAGAGGCCCCGGTGGCAATGATCAGGGCATCGCAGGCGTACTCGGCGGCGTCTCCCCTGAGCGTCAGCGGGCGGCTGGTCAAGTCCACGCAAGCGATATGGTCGTTGACGATGGTCGTGCCGAATTTTTCCACATGATCGGCCATGCGAAGCATCAGTTCCGGCCCCTGCAGGCCGTCGTGGTCGCCGGGCCAGTTGTCGACGTCCGTCGTCGTGGTGAGCTGGCCGCCGACTTCCACGCCGGTGATCATCACCGGATCCAGGTTCGCACGCGACGCGTACAGCGCGGCGGTATAACCGGCCGGGCCTGAACCGAGCACGATGAGCCTGTGCCGATTGTCCTTTGTCATCGATTCTCCACCGATTGCATCACGTTGCCGACCAGCGTTCTTGAGGAACCGCCATCTTTACATTTGAGCCAAGGTCTCGCGACCCGCGGAGCATGCCGCAGCATTCGCACAGGCCTTGGGTCCGAACGCGGCGCCGTCAGTCCGCGATATCCGTGATGTAGGTGTGCGTGATCACTTCCCAGAGATGGCCGTCGGCGCATTCGAAGTAGAAGCCGCGTCCGCCCCAACTGTGGTTGATCTCGCCGTCGGCTCGGCTTCGAGGACCGCTGCCGAAGGCGATGCCGGTGTCCTTGACGCGCCCGAGGATGGCGTCGAATTCCTCGTCCGAGGCGAGAAAGGCGTAGTGGTTCGAGCGGGGATTGGGCGCGTCGTCGAAGTCGAACGTCAAGGTGTCGTTGATCTTGACCGGTGCGAAGTGACCCCAGGTGCCGTGATACTCGAGGCCGAGGATGCCGGCGATGAACCGTGCCGACTTCACCTTGTCGTGGGCGGGGACGATGGTGTGGTCCAACTGCAATGCCATGGCTGTCTCCAACAGAGATGGAAGCCCATTATGGGCCGAATCCCAACCCGACCGACAGGGGTGGACCGGGCGGCGAGGAGACACGGGCGGGGCGGGCGAAATTAGTGGAAGTTCCTCGACTTGAAATGCGTCGAGCCCTCGGTATCGTGCGACGACGACAACGCGGCGAGCTTGTGGCTCAAGTCGCGGACCTGTCCGGCGACAACGTGGATGACCGCTCCCTCCCGCTCCACGACGCCTTTGACGGCGATCAACCGGCTTTGCAGCAAGGCGGCGCGGAAGCGTTGCAGCACCGAATTCCAGACGACGATGTTGCTGTTGCCGGTTTCGTCCTCCAAGGTCATGAACACCACGCCCGAGGCGCTGCCGGGGCGCTGTCGGCAGGTGACGATGCCGGCGATTTGGACGAATTGCTCATGCCGGTAGCCCGGGAGTTCGCTGGCCGTGCGGCAGCCCTTGAATTCCGGCTCGCCGCGCAGGAGAGCCATCGGATGCGGCCCCAGGGTGAGGCCGAGATACCGGTAGTCGGCCAGCATGTCGTCGGCTTCGGTAGGCGCAGCCAGCGAAACGGTCGTCCGGTAGGGCGTTTGGGCGCGTTTCCAGAGTGCCGTCGGACGGTCGACCCCGGCGGCGTCCCAATGCGCTTGGTAGCGGTGTCCCGACAGGCCTTCCAAGGCACGGGCACGGGCTAGGCAGGTGAGCGCGCGGTCGTCGAGTTCGGCACGCCGGTTCAGGTCGTCGATGTCCCTAAACGGTTGGGCGCCTTCGATGCGGCGTGCGGCCTCTTCGGCCAAGCCCTTGACCTGGCGGAGCCCCAGGCGCAAGGCGGGCTGTGCGTTGCGATGGCCGGCGACGGTCTTCGCCGGCCGTTCCAGCCGGTAGTCCCAACCGCTCTTCTGCACGTCGACGGGACGTAGCTCGATGTCATGGGCGGCGGCGTCCTGGAGCAGTTGAGACGGCGAGTAGAAGCCCATCGGCAGACTGTTCAACAGTCCGCAGTAGAACGCCGCCGGCTCGTGGCGTTTCAACCAGGCGGAAACGTAGACCAGGAGGGCGAAGCTTGCCGCATGGGATTCCGGGAAGCCGTACTCGCCGAATCCCTTGATCTGCTCGAACACCCGTTCGGCGAAGGCACGGTCGAGGCCGCGTTCGAGCATGCCGTTGATGAGCTTGCCCTCGAAACGTTCCAAACCGCCCCGGCGGCGCCAGGCCGCCATGGCGCGCCGGAGCTGGTCCGCTTCCCCTGCGGAGAAGCCCGCCGCCACCATGGCGAGTTCGATGACCTGCTCCTGGAAGATAGGAATACCGAGAGTGCGTTCGAGCACTTTCCGCACCGCCTCGTTGGCATAGACCACCGGTTCCAGTCCCTGGCGGCGGCGCAGGTAGGGATGCACCATGTTGCCCTGGATCGGCCCTGGGCGGACGATCGCGACTTCGATTACCAGATCGTAGAAGTGCGCGGGTTTCAGACGCGGCAGCATGGACATCTGGGCGCGGGATTCGACCTGGAAGACGCCGACGCTGTCCGCGCGCTGGAGCATGGCGTAGGTTTCGGGATCTTCCGGGGGGATTTCGCTCATTTTCGACGGCACGGGATCCTCCGGGCGCTCCTGCCGGCGGCGGTCGCCAAGCAGCGTCAGGGATTTGCGGATCGCGGTCAGCATGCCGAGGCCGAGGATGTCGACTTTCAGCAGGTTCAAGGCTTCGAGATCGTCCTTGTCCCATTGGATCACGGTGCGATCCGCCATGGCGGCATTCTCCACCGGTACCAGTTGGGCCAAGGGACCGGCCGAGATCACGAAGCCGCCGACATGCTGGGAGAGATGGCGAGGAAAGCCGAGGATCTCGTTGACGAGAAACAGGAACTGCCGGGTGGTCCGGCTTCCCGGATCGACGCCTGCCGCTTCAAGACGCCGGTTGAGCTCCGTTCGGCTGTCCCACCAGGCGATGGACTTTGCCAGCAGATCCACCAGATCGAGGTCGAGGCCCAGGGCCTTGCCCACATCGCGTATGGCGCTTCGTGGCCGGTAGGTAATCAAGGTGGCGGCCAGCGCTGCCCGATGCCGGCCATAGCGCGTATAGATGTATTGGATGACTTCCTCGCGCCGCTCGTGCTCGAAGTCGACGTCGATGTCCGGCGGCTCGTCGCGTTCCTTGGACACGAAACGCTCGAACAGGAGATGCATGCGCGCCGGATCCACCTCGGTAATCCCCAGGCAGTAGCAGACCGCCGAGTTGGCGGCGGAACCGCGTCCCTGGCAGAGGATGCCGCGGCCCTTGGCAAAGCGGACGATGTCGTGGACCGTGAGGAAGAAGTATTCGTAGCCGAGTTCGCCGACCAGCTTGAGCTCCTTGTCGATGAGGGCGACGACATCCTCGGGTGTCCCTGACGGCCAACGCGTCCTCGCACCGGCCTCGGCAAGCTGGCGCAGGTGCTCTGCGGGGGCGAGTCCTTCCGGCACCAGCTCGCGCGGATACTCGTAGCGGAGTTCGTCCAGGGAGAACGTGCAGCGGTTGGCAATCTCCATCGTTTCCGCGAGCATTTCCTGCGGGTAGATCGCAGGCAGCTTGGGGAGCGGTTTCAAGTAGCGTTCGCGGTTCTGGTCGAGTCGGGTTCCGAGTGCGTGAACGGGCGTTTTCAAGCGAATGGCGGTCAACACGTCGCGCAAGGGTTGGCGCTCTGGAATGTGCATGCAGGCCCCGTTGCTGGCGACGACCGGGAGGTCCAGGCGCGACGACAGGGTCAGCGCATGGGCGGCCTTGTCCAAGTCGTCGCGTTCGAGGAAAAGCTCTAGCGAAATCCATAGATTCGCAAGCAACGGTTTGATCTTGCGGCCTAGCCTCAACTTGTCGGCGTAGGAATTCCGGTTTGGAATCCACAGCGCGAGGCAGTCGTCCACGCTGCCTCGGAGATCCTCAACGATCAGTTCGTAGCCGCCCTTGGGTGCCCGCCGGCGAGCGCGGGTAATGAGTTCCGAGAGATGGCCGTAGGCGTGCCTGTCGGGTGCGAGCAGAACGAGGTGGATGTCCCCGGCATCGCTTGGGATGTGGAACTCGGCGCCGACGATCAGCTTGATGCCGAGTTCGCGGGCGGCGAGGTGGGCCTTGACCGCGCCTGCAACCGAGCACTCATCGGTGATGGCGATGGCCTGGTAGCCGAGGGCGTGCGCGGTGCGCACCAGTTCCTCGGGATGGGACGCGCCGCGCAGGAAGGTGAAGTTGGAGATGGCGTGCAGTTCCGCATACCCAAAGCGAAACCGCTGGCGCGGTTCGCCAGGGCGCTGTTGGCGTACCGCCGGGTCGTCAGGCGAAATAGCCATGCAGATACCAGCGTTCGTCCTGGTCGCGGTACAGCCAGCACCGCGCGCCGTGCTTCGAGACGGCGGTGAAGTAGTCGCGGTGGAGGGTGGTATCCCACCACCCGGTTTCGATGCGTTCCGGACCCGATAGCAGCTCGAAAAGCCGGGCGTCGACGGGTTTCGGAGGGTTGGCCAGCCACAGCGGACGTGGATTCGCGGTCGAGCGCGTTCCGGCCGCCGCTGATTTCGCCGAACGAAGCGGCCCCGCACGCTCGAAAGACCAGGCGCGTTCCGGCCGGTGGTCGTCGACGACGCGCAAGCGCCGAACCGCGTCATCGCCGAGTTTTGCCGTCAGCGAGTCAACGAGTTCGGTGCACGAAGCCGCTGGGTGTTCGGTCATCGCCAGCAGGTCCGCGGTGGCGGTCGCGAGCGGCGCCGTGGAATCGGCATGCAGAGAAACGCTCATCGCTTCTTCAGGCAACACGGTGTTGTCGAGCTTCAGCTTGCTCAGCGCGAGAAGCGCCTTGCCGTCCACGCGCGGCTCGGCGAACTCGACCGTCAGCACGACCGATGGGCCGGTCAATGGCTTGACCGTCCAGGCGAGGATGTTGACGCCGAGTTGCCGGTTGGCGAGCCAGCGGGCGAGTTCCTCGGTCAGCCGGCGCATGGGGAAGAGCAGGGCGTCTTTGCCGCGTACCGGTTCCAGCAGATGTACGCTGGAGCGGAACCGTTCCGGCGGCTCGATGTATTCACGGGGATCCGCTTTGCGCCCCGTCAAGCGAGCGAGGTAGTCGATCAGCGGCTGTCCGAATCGCTTGCCCAACTCCTGCGCCGGGAGCTTCAGGAGTTCCCCGATCCGGGTAACCCCCATATTCGCCAGCCGTTCGAGCTCCTTGGGCGATAGGTCGGTGTGGACGAGCGGCACGCCGTGCAGTGCAACGCGCACCGGCCGCTCGGCCGCTGCCTCGGACAGATTCCCATTCCCCGCGCGGGACAGCACCAGCGACGCCAAGGGCGTGGGCGCGACAGCCATGCGCTGCTCGTGCCCGAGTCGCCGGTAGCGGTCGGCGAGTTCGTTCGCGATTGCCGCCAGGCTGCCGAACAGGCGCAGACTGCCGCGCACTTCCAAGAGCAGCGCGTCCGGCGGGGCGAGACTGACCCGGGAGGTGTAGCGGTAGCCCGTTCGGGCGAGCAGCGCCAAGCGTTGCCGCTCCGCCAAGGGATCGCGATGGAAATGTGCAAGTTCCGGCACGATGGTGTGCGCTGTTGCCAACGTGCAGCCGACTGCGATGCCGGCAAGGCGCGCCTTGTCGTTCGCTTGCACGACCCGGTTGTCCTCTACCAGAACCGCCGGCGCTGCCGTATCGCCACCTTTGGAGAGCGCCCCGAAGCTCAGACAGCGTTCCTCGAAGCCGAGGAGGGGAAAGTGTGCCGCGAGCCAGAGCATGTCAGTCTTCGATCGCGCCTTCGGCGCACTTGTCGAAAGTCAATTCGATGCCGGACAGTGGCCAGCCGCCGCGCCGTTTGACGATATCCACCCGCAACCCGCTGCGACTTGGCCACAGGCGCAGGCGGAGTTCGGCGGCGGAGGGGTCGCCCGCCGCGCTTGCCGGTCGGAACAGGCTGGCCCAAGCCCTTCCCTGGCGGGCGGCGAATTGCAGGCGCCGGAGTTCGGTGAACTTCAGGTGTGTTTCCAACAGCCAGCCCAGCGCGGCACCGCAAGCGCCTGTTTTCAAAGCCTGCTCCAACGCCCAAAGCGTTTCGCCATGGTTTCTCGGATGAACCAGCAGCACCTTGGCGAGATCGATGCCGGCGGCTTGCAGGGCGGGCGCATAGGGCACGAAGGGGGGAGCGATCCAAGCGATCAAGCGGTCGTTGGTCGCCGAAAGCGTGGCCATGGCCGGCGCGAGCAGGCGCAACTCGCCGATCCCCGGCGTGTCGCTGAGGAATTCGGTCAACCCTCTCTGCGGCCACCCCCGATCGAAGAGCGCTGCGTCCAATGCCGGAAAGCCGGTCGCAATGCCATCGGCCCCGCTGCTCCCGTGCGTCTGCCGCCCGCGAGCCATCTCGGCAAGCTCGCGTGCCCGCCATAGACCCGATCCTGCACCGAGGCTGGAAAGAGCGCCAACTTTCAACATGCCAAGACTGTTTTTCTATAATAGGGCAGGCCAGAATAACTGTGTTTCCATACAGTATCAAGTGCTACAAAATTAACATGAATACCAAAAAGACCTTAATAAGAACCATGTTGGTAGTTGTATGATTCTCTTGGACCAACAACACGGGATACCGTGTGGCACGCTTGGGTTGGTGGCTCGGTGACGGCTTTTCTGAATCGTTCAGAGTTGAGAGGGACACCGTGCTGGCACAGTTCGTGAGCCTCGCGCAGCTGCTCCTTCCTGAGTTCCCTTAAGGAAGTCCATGTTCAGGTAGCGGTTGGCCTCGAGCCAGTCCTCGTGGGTTTCGACCGCCAAGGCGCGGACCAGTCGCAGACAGCTATCCCGGTTCGGGAAGATGCGCACGACCCGGGTACGGCGCCGGATCTCCTCGTTGAGGCGTTCCAGCATGTTGGTGCTCTTGAGGTGCTTGTGATGCTGCCGCGGCAGGCGGTAGAAGGTCCAGGTCTGCTCGGATGTGGTCCTCGACCCAGTCTGTCAGCTTCGGTAGGTGGCCTGCCACCGGGACAGCCAGGCCGACAGATCGGCACGCGCCTTGTCGAGGTTGCGGCGGTCGTAGAGCCATCGCAGTTCCCGCAGGCAGTCGTCGTCGGCCTTGCGCGGGATGTGGTCGAGGGCGTTGCGCGGGAAGTGGACATGGCAGCGTTGCCAGGCGGCCTCGGCAAGAACCTCCCGGATCGCCTTCCTGAGTCCGTCGTGGTCGTCCTGACCATGAACTCCACGCCGTGCAGGCGGCGGTCGCGGAGCCGGACGAGGAAGTCCTTCCAACTGCCACGGCTCTCGCGGCTGGCCAGTTCGACGCTGAGGATGTGGCGGCGGCCGTCCAGCCGATGCCGATGGCGATCACACGGCCTGGGAGCGGATCACGCCGTGTTCCCGGACCTTCTTGTAGCGGGCGTCCAGGATCAGGTACGGCATCGGCTCGTCGAGTTCGCGTTCGGCGAAGGCGGTCAGCGATGTAGCGCGACAATCAGGATGAGAAGCCGTGTTGCCTCATTCGAGAATGCTCCCCGCCTCGCGGAGCGCGTCGTCGTAGATGCGCCGGCCGGCTCTTTCTTCCTCCGTGGGCGCACGGGTCGTGCCCGCGCGCAACACGCGCATCGCGTGCTTCCGATGGAAGCCTGCAATGGCCGAGAATTCGTCGAGAATCCGCGTTTTCTCTGCGCGGCTGCCGACCGCATACCTTCGTGCCAGGGCGCCAACGATCTCGTCTCGCGCCGTCATGCTCATCTTCCTCATTCCAGTGCTCCTCAAAGCAACCCCGTGGGGAGCATTTCAGATGAGGCAACGCCCTGATGAGGCAACGCCCTCGGCCAAGGGAGCATTTCAGGTGAGGCAATGCACGTTCTCATCGTGATTGTCGCGCTACAAAAACCGCCTCGCCGACCGTTTTCACCCGTTCAACCTGGGGCGCCGGTCGCGGACAGGCAGTTCCGGGAGAACCGCGCCCGGGGGCGAACCGGGGATCCGCGAACCGGGAAGGGTCTCGGGGACGGCGCACCGGTCAGGCTCGACTATTTCGGCCCCTTCATCGCCCGCCGGCGGCGCTCCGCTGGGACGCCGCAGACATGGCGCTTGACGGCCGACGCTGGAGCAGGCGGTCGGTCTCCCCGACCGGTGACGCGGGACCGGCTCGCGGCCGATCCGGCGGCGCATGGCGGAGCCGGGAGCCGGCCCGAATCAGTGCTCCCGGCGGGACGCCTCGGCGGTGCAGGGCCCCACGGTAAAATCCATCGTAAAAAACATGATAAAGACATAAAATTGTCGACATTATTCACACCAAGTTCATACGCCGTGTGGATACTTGATCCTTGGTTGTCCACACTGCGGCGCGGGAACGATCCGGCGAGCAACGCGGGGGCGGTCCACCGGTCTGGCGGCGCCGGACAGTGATCGTTCGACGCGGCTTGACGATGCGTTTGATGGACTTGGAGAGTCTTGTCGACGCCATAGACACAAACAATAAAAGGAGCCGGGAGCCGAGCTGTGTCCGTGGCGAGAGTCGTTGCCTAGCCCGCATTTCTCACCAGGGGCCGTGATGATCGCGGAGGATTTTGGCCCCGTTGTACACAACGGACACGTGCGCGTGCTCGCGACCGAAAGCATAGCGGGGACTACGGTTGAGGGAACACGTGCGCGCACGGGCCCGTGTGTACACGGCCCGTGTGTACACGGGGCCAAAAGACCCGCGAGGGCCTCCGCGCGAAGCGCGGGCGGGCGCGGCCAGCGCAGTCCGCCATCGGCACGATCATCGACATCGCGGTCAAACT
>JAKZRQ010000008.1:0-4098 GCA_047518105.1 Pseudomonadales bacterium | reverse complement strand
AAGGACTCCGCGTTCCGCAGCCTGGCGGGGAAACGCGGCACGCTCTTTGTCCGCACCATCACGGCCTGACCGAACGCTTACGTGCCGGTGTGCCGGTTGCAGACTGCGCTGGCCGCGCCCTCGCGGGTCTTTTGGCCCCGTGTACACACGGGCCGTGCGCGCACGTGGTCCCTCAACCGTAGTCCCCGCTATGCTTTCGGTCGCGAGCACGCGCACGTGCCCGTTGTGTACAACGGGGCCAAAATCCTCCGCGATCATCACGGCCCCTGGTGAGAAATGCGGGCTAGGGATCGAGATCGACCACCGATTCGTCGGCGGCAACAACCCGGTGGAGCAATTTGTGGGCGCATACGCCGCCGCCGAATCGACAGGAAGCTGAAGCCACTGCCCGCCACCGCCACCGCGTGGCGAGCGCTACCGGAAACCTTAGGGGCGGTCAGCCGCCCGGCTCACGAAGGTAGTCCGACCACGCCTGCATCACCGGGCGCCGTTTCTCCAGCAGGTCGTCGCGCGCATACGCCGCCACTGTCTTCGAGCCCTCGACGTGCGCCAGCGCGAATTCCGACAGCAGTTCGTCCACCCCCTCGTGGCGCGCCCAGTCCTTGAAGCTCGACCGAAAGCCGTGGCCCGTGGCGTTGATGTCCGCCTTTCTCAGGGCGCTCCCGACGGACGTAGGGCCGAGCTTCTCGCCGCGCGGGCCGCGGAACGCGACACCATCGTCTCCGGACAGCCCGCGCGCCTCGTCGAGCACCGCCAGAGCACCCGTGGACAACGGCACCCGGTGCGGCCGGTAGCGCTTCATGTGCGCCTCCGGCACCGTCCACACCGCCGACTCGAAATCGAACTCGTCCCACGTCGCCCGGCGCACCTCCGCCTGCCGCGCCGCCGTCAGCACCCCGAACCGGATCGCGAGCTGCATCCCGCGCCCGATGCGCGAATGGCCGTCCACCTTGGCGAGCGCCTTGGCAACGTCCGAGAAGTGCAGCGCCCGGTGGTGCCGCACCGCCGCGGCCTTCGGCAACGAGCGCATCACCGTCTCGACGATCGCCCGGCCGTATGGCTTATGGCGCGGGTGGCCGAAGCGCGCCGGCCAGTCCGCCGCCAGGCGGCGCGCGCACAGCGCCAGCACCCGCGAGCCCAGGTTCGGCACGCGCCGGCCCGGCAGGATCAGGAATCGGCTGTTGTTGGCGAACAGGTGCTTACCGGCCGTACTGGGTGCGGAAGTCCCAGCCGATCCAGCGGTCGCGGGTGCCGCACTTCAGCGCCGGCGCCGAGAAGCCGGCCAGCGCCACCCACTCGCCGCGCCAGCGCGCGGCGTACCACCGCGTCTCGCCGATCTTCGGCAGCGCGCCCAGGTAGTGGTGCGCCCCCATCAGGCGCTGGTAGCGTCCTTCGTCCTTCGCCGCCACCGGCTCGACGGCAACCTCGCCTAGCTCCATGCCGCCCTCGGTTCCATGTCAACTTGGGGCCCTTTCTACTCCTCTTCGGCGCGGATGTCCAGCATTCGGGTTAACCCGTTCTTTCCGCTGGGGTTCCCCGGGTGTACAAATTCGTCCTGATTGGACAAGGCTTGCTGGAGGACAAGACTGCAAGTGCCTGATGCTTGACAGAGCCGTAAGGAGTTGCCCCGGAGGGCGTCTCTGCCAGCTTGGGTCCGGACTCAGGCGGCACCCGGTAACTTAGTCCCTCCGGGGTGTTCTTTCTGAGGCCCATGATGACTCACTTCATTCTAGAGCACCCGAATATGGGCTTTTAGGCTGCACTGCGGATCCGTTGACACTCGACCGGAAAGGCGTAGATTCGACACCAACCACAACGAAGGAGACTACGTCGATGAAGGTACTTGCCGGAATCGTCATGGCCGCAGCGTGTCTGCTCGCCCACGCAGCCGAGACACCACACAGCATCGAGTATCGAATCCTCGACGACAAGGTGTATGTCGTCGCGAAGGATCTGAACGGGGAGATGGTGGGCATCTCCGAGAAGGCCATCGAGGACTGGCCGACCGGGATGAGTGTCCCCAGCCAGAGCCACAAGCTGTACATCGGCTCGGCAGGCGGCGACGCCACCGAGTCGACGGAAACAGTCGCCTACTCGGGCGGTTGCAGCGAAGTTCGGGTCGAGACGACGTCGCAGTCGTTCGAGACGGAAACACACATCATCGTCGTCACCATGATCCAGGTCTACTGCGGCGACGAGTTGTTGGACGTGTTCGCGTCGAAGGTCAAGGTGCCCTAGCCCGAAGCGGAAGAAGCCCCCGAAGAAACCTAGGCTCCAGGTCCATTCAACACGCCGAGGACGAGCCCGATGAACTGAGGTGGTCCCACTTTTTTGGACAGCTCGCTAAGGTGTACTCCAGTGTCGAGAGGAGACACTGGCATGATCAGGAAAAGGCGCCGTTTCACGGCGTCGGGGCGGTCAGGGCGGTAATCGTTCGGTCGTCCCGGCATATGAAGAGGCACAGCGCGGCTCGAGACGCGACCGGCGCGGAAAATCGGGCATGGGACAAGCGGTTGGCCAGCGCCGGGTACGTCTCCAAACTGGCCTGCCACTCGGGCCCGAACTTCGGGCTGCGCCAGGTCGGCTCGTGCATGGCGATGACCGCTTCGGCGGCTTCCGCGAAAGTCGGCGCTGCGACCGTGCCATCGGCTTGCCGGGCATCGCCGCCGGTCCGTGCGATCTTCCAGCGCTCGAAAGCCGCCTTGCGCGCCTCCGCCAAACTCATGGCGGGACAATGCCCGATGCCGTTGTCGGTCCTGGCCCCCTGGATGGTGAGCCGTTGAATCCACGCCTTTGCGCCTCTGGGAGACACCCGAAGATACAGGCCGTGCCGTCCGTGAGCCTGGCCGCGATCATCCGCAATTCAATCCCGCTTCTGATCCCGGAATGGTCCGCACCATTGCCGACACGCGGCCCCTACAGTCGGGAGCGCACGCCAGTGTTGATCTCGCCGGTTTGTTCGGGGGAAACATTCGAGGTTGGCCAAACCGCCCCACCGTGTGGGCGAGCGCGTCCTTCGTCGTTGGCGGGTTCACGTTCGGTATCCATGGACCAGGCGTCTCCCACCAGATCGGGAGCAAGCGGCAAGCTGCGGGTGCGCCCGCTTCGCCGCCCGTGTTGCCGATCACGGTTTCGCGCCGCGTGCGGGTGCCGTCGACAGGTTCGTGAGGTGTCCCGTTGGGTTCTCGAGCAGGCTCACGACCAGAATGGGCCGGTCCGACGCGACGCGCAGGCGCCACTTGCCGTCGCCGTCGCCCAGCGCGCCGCTGTCTATGGCGTCTGCCTCGCCGGATTCGAGTTCCGCCGACGTCAGCTTCCGCGACGATCCCGCGGGCACCGCTACCCGGACCGCAGTGCCCGGCATGGCTCCTTCGTCGTCCACGCCCGTGATCGTGGCCACCGCGTCGGCATCGCCCGTGTTGACGAGCCACAGCACGCTCACCTGGTTGAAGTTCTTGGCCGGGTTGAAGAACACCACACGGTGCACGCCGTTCTCCTCCGGCACCAGATCGTGCATCGAGGTCAGGAAACCGTCCGTCGTGCGGATGTAGGACAGCACCTCGATGTCCGCGTCGCCCGACAGCTCCAGCCACCAGTCGCCATCCCCGGCGCCCGTGCTCCCCGTCAGACCCTTGGCCTCGTTTCCCAGTTCCAGGTCGTCCGAGTTGAAGGACGCCACCTCGTCGGCGCCGACCGCGAGGGCGAGCGGCCCGTACTCCCAGACGGTGTTGTCGAAGGCCTCGATGCGCACCTCGGCCGCCTCCCCGGAGTGGTTCACCACCCGAATGAACCCCTGCCGGCCCGTCGTGTCCGACGCCGAGGGGAACAGCGGCACCATGTGGGTGCCCTCGGCGCGGCCCGGCGTGCGCGGCAGCGTCGACAGGTTCGTCAGGTTGCCCGTCGGGCTCTCGATCAGGCTCATCGCCACGACCGGACTGCCCGACGAGATCCGCAGCCGCCACTTGCCGTCGCCCTGGCCAAGCGCGCCGTCCGTCCCCGTGCCCGATTCCAGCTCCGCCGCCGTCCACTCGCGCGCAGTCCCCGCAGGAATGTCCACGACCACCTCGGCCGACATCCCGCCCATGTCGTCCGTGCCCG
>JAKZRQ010000007.1:0-9939 GCA_047518105.1 Pseudomonadales bacterium | reverse complement strand
AGTGTCGTGTCCCGCAAGTTTCTGGTATTTCAGCGCGTCCCACGGGGTCTGTGGCAAGGCGCGTCCCCGCCGGGAATGGTGGACCCATTGCCAAGGGGCGCAACGCGGCCACAGGCCCCGTGGGGCGCGCCCTTCGGGAGTTCGCCATGCGCGCTACTGCCGCGTTGTGGTCCTTGCCAATATGCCCGATATTCCCTGCGGACCACGCCTTGCATTGACGCGCATGGCGAACTCTGAAACACCAGAAACTTGCGGGACACGGCATTAGGCCGTAGTTCCCCAAAGCGTATGGCCACGCGCTTGGATGGCGTGCTCCGCAGCGCCGTCATCTGTCGGACCCGGGGTTGGGCTGTGTCGGACTGTTCATTGTTGTCGGTCAGCCTGGTTGAGGAGCCGCTCGACTTGAGGCGGGGCCGTACGGCGACACCGCGAGCATGGATTGCTGCGAGGGTCCGTTTGAACCGGCCACGCGCGTTGGCGCCATCCAGGGAGAACGCGTCTCGTGGTCTGGTCGCGATCGATTGTAGCCGAGTAGTCTCCAGCGAGAGAACCTCGGAGGGACTACCCCATGCAACCCAAGCGTCGAGAGCGATGCATGGGCCAGGGAGAACGCTTGGAAGCCGAAGGGGACGTTTCTGCTTTGGAGAAAGGGGACACTTCTGCTTGCGTTGACAGGCGCGCAAGAACCTGTTGCCGCCTCCGGCCCGAATCGACAAACTCCCCGAGCATGGAGATCATCCGCGGCCTGCACAACATCCGGCCCCGCCATGCCGGCTGTGTCGCGACCATCGGCACCTTCGACGGCGTGCACCATGGCCACCAGATGCTGCTCGCGCATCTCACCGCCAAGAGCCAGGAACTGGATTCGCCAAGCCTGCTCGTCACCTTCGAACCGCAGCCTAGGGAGTACTTCGAGCACACGCCCGTGCCGGCGCGGCTGACGCGGTTCCGGGAGAAGATCCACCTGCTCCAGGGGACCGGCATCGACCGCGTGCTGTGCATCCCGTTCAACGAGCGTACCCGCTTGATCCCGGCACGGGAGGTGATCGAGCGGTTCCTCGTGGGCCTGCTCGGGGTCCGGTACGTGGTCGTGGGCGACGACTTCCACTTCGGCAAGGACCGGGAGGGGAACTACGCTACGCTCAAACAGGGCGGCGACGAATTCGGGTTCGGCGTCAGCCACGTGGGCACCCTGACGTTCGACCACGAGCGCGTCAGCAGCACGCGCATCCGGGAGGTGCTCGGCGCGGGCGAATTCGAACTCGCGGAAAAGCTCCTGGGCCGACCGTATTTCATCATGGGGCGGGTGGTGTACGGCCAGCAGCTCGGTCAGACGATCGGCGTGCCCACCGCCAACATCCGCCTGCAACGCTACAAGGCGGCGCTGAACGGCGTGTTTGCGGTCACCGTCGACGGCCTCGGGCCGACGCGCCTGGGGGCGGCGAACATAGGTGTACGGCCCACGGTGGGGGGTAAGGAGCCGCTGCTCGAGGTTCACGTTCTCGATTTCGACGAGGTGGTCTACGGACGCCTGTTGACCGTGACGCTGCGCCGGAAGATTCGCGAAGAGCGCTGGTTTCCCTCCATGGAGGCGCTCAGGGTCGAGATCGAGCGGGACATCGAGAAAACGCGTGCGTTCTTCGCCGAGCCAACCCCCGCGAGCGGCGGCTGATGCGCTGGTACGCCCTGGCCGTCGCGGTGCTGGCGCTCGACCACGCGACCAAATGGCTTGCGCTGTGCGAACTCCAACCCGGGTTGTCCGTCGATGTGCTGCCGTTTCTCTCTTGGACGTTGACCTGCAATACCGGGGCGGCGTTCAGCATGTTCCAGGGTTTCGGCTGGGTCTTCGGCATCGCTGCCGTGTTGGTTTCGGGATACCTCGTGGTCGCGATCTGGCGGCTGGAGAGATCGAAGCACGACGGCGTAGTCCAGGGTGTTTGGCTGGAAGGCGTATCTCACGCGTTGATTCTCGCGGGGGCGCTCGGCAATCTCGCGGACCGGCTGATTCGCGGCTGCGTGGTCGACTTCGTCCATGTGCACTACGGGTGGTTCAACTTCCCCGTGTTCAACGTGGCGGACAGCGTCATCACGGTGGGTGCCCTCGGCTGGATCGTGCTGCTTGCCGTGGATATGGTCACGCGTAGGAAGGAAGACCGGCGCGATGGCGAAGTTGCCGGCGGATCCGCCGCCGACCGCGACCGACGGTGAGCCGCCTGATCGCCCGGGAGGGCGGTATCGCAATCGGTCCCGGAACCCGCGTGACCTTGCACTTTTCCATCCATCTCGCGAGCGGCGAGGAGGTCGATACCACTCGCCGGGCCAAGCCGGCGACGTTCGCGGTGGGCGACGGCAAGCTGCCGGCCGGTTTCGAGCGAGCCCTGTTCGGGTTGCGTGCCGGGGACGATGAGCGCATTCCCATCCCGCCGACCGAGGGCTTTGGCTTACGTCAAAAAGCGAACATTCGCACCCTGCGCCGGGCCGATTTCCCTAACGCTTGTGACCTCGAGTCCGGGATGATGATCGCTTTCGCGGCGGCGGAAGGCGAGTTGCCCGGTGTGGTGCGGTCGGTGGCGCGGGACACGGTGGTGGTGGACTTCAACCATCCCCTGGCGGGGCGCGACCTGGTCTTCGATGTCACCATCGTGCAGGTGGAGGCTGCCTGATCCGCCATTCCACGCCGCGTACGAACCAAGCAGACGTGGGTGGACCGAGTGGCAATCAAGGGTTTTTCGCTGATCGAACTTCTGGTGACGGTGGCCATCCTCGCCATCGTGGTGGCGGTGGCCGTGCCGGTGTACAGCGGCTACAGCCTGCGCGCCCAGCGTACCAACGCCCAGGCGGATCTCGTGCGTTGCGCGCAAGGCTTGGAACGCCACGCCGCCGAGACCATGCGCTACACCCCGGCGGTCGATACCGATGGCGACGGCCTGGCCGATGCGTCCACCGGCCCGGTCTCGGCCAACCTGTGCGCGATCTCCGCCCAGGACTACGACACAACCGTGCATGCCGCCACGCCGGGCAGCTTCGTCCTGCGGGCGACGCCGAAGGAGAACGCCGCCGCGGCGGGCGATGGTCTGCTCGAACTCCATAGCGACGGCGTGCGCCGCTGGGATCGCAACGCCGACGGCGACTTCGACGACCCGAACGAGAACAGTTGGCAGCCATGAAGGGTCTCGGAGCGCACTGCGGCTATTCGTTGATCGAACTCCTGGTGGCCATGCTGGTGATCGCGGTGGGCGCGCTGGGCGCGGTCGGACTGCAGATCGCGAGTTCCGAGAACAACCGGGGTGCCCTGGAGCGCACGGTGGCGCTGATGCTGGCCGAGGACATGGTCGAACGCCTGCATGCCAATGGCGGCGCGGGCTACACGGCAGGCGTCGGCACGGGACCGCCGGCGTGGGTGGACTGCCGGGCGCGTGATTGCGCGCAGGCGGAACTGGCTGTGTTCGACCTCGCCGTTTGGAAATGCGCCCTCGGCCGCTGGAACGACGAGTCGGTCTGCGTGGCCGTCAGGACGGCGGGCATGCTCGCGGCCGAAGAGCGCCAGCCGGGTCTGCCCGAGGGCGACGGCGGCGTCGCGGTGGAGGCCGATGGGAGGTTTGCGGTCACCGTGACCTGGCGAAGCGGGCGGGTCGGTCGCCTGGCCGTGGCCGGCAGGAGATAGCGTGCGCCGCGCCCAGGGATTCTCCCTGCTCGAGCTCTTGCTCGCAGCGTCGCTCGGTGTGGTGTTGACGACCGCCGTGGTCCAGTTGTTCGCGAGCACCAGCCGGGGCAACGTCCTGTTGGCGGGGCAGGCGAGCCTGCAGGAGTCGGCGCGCCACGCCTTCGACTTCATCGCCCGTTCGGCGCGTGGGGCGGGGTATCGGGGCTGCGCCGCGGGCGGTGCGCTGGTCAACGGCCTGAACGGGCACTGGGATCGGATCGCCGAGTTCAACATCTCGGTGCCGGTGGAAGGGTTCGACGGCGTTGGCACAGGCAACCGCGTTGACGACTGGCAGCCGAGTCTGGCGCCGCTGCCGGTGCGCGGCGGGGGAGGGACCGCCATGGGCCTTGTTGGTCGGAACCGAATTCGCGCCGCGTCCCTGCGTCCGGGCAGCGACATCGTGGTGTTTCGGCGGGTCGAAGCGCCGGGGTTCGCGTTGTCGTCGCCGTGGGTGGCGGACGACGATCCGCTTGTCGTCGCGGCCGCAGAGGACTTCGCCCTCGAGGCCGACGACTTCGTGGTGCTGTCCGACTGCCGCCAAGGGGCCTTGTTCCGCATCGGCAGCGTCTCCGAAATGGTGGGCCGGGCGACCTTGACGCGCCCTGCCGGGCATGACGATTTCGCCAACCGCCCTGGGTTCTCGCTCGCCGCCCTGGCGCAGCCCTACGGCGGCGAGGGCTCTCCCCAGGCCGCGATGGTGGCTCGGGTCGTGACCGACATCTACTTCATCGCGACCGGTGCCGGGCAAGACAACCGGGGCGAAAGGGCGTGGTCGCTTTGGCGCAAGACGTCCGCGGCGGCGCCGGCGGAACTGGTGCAGGGCATCGACGACCTGCAGATCCTCTTCGGTGTGGACGCGACGCCCGATGACGGCGCGAGCGCGCCCACCCGCTACGTCGCGCCGGGGGATCCGGCGGCGGGCGTGATTCGCGCCGTCCACGTCTCGATCGGGGCGACGAGCGTCGATGCGGTGACGGCGGATGACCGAGCCCTGTCCTTGCGGTTCTCGCGGACCATTGCGATGCGCAACGGGTGAGCGGGGATGGGCAGGTTCAACAGCCGCGCCGGTGGCATCGTGCTGTTCGTCAGCCTCGCTCTGCTGTTGGCGATCACCGTCGCCGCCCTGTCCGCGGCCCAGACCACGATCCTGGAGTTGCGCATGGCGCGCAACAGCGCCGACGGCGCGCTCGCCTTCCATGCCGCCGAAGCGGCGTTGGCGGAGGCCGAGGCCTGGCTCGCCGTCAACGACGGGGATCCGGCGGAGAACTTCTCGCCGCGTGGTATCGACGGCTTGTTCTCGGCCCCGGCCTACGGCGAGCGCGATCCATGGCATGGGGCCGACTGGAACGGGCAGGGCCGGGTGCTGGCGGTTCCGCTGAGTGGCGTGGAGGAACAACCCCGCACCATCGTGGAGTGGGTGGCGACCTTCGAAGATTCGGGCACGCCGGCCACGCCGTTGCCGCCGGTCACGATCGACGTCTTCCGCATCACCGCACGCGGCAGCGGCGCCACGTCCGCCGCGAGCGTGTTGCTGCAGAGCACCTACGGCCGCGTTCGCGACGGCGGCGGGATGCTCGACCGGACGACGACCGGGCGACTGTCCTGGGCAGATCTCGGCGCTTGACGACCGGTACGTTCGGCAGGAAACCGGCCTGCCATCGGCGTCCTCGACGATCCCGTCGCCATCGCTGTCGCGGCCGTGGCGGATGCGGCCTTGGGCGTTGATGATGAGTTTGCGGGCGTTCTTGGGGTTGCCGTCCGGCGCGCAGATGAGCAGGTTGCCGGATTGCGAGTCGGTGAGACCGTTGGGTTTCATGGAAAGCCAACGTTCACCCGACCCGTACCCCGCGCTGGGGTCATCGCGTGCCGAGCCGGGGAGACGCGTTTGTGGGACTGTTCGCGGTGGTGGCGAGGGGTTGGCGCTCGACGGCGATCGTTGGGGCAGGGTCGCGGTCGGGTGGCCCGGGATGTTGGCCAGCGAAGTGTTGACGACGCCTCGGTGGCGCATGCGATATCGGGTTTACCGCTAGCCCGCATTTCTCACCAGGGGCCGTGATGATCGCGGAGGATTTTGGCCCCGTGTACACACGGGCCCAAAAGACCCGCGAGGGCGCGGCCAGCGCAGTCCGCCATCGGCACGATCATCGACATCGCGGTCAAACTAGTGAAACCCAAGAGCTTTTTGACGCCGACAAGCGGCCTGGTGAGAAATCGGGCTAACGGGCAGCGTCCCAATCGGTACGATCCCCTGCGGCGAAATCCGGCAGCCGAGCGCCACGATACGAACCCCGACGGTCGCCGCCCGTCGCAACGCGGCGCCGTAGGCCGCATCGATCTCGTCCGCGCTCCGGACTTGTGCAATTCCGCCATGCAGGACGCAAAAAACCAACGCTGCCGGGCGCCCCGACTGTGCCAGCCGCGCCAACGCATCGACATGGCGGGTGGCGCGAACGCTCACCGCGTCGGGAAAGGCACCGCTGTCTTCGAGCTTCAGGGTCACCGACTTGACTTCCACGAAGACCCCGCCCACCAAGAGATCGAAGCGTCCTCTCTCGCCAGGAATGGCCACTTCCCGGCGAATCGGTCCGGAACTCGCGATTCCCGGCACCAGCCCCTCGGCAATGGCATCGGCAACCAGGGCGTTGGCCCGGGAGGTGTTGACGCCGATGTAGTGGCCCTCGTGATTCCGAACAATCTCCAAGGTGTGACGGTACTTGCGCTTGGGATTGGCAGACTCCGAGTACCAAACCGCACTCCCCGGTTCGGCGCAGCCGATCATGGCCCCCGTGTTGGCACAGTGCATGGTCAGCGTCTCGCCCATCGGCGTCTCGACATCGGCCAAGAAACGCTTGTAGCGGCGGATGAGGACGCCCGCGCGCAGTACCGGCGTGAACCTCATGTAGCGGCACCGGCCGGCCGGTTTTTCCCGGTTACGACTCGTAACGACTCAGGTATGGTCATTGCAAAGACGTTTTGTTAGGTTACGCGCCCTTCGATTCGACCCTCGAGGAAGCAAGGAGCCCAGCGAGCGTAACTCAGACTGACCAGTGAAGACACCAAGCGGTCGTCATTACTTGGCTCGTCCTAGTAGCGTTTCTCCGGGTTCGAGCAACCTTGACCAGATATCGGGAGGCCTATGGCCAACGAAGCAACAACCGACCGTTCCGGTGAACGGGACGCGCGATCCGACACCATCGATGCCGGATCAACAGACTCCGAGAGCGCCACGACTGTCGCGGGCGACGATCATTCGCCGTTCACGCACTTCGCTCCCTACTCCGCCGCGCCCGGCGAGGAGTACATGAGTCCCAACCAGGAACAGCACTTCCGGGACATGCTCGCCGCCTGGCGGCATGAACTGATGGAGCAGGTGGATCGCACCGTCAACCTTCTCCAGGGCCAAGCCTCGAACTTCCCCGACGAGCTCGACCGCGCGACCCGCGAGGAGGAACTCGGCATCGAGTTGCGAACGCGCGACCGCGAACGCCGCCTCATCCGCAAGATCACAGAGACACTCGACCGGATCGAGCAGAAAGACTACGGCTATTGCGACACCTGCGGGGTCGAAATCGGCTTGCGTCGCCTCCAAGCACGACCCACGGCGACTCAGTGCGTGGACTGCAAAGCGCTTGACGAACTCCGCGAAAAGCAGCTTCGAGGCTAACCGCTTCACTCCCACGCCGTGGCTCCGATAGCCGAGCGGCGCCCGGCATCGCCCTACACCGGGCGTTTCGCCCCCACGCCATCCGGTCCATTGCACCTAGGCTCGCTGCTTACGGCGGTCGCTTCCTGGCTCGACGCCCGGGCGCACGACGGTCGCTGGCTGCTACGCATCGACGATCTGGACGCGCCCCGCATCGATACCGATGCCGAGTCGGCGATCTTGCGGACGCTGGAAGCACACGGCCTGACCTGGGACGGCCAAGTGGCTCGTCAGAGTGCCCACATCGACCACTATCATGCTGCCCTCGAGCGGTTGGACGAGCGGTGTTTCGCCTGCCGCTGCACCCGACGGCAACTGCGCGGCGAGGGCCGCTACCCTGGAACCTGTCGCGATCTCGGTTTGTCGCGCCGAGGCAACGCCGTCCGCATCCGCACGGAAGGCCGCATCACCTTCACGGACCGCGTGCAGCACCCGCAGTGCTCCCAGACAGCGGCGGGGGCCGCCCGGGGGCATCCAAAGGGCGCTGCCGACGCGTTGGACGACTTCATCGTTCAGCGCCGCGATGGCTTCGTCTCCTACCCACTTGCCGTGGTCGTCGACGACCATGTGATGGGCGTCGATCACGTCGTTCGCGGCGCCGATCTGCTCGAGGACACACCACGGCAGATATTCCTCATGCGCCTCCTCGGCATGGCCTTGCCGGCCTACGCCCACCTCCCCGTCATCACCGAGGCATCAGGAGTCAAATTGTCCAAGCACAACCGAGCCACGACCATCGAAGACCGTTTCGCACGCCACAACATCGCGACGGTGTTGACTCTGCTAGGTCTCGATCCGCCACGGGGCGACATCGCGACGATTCTCGATTGGGCCATTCGCCACTGGGACAGCGGCAAGGTGCCGTCACGACCGGTTGTTGCGGGTTTCGTTGCGCTCGCCTGAGCAAGACGGATCGCACCCGAGCGGTCCGCCATGTTCCCCAGGGTGTCGGGTCCGGTTCGCCCAGGGCCCCAGACACAGACTCGCGCCGCCGGACCATTACGGCTGGCTCATTGCGCCTGCTACCATTAGCCAATGACACGCGTCCTCGTGATCGAACGCGACGATTCGAGCCGCCGTGAGCTGCGCGAGGAATTCGAACGCAACGGGTTCGCCGTCGTCGAGGCGGCGAATCTGACTGATGTCGCGCGCGTCGGCGTCGGGCAGGTGGCGACGGTGGTCGCCAATGCCACGATGGTCGCCAGCGCCGACGACTTCCTGGCGTTTGCAGCATCTGTCCCTGTTGTCCTGGTTGCCGACTCGCCAAGCATTCCCGAGGCGGTCGAATGCATGCGCCAGGGTGCCGCCGACTATGTCGCCAAACCGTTCCAGCCGGCGACGCTTATTGCCGCGGTCGAGCGGGCCGCAAGCCGCGCTCAGCCAATGGTGGCCGGGATGACGGCATTTTCGTCCATCGTCGGCGAGTGCCCCGCCATGCGCGATCTCTTCGACCAGGTCGCCAAGTGGGCGCCCACCGAGGCGACCGTGCTCATCCAAGGGGAGGTCGGGACGGGCAAGGAGCTCATCGCCCGTGCCCTACACGCATCGAGCGGGCGCCGACACGCCCAGATCATCGCCCTCAACTGTGCTGCCATTCCCGAGTCGATGATCGAGTCGGAACTGTTCGGCCTCGGCGCCGGCGTCTCTTCCGCGCCTCTCGCAGCACCGCGCCCCGGCCTCTTGGAAGCAGCAGACGGTGGCACGCTGTTTCTAGGCGAGATCGGCGACATGCCGCCGACCGCCCAAGCAAGGCTGCTGCGCTTCCTCCAAGACGGCCGCATCCGCCGTCTCGGCAGTGCCAAGACGCGCCGCGTAAACGTGCGCGTCATCGCCGCGACGCATCGCAACATTGTCGAGCTTGCCCGAAACAACCAGTTTCGCGACGACCTGCTGCGCCGCATCGACGCGGCGTTGCGGGTGCCGCCGTTGCGGGATCGGGGCGAAGACGTGATCAAGCTCGCACACGTCCTGCTCGGTCGCGCCTGCGGCAAGCTGAACAAGCATAGACTGTCGTTTTCCAGTAGCGCCTTGGACGCGATGCGTTCCTACCCTTGGCCCGGCAACGTGCGGGAACTGGAGAACGCCGTCGAGCGCGCGGCCATCCTCAGCGAGGACGAGACCATCGATGCCGGTCTGCTCGCGATCAACACCGGCGGTGCCCCCCAGCCACCGCCCGAAGTCCAAGGCGAGTCCGCCAGCAGTCTCGAAGGCTACTTCGTGCGCTTCGTGCTGGATAACGAAGACCAGTTCACGGAGACGGAACTCGCGAGCAAACTTGGAATCAGCAGAAAAAGCCTGTGGGAGCGCCGTCAGCGTCTGAACATCCCCCGCCGAAGGACAAGGAAACGGGGTCCGCGTCGGGATCAGCGCTAGCGCGCGCCGCATGTGGCGACGGCGCGCCCTGACGGGCGCGATCGAGAATGCTTGCGCATTCTCCCGGCCTCGTTCGAAATGCAACCCAAGTGTCAACATTCGGCGCGCTCAAGAAATCTAGGCGCGCGGCACATTCGGCGCGCTCAAGGAATCTAGTCAA
>JAKZRQ010000006.1:0-11155 GCA_047518105.1 Pseudomonadales bacterium | reverse complement strand
CGCGCCATCGACCGTGGTCTCGACCGCGAACTCGCCTGCCCCGGTCGGGCCTTTCTCTACCACCCCTTCGAGCACAGCGAAGAACCCGAGGACCAAGAGCGTTCGGTCGCACTCTTTGAAGCGCTTGTTGCCGAAGCGCCGCCGCCGTGGCGGAAGTTCGCTGCGGAGTTCGTTCCGTACGCCCGTTCCCATCGGGACGTCATCGCTCGCTTCGGACGCTTCCCGCATCGCAACGCGATCCTGGGGCGGGTCGGCACGCCGGAAGAGTCGGCCTATCTCGACGCGGGCGGCGGGTTCTGAGCAGCCTCACCACCGGGGCGGATGTGGCGCAACCGGCAATCTCTTACGCTTTTTTGGTCAACGACCTAATCTCGCCGAGGTCTCGACAACCAAAGTTCACTTCGGTCGTGCTTGTTGCCGCACCGAGGAACCGCAAAGGCGTTTGGAATCGCCAACGCGCCGAGATTGCAAAGCAATCTCGAAACGCGTCCGTCAGGATCGCCAACGCGCCGAGCTTGCAGAGCAATCTCGAAACGCGTCCGTCAGGATCGCCAACGCGCCGAGATTGCAGAGCAATCTCGAAACGCGTCCGTCAGGACGCGCTGTTGGACCTCCAATTCCCGTGGAACCCATAAGGCACGCGATGGGGCAGTTCGGCGCAAGCGAAGGGTCCGTCGGCCACGTTGCGCGCATCCAGGAAGATCAGATCGCTGCGGTTTTCGCTGCCGCGGTGGACGATGCTCAGCAGGTAGCCGTCGCCCTCGTCAGCGTCCCTAGATCTCGGCACGAACACCGGCTCGCCGGTTGCGTCGCCGTCGGGCAGCACGTACTGACTCCGCCCTCCGCCCGCGAAGTCGTGGCGGACGATCGCGTTGAAACTGAAGTCGTCGGCACCGTTGACCGACGCGGCGTAGTAGCCCTGCCCGTACGTCCCGCCGGCAAAGCGTTCGTCGAGGCGCGGAAACTCGCCGGGCACGTCATCGAGAAACCGGCGCTCGACGCCGTTGGAGTTGTCGGCGAGGTCGATCACCCACTCGGCGAGGCGGGCGTTGGCGGGTGCCGTCGGCGTGCCGTCCACGTGGGGGAACAACGGCACCCGCTCGAACTGCATGACGTGGGTGACGATGCGGTTGCCGTCGGTATAGGCGTTCATCGCATGGAAGACGAAGCACGGATCGGTCTCGAACCAGCGCATGTCGGCGACGGACCCGTCTCGCCGCATGACGCCGAGGTGGGTGCCCTTGTCCGGCTCCCAAGCCAATGGAGGCCCGCCGCGCATTGCCCGTTCCAAGCTCGCCGTGACCGGAAACACGGGGAATACGACGTGTTCGTCGGTGGCGATGAAGTCGTGCATCATGCTCGCGAAGGGTGCCTCGAAGCGCTCGGAGCGGGTCAGTCGTCCCGATGAGTCGACGGTCTGATAGCTCACATCCGGGCTGAACATGCCGGACGCCATGTAGCCGAAGAAGAGCAGTTCGCCGGTATTCGGATCGATCTTGGGATGGGCGGTCATCGGCCCTTCGAGGCGGTCGTCGAACCGCCATGCGCCAATGGAATCCAGCGTTCCGGGGTCGATCTCGAACGGCGCGTGGCCTTCCTCGAGCGCCAGGAGCTTGCCGCCATGCCAAAGGACGTTGGTGTTGGCAAGCCCGTCGTCCTCCATGCCCCGGGCAATCGGGTCGTTCTCCATCGGGTTGAACGGGTTGACGAGACTCCGGCCTTCGCGACGTTCCAAGTTCCATTTGCCGGTGCGAGCCCAGCGGTTGCGGTATCGAATCCGACCGTTCTGGACGTGGAACATGTGCAGCATGCCATCGCCCGCGAACCAATGGTGGTCGCCCCGGGGCGGGAACTGCGGGTCCGGACCGTTGCGGTAGTAGGTGATGTCGAGATCCGCCGGCAAATCGCCACGGACGATCACATCGTCGATGTCGCATTCCATTCGCAGCGGTGCGTAGTTTCCCGTGAGTTGGGGGTGGTCGGGATAGGGCGTCGTCATGGCCATCCTTGATTCTGGTCGCCGCGCATGGTGCCCGACGCGTTCTCGGGGCGTCATTCTAACCGCAACACCGAGTCAGCCTCTGTCTGCATCAACCACCGGGCTGGCCGAATACACGAGCGGCGCCTTGTCCCAAGCCTGTACTGGCGAGAACGCTCCGCGACCGCCCTCGGCGAAGAGCCGGGTGTGACGGCTGCCGGCCAGCGTGGGATAGATGCGTCCGGTCAGTGCCAGTCGGTCGTTGGCGTAGACCTCGACGACGGAGGCGTCCAGGAAGACGGTCAACCGCAGCGCGTCGTCCTCGCTCAAGGGGCACGGTGCGGTCTGGACGGGCACGTCGCGGGGTTCGCGGGATCCGAAGATCGGAAAGGACCGGAACACCGTTGGATCCCGGCTTGACCGGCTGGTGTCGATGGACAGGGTCTGCGCCGCCACGTCGTAGACGATGCGCGTTTCCTCGATCCGGTTCGGTGCGGCGCGAACGCTCAGTCCCACGCGACGGGCACCTTGGGGGCGGATGGCGAGGCGTAGCTCCAGGCTCTCTCCGGCGAGTTCCATGAACAGGCGCTCGGCGTCGTCGAGCTCGATGCCTCGTGTCTCGCGATGGTTGCGGCGCAGGAGTTCGTGCTCCCGGGCGGGCTCGATCATCAATGGACCGCTTCCTGTCGCGGTGAACACTCTGGGCAGCGTCAGCGTAGCGAATTGGTCCCTGCCGGTTCGGCGTTGCGGCACGATCCATGCCCAGACGACGCGCCGACCCGTGCCGTCAACCAGAGACTTCGGCGCAAAGCAGGAACCGCCGGGAAACGTCAGGCGATGGTGGCTGTCGGGAATGAAGGTGCCGGCATGATGGCGGCCGAGGTAGTAGCGCGTCCCCCGGGCGTGGCTTATGCACACGAGCGCGTGCTGGTCGCCAAGTTGGAAGAAGTCCGGGCAGGCGCAGTCCTCGTTGGCGTCCGTCCATTGCGGATTCGGGCTGTAGAACGGTCGCTGGTAGTCCCAGTGTTGCAGATCCTTCGACGTGAACAGGTAGGCCGTGTCGCGGATGTCGTGGGGTTTGACGCGACCGCCGAGGATGACGTGGTAGACGTCGTCGGCGAGCCAGGCGTGGGGGTCGAAGACGCGGTAGACGTCGAAGTGGGGGTCTCCGCGCTTGGGTTCGGGGATCACGGGATTGGCCGGGTGGCGCCGCCAGCGGACGAGGTCGTCGTCTTCGGCGAAGGCCACGCAGATGCCTACCTTCACCCCGTAGTAGATGAGCGCCGGCGTACCGTCGCGCGTTAGCAGGGCGCTGCCCGAGAAAATCCCCTGCTCGGGGACCCCGGGACCGGGTTTCAGTGCCGGCGGGTGGAGCTGCCAGTGCACCAGGTCGTGGCTCGATGCATGGCCCCAGCAATGACCGCCGTGGGGCAGTTCCGGATCCTGGTAGATGTAGAACAGATGGTAGCGACCGCGCCAGAACAGGCAGCCGTTGGGATCGAATGGCACGCACGGGCCTTCCGGCGCTACGAAGTGGTAGCGCGGCACGTGGCGATCTTCCGATGTGTTCATGAGCTGTCTTCCCGTTTGTTCATTTTGGTCCCTCCGGCCGTCTGAAGGAACCTTGGTTTATTGGACGGATTGTCGTGCCGAAGCCATTCGGCGATCGGTTCGACCTCGCGCCGTCTCCCGCAGAACGTAGCCCGTCGTGAATCGTCCGGCCTTTTGGGTTATTTTCGACGTCCCCAGATTCCCTGAGCACGCCGAATTTGACACTTGGATTGCATTTCGAACGAGGCCGGGAGAATGCGCGCCCTACCGGGCGCGTTGGCGTTCTGGAGAAACCGTGCGAGGGTGCGAAGGGAAAGTGGCAACTGACGGGGCGTTGACAGGCCTCAAGGTGCTCGACGTGGCTGGCACCATCGCCAGCGGCTACTGCGGCAAGCTGTTTGCGGACCACGGCGCGGAGGTGGTCAACGTGGAACCGCCGGAGGCGGGTTTCGACACCCGCCGCGAGCGGCCTTTCATTCCCGGCGTCAGGGCACCGGAGAACAGTGCCCTGCACGCCTATCTCAGCACCAACAAGAAAAGCGTCGCGCTGGATGTGGACGCTGAGCCGGAGCGGCTCGCGCGCTTGGCCACAGCGCGCTCGGCCGAAGACGGGGTCGTGGTCCTGGACGACGGGCGATTCGACTACGGTGCCTTCGCCGCCGTTGCGCCCAATGTGGTCGTCTCCACGATCACCTGGTTTGGTCGCGACGGTCCCTATGCCGATTTCAAAGGCAGCGGCGCGGTCTGCTGGTCGCTGGCCGGCATGGTGAGGAACGTCGGTCCCGAAGAGGGCCCGCCGTTGGTGCCGGCCGGTTGCGGTGCGGAAATCGTCGGTGGATTGACCGCCTACATCGGAACCCTGGGGCAGGTGATCGCGCGCCAGATGGGCAACGTTGCGGGTCCGGTACGTCTCGACACGAGCATCCACGAAGCCAACCTGTGCTTTACCGAGGTGGGCGGCGTTGGCGGCTTTCGGAGTGGGCGCCGCGGCAAGCGCCTCGGTGTGAACCGTTTCGCGCCCACCTATCCGCTCGGGATCTACGCTTGCGCCGACGGCTGGTTGGGTGTGACGGCCCTGACGCCCCGGCAATGGAAGAACTTCTGCTCGCTCTTGGCGATGGACCACTACGCCGACGAACCGGCCTATCAGACCGCCATCGGCCGGCTGATGGACTACGACACCCTGGAGCCCGTCATCAGGCAACGTGCGCGCAAGCGCTCGGCGGCGGAACTGGTCGAACGCGGCCAGGCCATGCGCATTCCCCTCGCGCCGGTGCCCACGATGGAGGAACTCTTTGGTGTGGACCAGTACGTGGCCCGAGGCGCGTTCGCACGACTCGAAGCCGACTGCGCGACGTTCCAGGCGCCGGTCACTCCTTTCCGGTTGTTCGGTACGCCCGCCAAGGTGGGCGGTCGAGTGGCCCGTCTTGGCGAGTCCACCGTGGAAACCCTGTCGTGACCCGCCCCGGGCTCTTGGCGGGCCTGCGCGTGGTGGACCTCTCCATGGGTTGGGCGGGACCCCTGGCCGCCCGGCACTTGGCGGACATGGGCGCGGACGTGATCAAGATCGAGGGCTGCGTGCGCTTCGACTGGTGGCGGGGTTGGGAGGCCACGCAGGCCTGGATCGACGACCACGGAGCGGAGAAAAATGCGGCCTTCAACACCGTCAACCGCAACAAGCGCGACCTCACCCTCGACCTGTCGATGCCCCTCGGCAGCGACCTGCTGAAGCGGCTGGTGGCCATCTCCGATATCGTGGTCGAGAACTACTCCGCCGGTGTCCTGCCCAAGCTCGGTCTCGACTACCCGGTGCTGTCCGCGATCAATCCGGCACTGGTGATGATTTCCATGCCGGCCTTCGGGACCAGCGGACCTTGGTCGGACTATCGCGCCTACGGCTCGACCGTGGAGCAGGCGTCGGGACTGCCTCATCTCTCGGGTACCGCAGACCACCCGCCGACCATGGTGCACGTGGCCCTCGGCGATTCCGTCGGCGGCTTGAACGGCGCGGCGGCGCTGTTGACCGCGCTCTACGCCAAGCAACGCACCGGACGCGGCCAGCATCTTGATCTGTCCCAATCCGAGTGCCTGTTCCCGCTTGGCGTCGAGGGCATTCTCACCCAATCGGTCACCGGCGAAGCCCCGGCACGACCGGGTAACCGCTCACACCGGGGTGCGCCGCACGGCGTCTATCCGTGCGTCGGCGAAGACGAGTGGATTGCCATCTGCGTCTATTCGGAAGACGAGTGGTCGGCCTTCTCGACGTTCTCCGGCATTGGCGGTTTCGGCAATGTCGACGATCGTCTGAAGCGGGCCGACGAACTCGACCGCGCCGTCGCCGCGTTCACGCAGGACCAAGTGGCGGAGATCCTCATGCTGGAGCTTCAGGGACTCGGCGTCGCCGCAGGACATGTCGTCGGCAGCCTGGAGTTGGCCACGGACCCGCACCTCGCCGCGCGCGGGTTCTGGAAACTGATGGAGCGCGACCACGTGGGCGTGCTGCCGCATCCCGCGCCGCCGTACCGGGTCGGACCAGGGCCCTTCGACATCGACTGGCCGGCGCCCACCCTAGGCCGGCACAACCGCGAGGTACTGACCGAAGTGCTGGGCCTGGGCGACGCGGAAATAGACGATTTGGAAGGGCAGGGCGTCATCGGCACCAAGCCGCGCCTCGGGTGAATGCGCTTCGTTCGAAATGCAACTCAAGTGTAAACATTCGGCGCGCTCGAGGAATCTATGGGGCGTCCAGTCCCAATGCCTTGCGCACTTCCCGGCGACCGACCCGCGCCAACTCCAGGTCCGGATCGAGGGCGAGAGCCCGTTCGACGCTGGCCAGGGCTTCTTCGTTCCGCCCAAGATGATGGAGGACGGCACCCAGGTTCGAGTGCGTCACGGCGCTGTTCGGCTGGACGTCCGCTAGCCTGACGTACAGTTTCCGTGCCTCCTCGTAGCGCTTCTCGCCGAATCGGGACATGGCAAGGTGGTCAAGCGCGTCGGCATTGCGTGGGTCGACGTCGAGGGCGAGTCGGTACTGTTCGTCCGCTGCCTCGGGTCGGTCGAGTTCGAGCAAGGAGTGGCCGATGAATACCCGCAGCGTGGCGGCCACCGCCAGATCGGGCTGCAGTTCCAGCGCCCTTTCCATGTTGCGCACGGCTTCTTCGTGGCGTTTCGACTGGTGGTAGGCCATACCTAGGCCTGCATGGGCCGGCGCGCTGTCGGGATCGATTGCGAACACTTCCTGATAGGCGGCAATCGCCTCCTCCGTGCGGCCTCCTTTGCGAAGCGATTCGGCTACGGTGTGCAACGCCGCTGGATTGTTCGGATGGAGTTCGCGCGCCCGGCGGCGGTACGCCTCGGCGGCTTCGTGACGTCCCTCGAGCGAGCGCAGTTCGGCGAGTTCCAGGAGTGGCTCGATTTTGCGTGGCTGGATCGCCATCGCGCGGCGGAGATACGCGTCGGCCCGGTCGAACTGGCCGAGTTTCCGCGCGGCCTGTCCCATGACGATCTGCAAGCCGCCTGCCATGGGCAATTCGGGTCGCAGCGCGAGGGCGCGCTCCATGGCTTCGATGGCCTCCTCGTGGCGGTCGATTGTGTACAGGGTGTGGCCGAGACCGGCATGGGCGAGCGCGTAGTCCTGTTGGATGGCGAGAACGGCCCGGTAGGCCTCGATGGCCTGGGCGAAGTTGCCTTGTTTTCGGTACAGCTCCGCCAGATTCTGCAAGGCGCTCAGGTGGCGCGGGTCGACTTCGAGGGCGCGCCGCAGTTGCTCTTCCGACTCTTCGAACCGTCCCTGGCCTTGGAGCGCGCGGCCCAGGTTGGTGTAGGGGCCGGGCGTGTCCGGGCGCTGCTCGACCGCGATACGGCTGGCGACAAGTCCCTCCTCGGTGCGGCCAGCCGTCAGCAACGCGCTGCCGAGGTTGAGATGCGCATCCCGCGCGTTCGGGTTGAGCGAGACGACATGGCTGAACAGGGCGACCTCGTCCCGATAGACGCCCGCTTGCTGCCACGTCAGGACGGCGAGTATTGCCAGCGCCGCCCCGGCCGCGGTTCGCGCCCCGGTCTGTCCGGCGGGCGCCAAGGTGCGTGTGGCGCGGGCGGCGCTGCCGATCAGGACCGCCATCACGCCGATGCCGGCCAGATACTGAAAGCGGTCGGCGACGAACGAGAACTGCATGTAGCCGTAGTCGATGAATCCGAGCACCGGCGCCAAGGTCACCGCAAACGCCAGCGCGCCCGCCAAAGGTCCCCGATCGGTCCACCGTCGCGAGAACCACAGCGCGGCGGCCAGCGCCACGGCAGCGATGACGAATGCCCAGGCCAGCAGGTCGCCGGTGTCGATCTCCCACTGCGGGTAGATGACGGCCAGATCCACGGGCCACACCAGCTTGCCCAGGTAGAACCACAGCGCGCGTCCCGCGATCAGCATTCGCTCGGCGATCGAGTAGCCGAGGTCCAGCGACTCCCGCGACGTGTAGAACGCGAAATCCGCCAACGTGATCGCGAATCCCACCGCGAAGAACGGCGCCAGGCGCACGATGTCCGCGATCGTCACCCGCCCTTCGCGCCACCAGTGCCAGATCAGAAGCGTTGCCGGCAGCGTCACGACCACGGATTTGGACAGCAACCCGGCGGTGAATAGGCCGAGCGCAAGGAGGTAGTGTCTCTTGGTGCCCTCGTCGACGAACCGCATCCAGGTCATCATCGCGGTGAGATAGAACATCGCCGAAAGCAGGTCCTTGCGTTCGATGATCCAGGCGACCGACTCGACGTGCAGCGGATGCGCGGCGAACACGGCGGCGATCAACCAGGCGCCGGGCACCGTCAAACGCCCCATGAGGCGCCAGACCAGGAGCGCGTTGACGAAGTGGAGCAACAGGTTGACGGCGTGGTAGCCGACCGGCGCGAGGCCCCACAGCTTGTGCTCCAGGTAGAAGGTCGTGTAGACGATCGGCCAGTAGTGCCCTTCGTTGCGGATGTCCGCCGGCGAGAACCAGATGCTCCACAAGCCCGATGCGGCATGGATGACCGGTTCCTCGGAGAAGATCACGTCGTCCCAGACGAAGGCGCCCTGAAGCGCCGGGTAGTAGCCGACGCCGATGAGCAGGGCGATCGCCACAACGCCTAGGGCGTCGAGGCGAGAGAAGTCTCGGGGGAGGAATCCGCCGATGCCCCTCGAATAGCCGGCCCCGGCGGGCAACATCGCCGCGGCCGCCGGCGGGGACGCCGCGCTCGGCGTCGCGGCGGGCACCGGCCGTTGGTTCCTGTGTTTTCTCTTGCGTTGCGCCATTGCTGCATTGCATCGAATGAGGGGAGGGTCCGAACTGTGATTGTAGTAGAGTCGCGAGGTTTCGATCCAAGAACGCGTCCCAACCCCGTCTGATTCCGTGGTATCTCCTGCCCCATGAAGCCGCCGCTGGCGGGCATCCGCGTCATCGACACGACCACGCGCTGGGGAGAACTGGCCGGTCGGGTGCTGGCGGAGTTGGGTGCCGAGGTGTTCAAGGTGGAGCCCCCCGGCGGCTGCGATTCCCGCCGTCTGGGCCCGTTCGACGGGTCGGAGTCGCTCTACTGGGCTTGCGTGGGTGCCGGCAAGAAAAGCATCGTCGCCGAGGACGCGACGCCGTTCCTCGCCGACGCCGACATCTTCATCGAGTCGGGACGTTGCGGCGACCTGTCGCAAACCTACCCGGGGCTCGTCCACGTATCGATTACGCCGTTCGGCACCACCGGACCATTGGCGGACGCGCCGGCTTCGGAAGTCACGGTGGAGGCGGCGGGAGGCCTCGTTGGTCTTCAGGGCGACGGCGACCGTCCGCCGGTACCCATGGGGGCAATGCCCCAGGCGGCATTCCATGCGGGCGTGCAAGCGGCAGCCGACATCCTGGTCGCCCTGTACGAACGCGAACGATCGGGCCAGGGCCAGCATCTCGACGTCTCGGCCCAGGCTTGCGTCGTTTGGACGTTGATGAACGCCACGGGCTATCCGCCCAACACGGGCCGCAATCCGCCCGGAACGTCGGAATTTCGGGGCCAGCTTCCCGCAGCGGCGACGCAGCGGCTGAACTTGCCGGGCCTTGCGCCTTGCCTCGACGGTCTGGTCCAGGTGCGCCTGCAAATGCGGATCATCGGCGAGCGCACGTTCGATGCCCTGCTGCGGTGGGTGGAGGCATCCGGCGTCGATGTGCCGGAAGGCGTCCGGGGGCTCGACCTCTCGAATTGGTTGTCGGCGTTGCGGTCCGGCGAGTTGGACACCGATGCCGCACAGACGGCGGCAGATCTGGCCGCCGCGTTGCTGCGCACCAAGACCAAGCAGGAGATCCAGCTCTACTCGGCAGAGCACGCGGTCACCCTTGCAGCGATCCACACGGTTCCCGACCTTGTTCGCGATCCGCATCTGGCCGACCGGGATTTCTGGATCGCCGGGTCGTCCGAGCGCGAACGGCGCGGCGGAGTGGTGGAACATCGGCAGGGCGAACCCGTGCACCCGGGACCATTCGCGCGGCTATCGCGCACGCCCCTTTCGTCGAACCGCGCCGTACCGAGATTGGGCTCGTCGGAGGTGCCTGGTTCGCGGCCGCCCGTGCCAGTGGAACCGCGTTCCCCGATCTCTCCTTTCGCCGGGCTCAAAGTGGCGGACTTCAGTTGGGTCGCCGTCGGACCGATGATCGGCAAGACGCTCGCCGACCACGGTGCCACCGTGGTGCGCATCGAGTCGGCGACCCGCCTCGATCTGCTTCGCACCGTCCCGCCGTTCAAGGACGACGAGCCGGGACCCGACCGGGCGCAGTTCACGGCCAACTTCAACACCTCGAAGCTCGGCATTACCGTGGATCTCAAGAACCCGGAGGGGCGCGCGGTGGCGAGGCGAATGGCCCATTGGGCCGATGTCGTGCTGGAGAGCTACTCGCCGGGGACGATGGCGCGTTTCGGTCTCGATTGGGAAACGCTGTCCGCCGAGCGGGACGACCTAGTGATGCTGTCCACCTCCATGCGCGGCCAGACGGGTCGGGAGCGAGGCTATTCCGGCTTCGGTGGCCAGGGTGCCTGCATCGCGGGCCTGTTCGATCTGGTTGGCTGGCCGGATCGGGTTCCGGCGGGGCCTTGGGGCGCCTACACCGACTTCATCGCGCCGCGCTTCGGCGTCTGCGCGCTGGTCTCGGCATTGATGCACCGGCGTCGGACGGGACTTGGCCAGTACATCGACTTAGCCCAGGTCGAGTGCGGCATTCGGTTTCTCGAACCGCTGATCCTCGACTACGCGGTAAACGGCAACGTCCCCCACCGTTTGGGCCAGGCATCCCCCAATTTGGATCCCCACGGCGTCTTCCCGTGCTTGGGCGACCAACGCTACGTCGCGCTCGGCGTGGAGACCGACGCCGAACGATCCGCGCTTGACGCCTTGCTGAACGGCAAGACGCTGGCCACCTGGTGCCGTGAGCGCGATGCCTTCGAGGCGGCGGTCCTGCTGCGTGAAGCGGGCGTCCCGGCCTACCCGGTGATGCGTCCGAGCGATCTCTACGAGGATCCGCAACTCCGGCACCGGGGCTTCTTCGTGACCTTGGACCACCCGGCCATGGGACCGACCCCCTACGACGGCCCGGCGACGATCTTTTCCCGAACGCCCCA
>JAKZRQ010000005.1:0-11330 GCA_047518105.1 Pseudomonadales bacterium | reverse complement strand
GGCGACGGCGCGCCCTGCGGGCGCGATAGCGTCGCCCCTACGCTCAACTGTAGGGACTTCGCGGTCTCAAGAACGCTAGTGCGTCTCGCTGCGCGAGCGCGTCTCGGAATACGAGCCGAGCGCGTCTCGGAATACGAGCCGTTCGCGTCTCGGAATACGAGCCGTTCAAGAGCGCTGCCCACCGTTGTTCGTATGCAACCCAAGTGTCAACATTAGGCATGCTCAAGTATTCTAGATGGACTGACCATGGCGGGACATTCCAAGTGGGCCAACATCAAGCACCGCAAGGCTCGCCAAGACGCGAAGCGGGCCAAGGTGTGGACCAAGGTGATCCGTGAGGTCACGGTCGCCGCGCGCTTGGGCGGTGGCGATCCCAACGACAATCCGCGCCTCCGGGTCGCCATCGACAACGCGCTATCCGTCAACATGCCCCGGGAAACCATGGACCGGGCCATTGCGCGCGGCGCCGGCGGCCTTGAAGACGGCGATGTCGAGGAACTCGTCTACGAAGGCTACGGTCCCGGCGGCGTTGCGGTGCTCCTCGAAGTCATGACCGACAATCGCAACCGAACGGTGGCGGCGGTGCGGCACGCCTTCAGCAAGTACGGCGGCAAACTCGGCACCGACGGCTCCGTGGCCTACCTGTTCGCCAAGCAGGGGATCGTCAATCTCGTGGGGGCCGACGAGGAAGCGGTGATGGAGGTGGCCATCGAAGCCGGTGCGGAGGACATCGAGAGCGAGGACGACGACGTCATCTCCGTGGTGATGCCGCCGGAGCGCCTCGGGCCGGTGGTGGATGCCCTGAAAGCCGAAGGCTTCGAGCCGGAACATGCCGAGGTCGCGCTGGTGCCGTCCTCCACGAATCCCTGCGACGAGGATACCGCGACCAAGGTGCTGCGGCTGATCGACGCCCTGGAGGATCTCGACGATGTGCAGAACGTCTACTGCAACGCCGGTTTTCCCGACCAGGTTCTGGGCAACTGATCCACGGTGGGCGTCCTGAGATGGCGGCATCCGTCCATTCCGACGTGTCCAGCGAAGTTCGCGCAGCGAACTTGACCGAGCCGCTGGTGGCTCGCGGATCGCCAAGGGCGACCCGCGTACTTGGCATCGATCCCGGCTCGCGGTTGACGGGCTACGGTTTGGTCGATGTTGAGCGGGGCGAACTGCGCTACGTGGCAAGTGGCTGCATAGACACCTCCCGGGGCGTGTTCACGTCCCGTTTGGCCGACATCTTCCATGGCGTCGAGGCGGTGATCGCCGAGCACAATCCGGACGAGTTCGTCATCGAGGAAGTCTTCCTCGCCCGCAATCCCCAATCGGCGCTGAAGCTCGGCCAGGCGCGTGGCGTCGCCATCGCCGCTGCGGTGGATGCGCACCTGCCGGTCAGCGAGTATGCGGCGCGTTCGGTCAAGCAGGCGGTGGTGGGTACGGGTCGCGCCACCAAGGCGCAAGTGCAGTACATGGTGCGCGCATTGCTCGCGCTTTCGGCTGAACCGGCCGCCGATGCGGCCGATGCCCTTGCAGTCGCGATCTGCCACGTCAATACTCGCGGGATGAACATGGATCGTTGAATGGAACGAAAACGTCTCCTCGGGACTCCGTCGTGATTGGACGTTTGCGTGGCAACATGCTCGAACTGAACGGCTCCGTTGCCGTCATCGACGTCGGCGGCGTGGGCTACGAGGTCGAGGTGACGACTTCCGCGGCGGCCTTGCTCGCCGGTGTGCCGGCGGTCGCCGAGGTCTACACCCACCTGATCGCCCGGGACGACGCGCAGGCGCTCTACGGATTCGCCACCGCGGCGGAGCGGAACCTGTTTCGATCGCTCATCAAGGTCTCGGGCATCGGTCCGAAGCTCGCCTTGGCGCTGTTGTCGGCGGTCGCACCGGACCAATTCGCCAGCGCCATCGCGCGCGGCGACGTGGCGGCGATTACGCGGGTTCCCGGCATCGGGAAGAAGACCGCGAGCCGCTTGGTCGTCGAACTGCGCGACCGCGTTGGCGAACTGTCCGTGCCCGTCCTCGGCGACAACGCCCCAACCCGGGAGGCCGTGCTCGCCTTGGTGGCCCTCGGCTACCGGGAGAACGTCGCTGCGCGCGTGGTGGGTGAGGCGGCGGAAGCCACGGGCGCGGCTGCGGTCGAGGATCTCGTCAGGGAATCGCTCAAACGGGTGGCAGTCGGATGAGCGTGCAGCCGGATCGTCTCACCACCGGAGACCCGCGTTCGGAGGACGGATCGTTCGACCGAGCGCTTCGGCCGACCCGCCTGGCGGACTTCATCGGCCAACGCAAGGTCAAGGAGCAGATGGCCGTGTTCATCGAGGCGGCGCGAGCGCGCAGAGAATGCCTCGATCACACGCTCATCTACGGTCCGCCGGGCCTCGGCAAGACGACTTTGGCGCACATCGTCGCCAATGAAATGGGGGTGCCCCTGAAGGCCACCTCGGGTCCCGTGCTCGAGAAAGCGGGCGATCTGGCGGCTCAGTTGACCAACCTCGACGAGGGAGACGTGCTCTTCATCGACGAGATCCACCGTCTGTCGCCGGTCGTGGAAGAGATCCTCTATCCGGCGATGGAGGACGGCAAACTGGATATTCTCATCGGCGACGGTCCCGCTGCGAAGTCCATCAAGCTGGATCTCAGAGGCTTCACCCTGGTCGGCGCAACCACCCGCGCGGGGCTCCTGACTTCGCCCCTGCGCGACCGTTTCGGCATCGTCCAGCGACTGGATTTCTACACCTCGGCGGAGCTCGCCGTGATCGTCACGGTGTCGGCGGGCAAGCTCGCCATTCCCATCGACGACGCCGGGGCGCGCGAGATCGCCCGACGTTCGCGCGGCACGCCACGGGTGGCCAACCGACTGCTGCGTCGGGTCCGGGACTATGCAGAAGTCAGGGACAGCGGCTGCGTCACGCAACTATCGGCGGACGCCGCGCTGGCGATGTTGGAAGTGGATGATCGAGGCCTCGACGGCATGGACCGGTTGGTTCTCGCCGCGATTACCGGCAAGTTCGATGGCGGTCCGGTGGGCGTGGACTCGCTATCGGCTGCCATCGGCGAGGAACGGGACACGATCGAATTCGTAATCGAACCGTTCCTGGTGCAGGAGGGGTTGGTCATGCGCACGCCCCGGGGCCGCGTCGCCACCGAGTCGGCGTACCGACACTTGGGGCTCGCACCCCGACGGCGCGATGGGCAGCCCCAACTCCACTTGTCGAGCGCCGAGCCAGGGGGGGAGGGCCAGTGACCGAGCCGGTGTCCATCTTGGAACTCGTCCGGGACGCCAGTCTCCTCGTCCAGGCGGTGATGGTGCTCCTGTTGCTGGCGTCGATCGCATCCTGGGTGATGATTTTCCAGCGCTGGTTCGAACTCAACCGGGTACAGCGCGAGATGGACGACTTCGAGGACGAGTTCTGGAGCGGCGTCGACCTGGCGGAACTCAAGGACGAACTGGACCAGCGGAAGGAAGACCAGACCGGCATCGAATCGCTGTTCGCCGCCGGCTTTGGCGAGTACCGGCGGCAGTCGGGCCAGGGTGGCGCCGATCCCGACGCGGTCATGCAGTTCGTGCAGCGGGCCATGCGTGTCGCCTTGACCCACGAGGAGGAGCGGCTCGGCCGGCACCTGCCGTTCCTCGCAACCGTGGGATCGACCAGTGTCTACGTAGGCTTGTTCGGGACGGTCTGGGGCATCATGAACGCCTTCCGCAACGTCGCCACGATGACCCAGGCAACGCTGCCGGCCGTCGCCCCGGGAATCTCCGAAGCCCTGGTGGCCACCGCCATGGGACTGTTCGCGGCCATCCCCGCAGTGATCGGCTACAACCGGTTCGCATCGCGCGTCGAGGTGCTTATGAAACGATACGAAGCCTACGCCGACGAGTTGACTTCCATCCTGCACCGGGACGCGGTGACCGCATGACCGTGCGCCGTCGGCCAATGTCCGAAATCAATGTGGTGCCGTACATCGACGTCACCTTGGTGTTGCTGGTGATCTTCATGGTCACGGCGCCGTTGGTAAGCCAGGGCGTGGAGGTGGACCTCCCGAACACCGACTCACAGCCGCTGCCGGAAGACGAGAACCCCTTGGTGGTGACCGTGAACGCCCAAGGTGAAATCTACGTCAACACGGGCATGCCGCGACCCGGCGAGACGGGTTCCCGGGCGACCATCTTCTCGCTTGCCGACCAGGCGGAGCGGATATTCGGTGCCCGGGCCGACGTGCCGGTGTACGTGCGCGCCGACAAGGTCGTCCCCTATGGCGAGGTGGTCCGGGTGATGACAGTGCTGCAACGCGCCGGCGCCACGAATCTCGGCCTAATCACCGATCCGGTGGAGATGTTGGAGTCGAGCTGACAAACGTGAATTCGCGTTCACCAGCAAAAAACACCCTTGCGGCCTTGAACGCACGGCCTCGCTGATCGTGTTCTCCCGCAATCAAGAAGACAACGAAGGAGCCCTGCTGCCTTGAACGTCCTTCGCGGCTACGCCCTTCCCGTGGCGCTGGCGCTTGGGGTGCACGCCGGCCTCGTCGGCCTGCTGATGCGCAACTGGCAGTGGGAAGCCGATGAGACGACCGTGGTCATGCCCCAGATGGTCCAAGCGAGGCTGGTGGTTCTCGACCAACCGGCGCCGCGCGAGCGACCGTCCTCACCGCCCGAGGTGACGCCCGTACGCAAACCCGAGCCTACGCCTCCGGCCAAGCCGAAACTGCCCGATCCGGTCGCCAAGCCGACGCCAGAGCCCGACCTCGAGGCCGAACGTCGCGAGCGCGAAGAACGCGAACACCTCGAACGATTGCGCCAATTGCAGGAACGATCCACCCAAGCGGCACTCGACGAGGAGCTGTTCAAGTTGGAGGATGGCGCGAGCCAAGCGGACACCATGTCCTACGTGGCGGCGATCTACGGCGCCATCGTCGCCGAGTGGTCGCGCCCGCCAAGTGCGCGCAACGACATGCAGGCGCGGTTCCGTGTGGAACTCGTGCCGTCCGGCAACCTGCTGGCGGTTACCCTTGTGGACTCCAGCGGGAATGCCGCTTTCGACCGCTCGGCAGAAGCCGCCGTGCGCAAGGTCGGGCGCTTCGAAGTGCCGACCGAACACCGTCTGTTCGAAGCCAAGTTCCGTCGCTTTACGTTGTTGTTCAAGCCGGAGGATCTGCTGCGTTGAATCTTCGCCAACTCAAGATGGGACTCGGTTTCGCCGCCGCCTTGCTGACAACGTCGGTCCATGCCCTGGAGATCGTCATTCCGGAAGGATGGGACAGTCCTACCCGGATCGCGGTGGTCCCGTTCGAACGACCCGCGCGCGGCGACGACCCCGAGTCCTCGGCCCTCGCCGAGCGCATCCGTGCGATTGACGATGCCCAGAATGTCGTTGCCTTCGACCTGCAGCGCAGCGGCCAGTTCTCGGTGCTGTCCAGCGACAACATGCTGTCCTATCCGACGGCACCTGAGGAGGTGTACTTCCGTGATTGGCACGTCCTCGACATGGACTACCTTGTCATCGGTCGTTTCGAGGTTGAGGAGTCCGGCGACATCTCGGCGGTCTACCACCTCTTCGACGTCAACTCCGAGCGCGAGATCCTGTCGTCGCGCCTCACCGCTCCTCCGTCAAAGGTGCGCGACATTGCCCACCGCATCGCGGACGAGATCTACGAGCAGGTCACCGGCATTCGTGGCGCGTTCTCCACCAGAATTCTCTATGTCCTGGAGAAGGACGCGGCGACCTTCGAGCTTCGGATCGCCGACTCGGATGGTGCCCGCGCGCGCACCGTTTTCCGGTCCAAGGAACCGCTGATATCGCCGACTTGGGCGCCCGACGCACGCCGGGTCGCCTACGTCTCCTTCGAGACCGGGAGGTCGACGATCTTCGTTCAGGACTTGGAGACCGGCGAGCGCACGCGGGTCGCGGCCTACCGCGGTATCAACGGCGCACCGGAGTTCTCGCCGGACGGGTCCCGACTGGCCATGTCCCTGTCGCGGGACGGCAATGCGGAGATCTACGTCCTCGACCTCGCCACGCGCGAACTGCGCCGGATTACGCGTTGGCCGACGGCCATCGACACCGAGCCGAGCTGGACCGACGATGGTGCCGGCATCATCTTCACCTCCGACCGTAGCGGCAAACCCCAGATCTACCGGATCGATCTCGCCACGTCGTTGGAGGAACGGCTCACTTTCGAGGGCGACTACAACGCGCGAGCCCGGCTGCTGCCGGGAGGTCAGTTTCTGGTCTATGTGCATCGTCGGGATGGCGTCTACCACATCGCTTGGCAGGATCTCGACCGCGATCGGGTGCGCGTCCTGACCACGACATCGCTGGACGAGTCGCCGTCAATCTCGCCAAACGGCGCTATGATGATCTATGCCACGCGCCACCTTGGCCGGGGTATACTTGGAGTCGTTTCGGTCGACAGCCGAGTGCGGTACCTGTTGCCATCAGACGAGGGCGACGTGCGCGAACCGGCATGGTCACCCTTCATTGATGTACTGGGGCGGTGACATCGACAATGCGACCGATAGTGTGCAGATCGTGATGATCTTTAGGAGGTAGAGTAATGATTCGCCAATCGTTCCGCGCCTTGTTTGTGGTGATTCTTGCTGCGGGATTGGTTGCCGGTTGCAAGAGCACGCCGAAGGAAGAGCCGGCTCCGAAGGTAGTGCCGACTGAGATCGTCGAAACCACGCCGCCCCCGGCTGAGCCGGAACCGCCGCCTCGAACTAACGCAAGCGGTGAAGTGCTTGGTCCAGACGGAGATGTCCTTTCGACTACGTTCTACTTCGAATACGATCAGGCCCGACTCGCCCCGGCTGACATCAGCGTTCTCGCCCATCATGCGGACTATCTTCGGGATTTCCGCAATGTGAGCGTCTCGATCGAGGGTCATTGCGACCAACGCGGTTCTCGGGAATACAACCTCGCTCTCGGCGAACGACGAGCCCAGGCGGTGGAACGCTACTTGACTTCGGCAGACGTTCGGTCCGACCAGATCGACGTGGTGAGCTACGGCGAGGAACGACTGGCCGATCCCGGCGAGAACGAAGGCGCTTGGGCGAAGAACCGGCGCGCGGTAGTGATCTATCGGTAGCCAATGGCCGCAGCACGGTCGGTTGATGTCATGCCATCGGGTTTGTCGGTCCCCAGACCGGTTCGCCTGACGTGCGTGGTGGCAGCCGCGGCGTTCGCAGCTACTGCGTTTGCCGCAGTTCCCGTTGAGGATTCCAGGCCCGCCGAGCGCCCAAGCCAACCCGCGACCACACAAGCTCCTCGGCAGGCCGAGCCCGACAACGACACGGGTGGAGGGCTCGGTTCGCTCTATTACGAGTTGCAGGTGCTGCAGGACGAAGTACGCCGTCTCAACGGCGTCGTCGAGGAACAGAACCATCGCATCGAGAAGTTGTCTCGCGAGCACCGCGAACGCTATATCGAACTCGATCAACGACTGCTCGAACTCCGTCAAGGGCGTTCCGTTGAACCGGCTGCAGGGCCGGTGGCGACTGGCGATCCCAGCGCGACGCCTGCCGTCGCGGCCCAGGGCCGAGTCGATGCTTCGCCAGCCACGGAACGCGAGGCGTACAACGCCGCGATCACCATTGTCAGCGAAGCCCGGCCGCTGCCGGCACCCGAGCGCCGGCCAAGCTACGAGCAGGCGCTCGCCATGTTCCAGGACATGATCAAGAGCTACCCGAATGGCGAGTTCACCCCCAACGCCTACTATTGGATTGGGGAAGTTCAACTTGCCTTGGAGGAGGTTGAGTTGGCGCGGCAGGCCTTCGCTCAAGTCGTCCTCCTCTACCACGACCACGCCAAGGTCCCGGATGCGCTCTATAAGCTCGGCGAGGTCTACCACCGCCTCGGCGAGACACAGCGGTCAAGGGACTACCTCGACCGCGTCATCCGCGAACACTCGGCAACCACCGCAGCGGGTCTCGCTCGAGCCTATCTGTCGGAACTTCCTTGACCGGTTCGAACCGGGGGCCGACGCTCCGCATCACGGAGATCTTCTTCTCGCTGCAAGGCGAAGCCCGTACCGTGGGTCGTCCGACTACTTTCGTGCGCCTGACCGGGTGCCCGTTGCGTTGCCGGTACTGCGACACCGCCTATGCGTTCTCCGGGGGGGCGATGGTGACCGTCGACGAGGTCTGCCGCCAAGTGGCCGCCAATCCCACCCGCTACGTCACCGTCACGGGCGGCGAGCCCTTGGCCCAGGGCGGTGTCCAGACGTTGATGACGAAGCTGTGCGACGAGGGGTACGCGGTTTCGCTCGAGACCAGCGGCGCGCTCGACATTCGTGGCGTGGACTCGCGCGTGTCGCGGGTGGTCGACATCAAGACACCGGGTTCGCGCGAGGTGGCCCGCAACCTGTTCGGCAATATCGCCCATCTGACCATGCGCGATCAGGTGAAATTCGTCATTTGCGACCGCGATGACTACGACTGGGCCAAGGCTTGTTGCAACGAGCACGATTTGACCCGCCGGGTAGCCGACGTGCTGTTCTCGCCATCGGCGGACGAGATGGATCCAACCCGTTTGGCGGATTGGATCCTTGCCGACGGCATCGACGTGCGTTTTCAGATCCAGCTTCACAAGGTACTTTGGGGCGACGAACCGGGGCGATGAGCAAACGTGCGGTGGTCCTGGTGTCGGGCGGCCTCGATTCCGCCACGGTTCTCGCCATCGCCACGAGCGAGGGCTACGCTTGCCATGCGCTGTCGTTCGACTACGGCCAGCGCCATCGCCTCGAGATCGAATCCGCCCGACGGGTGGCCGGCGCCTTCGGCGCAGTGGAGCACCGCGTAGTCAAGATCGACCTTGGGGCCTTCGGCGGTTCGGCCCTTACCGACCTTGCTTACGCCGTTCCCGAGACGCCAGGCGACGGCATACCCGTTACCTACGTGCCCGCACGCAATACAGTGTTTCTCGCGATGGCACTCGCGTGGGCAGAAACATTGAATGCGCGACATCTCTTCATTGGCGTCAATGCGGTGGACTACTCCGGATATCCGGACTGCCGCCCGGAATTCATCGCGGCTTTCGAAAATCTCGCCAACGTGGCGACCAGGATGGCCGTGGAAGGCCAGAGGATGGAAGTCCACACGCCGCTGATCGAACTCACCAAGGCCGAGATCATCCGCAAGGGGACCGGCCTCGGCGTGGACTATGCCGACACGATTTCCTGCTATCAGCCCAACCAACGAGGAGAGGCTTGCGGTCGCTGCGATAGTTGCCGCATTCGCAGGGCTGGGTTCGAGGCCGCCGGGATGCGTGACCCGACCCGGTACTCCGAGATTCATTGATCAACGCCGGATGTCGAGACTTGCGTTGCGCATTCTCCAAAATGCGTACGAATGACGCTGGCGAGGGCCGTGGGCGAAGTGGTCGCGCAGTTCGACCACGAATTGTGTTCGACTTGGCGCGCGCCTTGTCGTTGCCAAGCGGCATGCATACAATGCGTCGCGCCTTCGTTTGGGTCGTTAGCTCAGTTGGTAGAGCACCGGGCTTTTAACCCGTTGGTCCTGGGTTCGAGCCCCAGACGGCCCACCAAGTCCCCGCCGGAAACGGGTCGGCAGGTCGGCGGCTAGCCGAGTCCCTTGGCGACGGCGGTCTGACCATCGAGAACGCATAGGGCGCATTTTGGGAGTGGTTGAATGACCGCACCGAACCGAATGCCAAACGACCAGCCGCGGCTTGAAGCGGATACCGACAGCGTCCACATCGTCTGGCCCGGCGGGCAGCGCAGCCGACATCTCTACTACTGGCTGCGCGAAAACTGCCACTGCCCGAAGTGCACCCATCCGGATGCCTGGGAGCGGATCGTGGACTTTCTGGGAATCCCGTTGGATATCGCGCCGGCATCGCTCCGTGCCGGCGGCGACGGGCTGCATATCGAGTGGCCGGCGCAAGATGCACCCTGCGACGGGAGTTTCTTCAGTTGGACGTGGCTCGATGCGCACCGTTCGGAGAGTCCGGCTCGCTTGGCACGCAAGAAGCGACCGCGTATGTGGACGGCGAACGATCTCGACAAGGACGCGTTGTCGGTGGACTTCGGCAACGTCATGGCGAGCGATTCGGGACTGCGCCAACTTCTGTCCCACATCGACGACTTGGGCGTGGGATTCGTGACGGGATTGCCCTGTGAGACCGGTACTGTCCTGGTGCTCGCCGAGCGCATCGCGTTCATCGAGGAGTCGCACTTCGGCCGCTATTTCCGCGTCGAGTCGAAACCCAACGCCGAGAATCTCGCCTATACGCCGAGATCGCTCCCCCCGCACAACGATCTCGTCAGCCGTCGGTATCTGCCGGGCATCCAGTTCCTGCACTGCCTCGCCCACGACGCCACCGGCGGAGACAGCGTGCTTGTCGATTCCGTCGCCTGCGCCGAAGAACTGCGCCGTCGTGACCGCGCCGCTTTCGAACTTTTGAGCACGCGCGCGGTCGTTTTCTCATCGTCCGGCGATACCTGGCAGATCGTCAATCGAGCCACCGTCATCGACGTCGACGAAGACGGCGACATCGTGGGCAGCCGTTGCCATCCGGCGCTGCTCGGTCCCGTGGACATCGAACCGGAACGGCAGATGGACTTCTACCGCGCGTATCGGCAGTTCCTCGCCATCGCGACGAGCGAGACAATGCAGTTTCGATTTCGCTTGTCCGCAGGCGAGTGCCAGGTGTTCGACAATCACCGGACCATGCATGCCCGCGATGCCTTCGACCCGGCCAGCGGTCACCGGCTGTTCGAGGGCTGCTACGTCTGTCGCGACGATCTCCTGAGCCGCTTGGAAGTGTTGCGCCGGTCACGCGAGGCACGGGAGGCACGCGAGGCACGCGAGGCACGGGAGGCACGGGAGGCACGCAAGGCACGGGAGGCACGCAAGGAAGGTCTGCCGAGGCATTGACCTCAGGCGCGCGCCAACCCCTGGGCGACGCGGCGACGCTTAGAATTCCGCTTGCTTGTTGGGGTGCTGTTCTAGCTCAGACACATATGGCACTCAGACGACGGTAGTCGGCGAGTGCGGCACCGGACGCGGGGAAGCCCGCGCCGGTGCCGGATCGGGTAGCCTCCAGTGAATGCCAATCCACTGGGTAAGGAGACCCGAACCATGAACATAGAGTCCATGCGAGTGAGATCGTACCGCAGTATCGCGGCGGACGAACACGTGCCCGAGGAGGCGGCCGAGCGCTACCGGACATGGCGCGAGATGGAGGCGATCACGTGTGCGAGGCTTCGCCTGCTTACCGCGGGCGGGGCATACGACACGGGTCGGGAACTGGCGCGGACATTGGTGGAGGTCGCGGCCGGTCGCGGACTCAAGCGGACGGAGTTGCG
>JAKZRQ010000004.1:0-24478 GCA_047518105.1 Pseudomonadales bacterium | reverse complement strand
GTAAGCGTTCGGTCAGGCCGTGATGGTGCGGACAAAGAGCGTGCCGCGTTTCCCCGCCAGGCTGCGGAACGCGGAGTCCTTAATGCGAAGCTTGGCTGCATGGACGACCCAATCCCACGGGATGACCGAACAGTTACAGCTAGTGCGTCTCGGGATACGAGCGCGTCTCGGGATACGAGCGCGTCTCGGGATACGAGCGCGTCTCGGGATACGAGCGCGTCTCGGGATACGAGCGCGTCTCGGGATACGAGCCGTTCAAGAGCGCTGCCCACCGGTGTTCGCAACAACCCAAGTGTCAACATTCGGCATGCTCAAGGATTCTAGTCCGCTGACAACGCCGCCTGCGCGGCCGCCAGCCGCGCCACGGGAACCCGCTGCGGCGAGCAACTCACGTAGTCGAGACCGGCCCGCTGACAAAACCCGATGGACTCGGGATCGCCGCCGTGCTCGCCGCATATGCCGAGCTTGATGTCCTTGCGCACGGACCTGCCCAGACGGACGGCCTCCTCGATCAAGCGGCCGACGCCGGGCTCGTCGAGTCGCGCAAAGGGGTTGGCACGGTAGATCTCCTGTTGCACGTAGCGGTCGAAGAACGAGTTCATGTCGTCGCGGGAGACGCCCAGGGTCATTTGCGTGAGATCGTTGGTGCCGAAGCTGAAGAACTCGGCTTCCTTCGCGATCTCGTCCGCGGTCAAGGCGGCGCGGGGCACCTCGATCATGGTGCCCACCTGGTAGTCCACGCGGACCCCGGTCCTTTCCATCACTTCGGTGGCAACCCGCCGGACGACCGCGCTCTGGTCGGCGAGTTCCTCGACGAATCCCACTAGCGGCACCATGATCTCGGGCCGCACCGAGACGCCGTTGCGACCCCCGGAGGCGGCGACGGCCGCCTCGAAGATCGCCCGCGCTTGCATCTCCGTGATTTCCGGGTAGAGGATGCCCAGTCGGCAGCCGCGGCAGCCGAGCATGGGGTTCACTTCCCTCAAGCTGTGGATGCGTTCCTCGACCATGCGCGCAGGCAGGCCGAGCTTGGCCGCCAACGCGTCGCGAACATCCGGCTCGGTGGGAAGGAACTCGTGCAGCGGCGGGTCGAGCAGGCGGATGGTCACCGGCCGGCCGGCCATGGTTCGGAACAGACTCGTAAAGTCCCTTCGCTGGTAGGGCAAGAGCTTGCCGAGCGCGGCGCGGCGTTCTTCCTCGCTGGCGGCCAGGATCATCTGGCGCATGACCCCGATGCGCTCGCCTTCGAAAAACATATGCTCGGTGCGGCACAGCCCGATGCCCTCCGCACCGTACCGGAGCGCGTCCCGCGCCATCGCCGGCGTGTCGGCATTGGCGCGCACCTTGATTCGCCGGTAGCGGTCGGACCACGCCATCACCGTTTGGTAATAGCCGTACCAAAGGCTCTTCTCCGCCTTCAGGCGGCCGGCGAGGACGCGCTGGACCTCGGACGGGGAGGTGTCGATCTCGCCCGTGTAGACGCTTCCCGTGGAACCGTCGAGGGAAATGGCATCACCCTCCCGTAGGACGACGCTCCCTGCGGTCAGCGTACGCCGGTCGTAGTCCACGACAACGCTCGCTGTGCCGCACACGCAGACCTTGCCGAGCTGCCGCGCCACCAAGGCGGCGTGGGACGATACGCCGCCCCGCGACGTCAGGATGCCCTGGGCCGCGAGCATGCCCTTCAAGTCCTCGGGGCTGGTCTCGGTCCGGCAGAGGATCACCCGTTCGCCACGCTTGGTACGGACGTCGGCTTGCTCCGAGGTGAACACGACCCGGCCGCTGGCGGCCCCGGGTCCCGCCGGAAGCCCGCGGGCAACCTCGACCGCGTCCGCGAGCGCCCGACGATCGAAGGTCGGCGCCAGGATCGAGTCGATGGACTCCGCCGGGATCTTCCGCAACGCCGTGGCGCGGTCGATCAGGCGTTCCTTGTTCATCTCCACCGCGATGCGTACCGCGGCCAACCCGGCGCGCTTGCCGTTGCGCGTCTGCAGCAGGTAGAGGCGACCGTCCTCGATCGTGAACTCGAAGTCCTGCATGTCGCGGAAGTGCCGTTCGAGCCGCGAGCGAATAGACTGCAGTTCGCGGTAGGTGCGCGGCATTTCGTCGGCGAGTTCGGCGATGGGCGTCGGCGTGCGGATGCCTGCCACCACATCCTCGCCTTGGGCATTGACCAGGTATTCGCCGTAAAGCGTTTTCTCGCCCGTGGTCGGGTCCCGGGTGAACGCCACGCCGGTCGCGCTCCTCGGGCCGCGGTTGCCGAAGACCATGGCTTGGACGTTGACGGCGGTGCCCCAGGACCGCGGAATGCCGTAGCGCTGGCGGTACAGGACCGCGCGCTCGTTGGACCAGGAGCCGAATACGGCACCGATCGCCCGCATGAGCTGCTCGTTCACATCCTGGGGGAACGCGGTGCCGGTGCGGGCCTCGACCAGTTCCTTGTACTGGTCGATCAACCGCGCGAGATGGTCCGGGCCGAGATCCGCGTCCTGGCCGACGCCCGCCCGGTGCTTCATTGCGTCCAAGCGCTCCTCGAAGGGATCCGCCGCCGCCTCGGTCGGGGCACGAACGCCGAGAACCACTGCCGCGTACATCTGGATGAAGCGCCGGTAGCAGTCAAAGGCGAAACGCCGGTCGCCGGTCCGTGCCGCAAGCCCTTCGACGGTCACGTCGTTGAGGCCAAGATTGAGGATGGTGTCCATCATTCCCGGCATCGATTCCCGGGCACCGGAACGAACGGAGACGAGAAGGGGATCCGCAGGCTCCCCGAAGGACCGGCCCTGCTGGCGCTCCAGCGCAGCCAGATGCTTCTCGACCAGCCGCTCGAATCCCGGCGGATAGCGACCTTCGTGGTCGTAGTACCAGGTGCATACCTCGGTGGAGATGGTGAATCCCGCGGGTACCGGCAGCCCGATGCGGGCCATCTCCGCGAGATTGGCACCCTTGCCCCCGAGCAGCGCGCGCATGGTGGCGTCACCGTCGGTGTGTTCGCCGAACGCGAACACGGTCTGGCGTTTCCTGTTCGCCATGGCGTAGAGTTCGATGTCGTTGCGGAATTGAGCTTTCACCGTACCACTTTAGACGCGCGCCCGGTTTCGCTCCGCACATTCGGACCCGCACAAACAGGAGTCAACATGCCCGCACTCGGATTCAACGGGACGATCACGCTGTCGTCCCCGGTCAAGGACCTCGACGCTTCCATCGCCTGGTTCAAGGACGTTCTGGGCTTCGACGAGACCTTCAAGGTCGCCGAGGCCGGCTGGGCGGAAGTCTCGACGTCGGCCGAGGGTGTCAGCATCGGCCTCTCGGAGACCAACGAGCAAGTCGACCGAAGTGGCGGCGTCACGCCCGTATTCGGCGTCGACGACATCGGCGCGGCCAGGGCCGAGCTCGAAGCCAAGGGAGTGAAGTTTGACGGCGACACCGTCGAACTGCCGGGCATGGTCAAGCTCGCGACCTTCCTCGACCCCGACGGCAACCGCTACATGTTCGCCCAGTCCCTCTAAAGACGCGGTCCTCAGGAACCCTTAGGGGATGGGCTGGTAGCCGCCCTCCACGCCCTTGGCGAAAACGCTGATGGCGTCGTGGGCATGCAGGCTCTCGTGGTGTTCCACGCGGACGTGAAAATCGAGAACGGCGGGATTGACGTTGAGAACCGACTTCAGCCGCCGGCCGGCATCTTCGCAGAACATCAGGTTGGCCGCGTTCAGCCGCGCGAACTCCTGCTCGTCCTCGCGTTTGACGGCGGTCTGAACCGGCGTCGACAGCGCCCCTTCGACATCGGACACCAAGGCCGTGATCGGGAACGAGGTCAAGGTATCGTCGAGGCGAACACGCACCTTGGCGATGCTGCGTTGACCGTGGGGCGTGCCGGCGATGGCCTGTTCGGTTCCGAGCCAGGCTTTCACGTCCGTCGCTTCCACGCGGCTGCCGGAACCGAAGTCGCGCTCGAACTGCTGCTGGATCAGTTGCCGCGCCAAGGCTGCGGAGGCGGGACAGGTACTGGAATACCAGACGCCGAGATCCAGCTCGATCCGCACCTCACCATCTATGGACGAACCGCGGACGGCCACCGGATAGCTGTTCCAGCCGGAGTGTTCCGTGACCAGCGCCGGCCGACGCAGGAAATAGTCGAAGGCGAACTCCACGAAGGCATGCCGCGACAGGTCGCGGTGGGACTCCAACAGCGAAGCGAGAAGGAGCTTCAGCCCAGCACAACTCAGCGGACGGGTGGCGGCGTGTTCATCCAGGATCAGATAGAGCCGGGACATGTGGATGCCCTTGGCGTCGGCATCGGCGAGGTTGACGTACAACTGCACCCGCGCTTCGACCCGGTGCGCGGCCTCGCCATCCCGGATTTCGATCGGCTGGCGAATGTCGCCCATGCCGACCCAGTCCAGCGTACCGGTGTGCAGGACCTCGCGGATCGCGACATCGGGCAATCGCGACCCTCTCAGGCCGCCGTTCTCTTGAAGCAATGAGGCCACTAGAGGGATACTCCAATCCACGCCGAGTTTTGGCTGAACAGCCTCCCGGGCCGTCCTGCCTCGGGAAGCAGCATCGCCGGATCTCGCCATGTGTTTCTTGCGCGAGAGCATAGCATTGATTGCAAACGCCCTTGTTCGGCGGAAACCACCTACTAGCCCGCATTTCTCACCAGGGGCCGTGATGATCGCGGAGGATTTTGGCCCCGTTGTACACAACGGGCACGTGCGCGTGCTCGCGACCGAAAGCATAGCGGGGCCTACGGTTGAGGGAGCACGTGCGCCCACGGGGCCAAAAGACCCGCGAGGGCGCGGCCAGCGCAGTCCGCCATCGGTACGATCATCGACATCGCGGTCAAACTAGTGAAACCCAAGAGCTTTTTGACGCCGACAAGCGGCCTGGTGAGAAATGCGGGCTAGGACCGGGACCGTCGCACCGACACGCCGCCGTCCGTTGCTGTCGGCCTGCCGTCCGTTGTCGTCGGCCTGTCTGGCGCTGTGGCTAGCGGGTTGTTCAGACAACGGATCGCCGCCGCCCGCGCCGCGCTACGATGCGGAAATCCGACGCACCGAGTACGGCATTCCCCACATCAAGGCCGACGACTGGGGCAGTCTCGGCTACGGCTATGGCTACGCCTATGCCCGGGACAACTTCTGCATGGCGATGCGCGCAATCGTTTTTGCGACCAGCCGTTCCGCGGAGTTTCTCGGCGAGAAAGACGGCGACTCGACGTCCGACTTCGTGTTGCGGTTCCTGTTCGGAACCAAGGAAGAGTTCCGGCGGAACCATCTCCCGGACCCGCAAGCCGACGCCTACCTGCTGACGGAAGGATTCGCGGCGGGCATGAACCGCTACCTGGGAGAGACCGGTGCGGACAACCTGCCGACGGGGGACGTCGGCTGCCGCGGTGCCGATTGGGTCTACGAGATCGACGCGTCGGACATCTGGATGCTGATCTCGCGGGTCGTGTTGAGCGGGAGTTCCGACCAGAGCACCGTGCGCCGAGCGATCATCGGGCCGTCGGGACCGGACGGGACTGCGGTGACCGGAATCAGCGGTACCGAACTGGCCGGATTGGAGCGGATGCTGGCTCGTACCGGCCACGCCTTCGGCACGGTCCCCGGTGGCAGCAACGCTCTCGCCGTCGGTCGCGACCTCAGCCAGACCGGCAAGGGGCTTCTGCTCGCCAATCCCCATCGGGGTTGGAACGATCCGGGCGGCTTCCATCAACTGCATCTGACGATTCCCGGCGTCTACGATGTGGCCGGCGCCGCGCTGCATGGGGTTCCCTGGGTGGGCATCGGCTTCAACGGCGACCTGGCCTGGACCCACACGACTTCCTTCGCGACCCGATTCACCCTGGTGGAATTGCAACTGAACCCAAGCGATGCCCTGCAATACCGCTACGAAGACGAATGGCGCGACATCACCGCCAAGGGGGTCGCCATCCAAGTCATGCTGGACGACGGATCGCTCGAGCAGCGCACCCATACGTTCTACAGCTCGCATTTCGGCCCCATCGTCAGCTTGGGCGTTCTCAACGATGCGCTCGGCACCTGGCCTTTGGCCAATGGCAACCTGTTCGCAATGCGCGATGCGAACGCGCTGCGGATCACGGCCACCGTCAATCAGTACCTCGCCATGGGCCGAGCGCGGACCATTGCCGAGTTCACCGAGGCGCTCAAGGGGATCGGCGTTCCGGTCTTCCACACCCTGGCCGCGGACCGGCACGGCGAGGCGTTCTACGGGGAGGTGGCCGCAGTTCCCCATGTCACGGAGCAGCAACGGAAAGATTGCAGCACCGAACTCGGGCAACTGCTTGCCGCCGCCACCAGCAATGCGCTGATCACCCTCGACGGCAGTTCCGCAGCATGCGAATGGGGCGAGGATGACGATAGCCCGCCGGGTTCGAACCTCTACGGGTACGAGGCACGACCGAAGCTGGTCAGCACGGACTACGTCGGCAACGGCAACGACAGCTACTGGCTCAGCAATGCCGCGAACCCGCTAACCGGATTTCCGCCGCTGTTCGGCTGGGTCGGCCACGAGAACACGCAACAGAGCCTGCGGACGCGGATCGGCCACCTGATGGTCGAAGAGCGACGCGCCGCAAACGACGACCTGGACGATGCCCCGGGGTTCACGTTGGAAACACTGAAGGCTTTCATGTACCGAAACCGCGTGTACGGGGCCGAGATCGTCCTCGATGACGTGCTGTCGATCTGCGCCGCTCTCCAAGGCGATGACGATGAACAGGATCGGGCGCGGCAGGCGTGCACCGTGCTCGACGCCTGGGACCGCAAAGTCGACCGCGACAGCCAGGGCGCCCAGGTATTCACCGAGTTCTGGCGGGCTATCCACCGGGAGCTCGGGTCCGATTTCAACGTCCTGATCGAGTCCAGGACGTTCTGGGCAGTGGACTTCGACCCGGCAGACCCGCTCAACACGCCCTGCGGCATCGACACCTCCCGCATCAGCAACCGCCGGCTCGTCGTGAAGTCCTTGAGCCGGGCGGTACTGGCGCTGGAGAACGCCAGGGTCGATCTGGACGCGCCCTGGGGCGACGTGCAACTCGTCATTCGCAATGGCCAGCGCATTCCCATTCACGGCGGCCACGCCGACGCCGGCGTCTACGGCGCCATCTCGCCTAGCCTGCGCCAGGGAGGCTACCGTCCAAGCCGAGGGAATAGCTATATCGCGGCCGTGACCTGGGACGAGAACTGTCCGGTGGCCGACACGATTCTTCTATCGTCGCAGTCAAGCGACCCGGAGTCGCCCCACTTCCGGGACCAAACCGAGCTCTACAGCCGCAAGCAGTGGGTGCGCTTCCCGTATTGCGAAGGACAGATCGAAGCGACGCGCATCGGCGAAACGCTGGCAATTAGCGAGTAGGGTCGATCAAAACGCCGTCTGCCGCGTCAAATCGAACAACGCTCCCAGGCCAAGCTTTCTTTCGTCGGGGACGACCGCCAGCACAACGGCGCGGTTGCCGTCGCCCGGCAAATCCGGCGCGTCCATGACGGCGAGAATGAGCTCCACGCTGCCGCGAAGGAACACCAGCGCGCTGCATTGGATCATCGGCGCCGCTTCGAAGACGTTGAACACGGAATTGACCGGCCGCAACGTGCCCTCGACGGTGCAGCGGATGCCGTTGACGGTAAAGGTGAACTCGAAATCGCCATCGCCGTCCGGCTCGAATTCCCCCGGCAGGTCCGCCTCGTCGCCCAGTTCCGGGCTCCACAAGCCCACCACCTCCTGGTTCGAGCCGCCGCGCTGGAAACCGGGCAGCGCCCAGCCACGAAAGGCACGAGCCTCTTCGCCGGTCTCGGTGTACTCTCCCCGGAGCCAGTCGCCGGCACGGTAGTCGGCCGTGAATTCGAAGGCCTCGCTGCCTCCCAAGACGCTGAAGCCCACCTGTTCGACCTTGCCGGACTCGAACAACTCGCCCGACCCCGACAGCGTTCCCGGGCTCGAATCGTAGGTTGCCCGGGCAATTCGAACCGTATCGGCGCTCTCGGGCAACCAGGCGTAGGCGTACATTCGGCTGTCCGGCAGCAGGATCACATAGGCCTCACCCCCCTCTTCGTCGTCAAACGAAACCCGCCACAGGCCGGTGGGCCCGACGTAGTCCCGCTTGGTGGCGGAGAGATTGGTCAGGTGGCCGGTGGGCGTGCCCATCAGGCTCATCACTTGAACGGGTTCGTCCGAGGTGACGAAAAGCGACCACTTCCCGGCCCCGTCACCCAGGTTGCCGTCGAGATCAACAGCACCCATCTCCAGATCCTGCGCCGTGACCTTGCGCGCCCCGCCGGCCGGCACTACGAGATCGACCTGGCCTTGGGATTCGGCGCCCTTGTCATCGAGACCCTGGATGGTCACGTTGGCCTTGGTTTCGCCGGGATTGATCAGGCGCAGCCAGCTCTTTTGGTTGACGTTGATGGCCGGGTTGAAGATCGGTACGCGATGGCCGATGGCCGCCTCCTGCACGACATCGTGCATGCTGGTCAGGAATCCATCCTCGGTGCGGACATAGACCAACGGCTCGATATCGAGATCGCCTCCATAGAGCAGCAAGCGCCAATTGCCCTCCCCGTCCCCCAAACCTTCGGGCAACCCCTTCGTTTCGGCGCCGTCTTCGACGTCGTCGGAATTGAAGTGCGCGGTCGCCAGCGCGTCGATGGACAGCTCGATGGGACCCTTGCGCTCTCCGGTATCGTCGATCCCGTAGATGCGCACCGTGCCGGAATGGTTGGAGTGATTGATGACTCGGATGAAACCCTGCCGGCCATCGGGGTCGTCACCCGCCATGAACAACGGGATGGAATGCTCGCGGCCTGCGTCCTGCGCCAGCGCCGCTGGCGACCACGCGAGCGGCACTGCGACGATCAACCACCTGATGGGCATCGGGTCCTCCTGTCTTCCACTGATCCTGTTCGATGGATGCCACTGCCCGGCAGCAACCGATTATCGGCCATCCTGACCCGAAGAGCGACAGCCTCCTCCTGGCGAACTACCGGCGAACCGACCCGCGTTCCTCCTCGGTGAGTTCCCGTGCCTCCTCGCCGAGCAGCACCGGTATCCCGTCGCGAATCGGGTAGGCAAGTCCACTCGCGGCGCACCAAAGCTCCTCGGTGTCCCGGCGATAGGTCAGGGGCGCCTTGCTCAAGGGACAGACGAGAATCTCAAGGAGTTTGGTATCGAACATGAGGGGTTAGAACAACTCTTCGAGCACGATGGTCTCCTCCCGGTCCGGGCCGGTGGAGATGACGGCGATCGGCGCGCCAACGGCCTCCTCGATGCGCTCAATGTATCCGCGGGCGGCGTCCGGAAGCTGGGGCAACGTGCTCGCCCCGGCGGTGGATTCTTGCCAACCGGGCAGATCCTCGTACACGGGGCGTATCTCGGAGTAGTACCCGCTGTCGAATCGAGGCCGAACGGGCCTGCCGCTGCCGTCCTCGTAGCCAACGCAGATGCGGATGGTGTCGAGTCCGTCGAGCACGTCGAGCTTCGACAGGCATAGACCCGACAGGCTATTGATCTGCACCACTTGCCGGATGGCCACGGCATCGAACCAGCCGCACCGACGCGGTCGACCGGTGGTGGCGCCGAACTCGTCGCCGCGTCTGGCGAGACGCCTGCCGACATCGTCGAAGAGTTCCGTGGGGAAAGGTCCCGAGCCGACGCGGGTCGCATAGGCCTTGGTGGTGCCGAGGATGTAGTCGAGATAGCGCGGGCCGAATCCGCTACCCACGGCGGCGCCGCCCACCGTGGTGTTCGACGAGGTGACGAACGGATAGGTGCCCAGATCGATGTCGAGCATGGCCCCTTGCGCGCCTTCGAAAAGGATGTTCTCGCCCGCTTCGCGCAGGTCGTGCAGCATCGGTCCGATGTCGGCAACCAGCGGCAGCAGTTCGTCCGCCACCACGCGCGTGGTTTCCAAGGTCTCGTGGAAGTCGACCGGCTTGCCGCCGTGGTAGTTCGTCAGGAGGAAGTTGTAGTACTCCATGACCTCGGCGAGTTTCGCCGCGAACCGCTGCCAGTAGAAGAGGTCGCCCAATCGCACGCCCCGACGCGCGGCCTTGTCTTCGTAGGCCGGGCCGATGCCGCGCCCGGTGGTGCCGATCTTCTGCTCCCCGAGCGACTCCTCCCGGGCCACGTCCATGGCGACGTGGTAGGGGAGGATCAGCGGACACGCCGGGGAGATGCGCAATCGGTCCCGAACCGGTACGCCGTTCGCTTCGAGGTCGCGGATTTCCTGCAACAGCGGTTCCGGCGCCAGCACCACGCCGTTGCCGATCAGACATTGCACGCCATCGCGCAGGATGCCCGACGGGATCAGGTGCAATACGGTCTTGCGACCGTCGATGACCAGGGTATGGCCGGCATTGTGGCCACCTTGGAACCGCACCACCGCAGCGACGCGTTCCGTCAACAGGTCAACGATCTTGCCCTTGCCCTCGTCGCCCCACTGGGTCCCGATGACGACGACATTTCGACCGCTCATGGTTTTCCTGGCATCGCGCTACGGACGACGTCGCCAGCACCTCCCGAATCGAAACGCTTGGGCCGCTACGGAATGGAACTACTGCTTCTCAGAAGTGTGCAGGTACTTGAAGAAATCGCTTTCCGGAGCGAGCACCAACAGGTCGTCCCTGGACTTGAACACCTTCGGGTAGGCGATCACCCGTCGGTAGAACGCGTAGAACTCCGGATCCTGGTTGAAGGCGTCCGCGTAGATGCTGGCCGCTTGCGCATCGCCGTCGCCGCGAATCTCCTCCGCATCCCGATAGCCTTCGGCCTCGATGACGGTTACCTCGCGGTCGGCGCTCGCCCGACGACCGATGGCGAGCTCCTGGCCGTTGGCCCGCTCCTCGTTCGCCTTGATTTCCCGATCGGAATTCATGCGCTGGTACACGGCTTCCTCGACTTCCGTCGGCAGATCGATCTGCTTGACGCGCACGTCGATGACCTCGACCCCCATCTCCTCCGTCATGACCTCATTCAATCGGGCCGTCAAGTCCACCATCAACTGGTCGCGCTCGCCGGAAATGACTTCGTGTTGGGTGCGGCTGCTGATCTCGTTGCGCAAACCCTCGCTCACCCGTTCTCGGAGCCGGCTGCTGGCACGCTCCTCGTCGCCGGCGTTGCGGATGTAGAAGCGGGCCACGTCGGCGATTCGCCACTTGGCGAACGAATCCACTCTGAGCGGATCCTGCTGCACGGTCAAATACCGCTCCTCGGCCACATCGACGGTGAGAATGCGGCCGTCGAACTTCCTCACCTCGTCCGCGAAGGGGAATTTCCAATGGACGCCCGGCGGGATATCGGACTTCGCGAACTCTCCGAATCGAAGCACGATCGCCCGCTCGGTTTCGTGAATCGTGTATACCGTGTTCATCACGAGCAAGATGCCAGCGACCGCGCCGACGGCAAACAACAGGGTTTTGAGATTCACGCTAGAACTCCTTGAGCACGCCGAATGTCGACACTTGCGTCGTTCATCGGCCTTGGCGTCTGGTTGATTGGCCGGAATCCAACTCCCGGGCAACCGCACCGGCAAGATTCGTTAGCTGCTCCGGACTCAACGGTTCGGTAGAGTTCCCGTGCTTGTCGAGAGGCAACACCAGGATGTTGCCGTCGCCGACATCGACGAGCACCTTGGAGCTCTGTGCAAGGACCGCCTCCTGCGAGTCCACGAACAGCCGGTCCCGGGTCACCTCGGGCGCCAACGCGTACTCCGCGAGCAACTGGGTGAACCGTTTCGCTTCGCCGGTTGACCTGGCCACCACCTGGGCGCGATAGGCTTCCGCGTCCTGGACGGCCTTCGTCGCCTCGCCGCGGGCGGTGGGAACGACCGTCTCGTAGTACGCGTCCGCCTGGTTGATGGCGCGTTGCTTGTCTTCCTCCGCTTTCTGCACGTCGTCGAAAGCCGCCTGCACCTGGCTCGGCGGACCGCTGCGGTCGATGTTGACTTTGACCACGTCGATGCCGGTCTGGTAGGTGTCGAGGTACCGCTGAATGCGTTCTTCCACGTCAACGCCCATTGCCGCCCGGCCTTCGGTGATCACGGAAGCCATGTCCGTGCCTCCCACCACATGCCGTAGCGCACTCTCCGTGGCGTTTTCCAGGCTCCGCAACGGTTCTCTCACCTCCACCGTATTCTTGATGGGATCGTCTATCCGGTACTGGACGCTGAGACTGATGTCGACGATGTTGTTGTCTTCCGTGAGCATCAACGCCGTATGGCTGTGCGAGTCGACGCGCGTCACGTTCACGCGCATCAATTCGTCGATGAACCGCGGTCGCCACCGCAGACCGGGTTGCTTGACATCGTCTTGGACCTTGCCGAAGCGAAAGATCACGCCCCGTTCCTGCTCGTCGAGTTGGTAGAGACCGCCTATGCCGTAGGCCACGACGAGCACCAGCAACCCGACCAAGACGGTCTTCCAGTTGAATCGCCCCTTGCCGCCGGACGCGCTCCCCCGACCGCCGAATAGGCCTGCCAGCTTCGTCTGGAACTTGCGAAACGCTTCGTCCAGATCCGGCGGCGCTTGGCCACCGCCTCGACTCCAAGGGTCGTCGTTGCGACCGGGATCATTCCAAGCCATGTTCGTCCTCGCGTCAGGCCAAGGGGTGATTCTAGCCCGCATTTCGAACAAAGTCGCTTGTCGCGGTGGCCCGTGTATGCCGCGCAGCGATCAAGTCATGACGCCAATTGCCTCGGACTACCGGGCGGCGGAGTTCAAGGCGTGGCTTGGCGCCGGTGGATTGCCGAGTCCGGCTTCGGCGAGCTTGCATCGATCGAGCCGCACCGACACGGTGACCGTTCCCTCGGCGTCCACGCTCTCCGCCTCGACTTCGCCGTTCTTGTAGAGCCATGCGCGGAGTCGGCCGTTGTCCGGCGGAACGCGCACCTCGGTGGCCACGGTATCGGAACCCAGTCGCGCCCGGATGGCTTCGCGCAGGCGGTCCACGCCCGCCCCGGTTAGGGCACTCACCGCAATTTGCTCTTCCGCCTGCATGGGCATCGTCGCCGGGATGCTGCCCTCGATCTGGTCGATCTTGTTCAGCACCTCGATGGTCGGGATCGACGCTGCGCCGATTTCCGCGAGGACGGCGACGACCTCTTGGCGCAATTCCTCGGCATCCGGTGCCGAGGCATCGATGACGTGCAGTACAAGGTCGGCTTGGGCAACCTCCTCGAGCGTCGCCTTGAATGCTTCCACCAAGGTCACCGGCAAGGCACGGATGAAGCCGACGGTGTCCGCAACGACCACTTCGCCCCCTCTGCCGGACAATCGGCGCATCGTCGGGTCCAGGGTGGCGAACAAGCGGTCCTCGGTCGGCACCCGGCTCCCGGTGAGTGAGTTGAACAACGTGGACTTTCCGGCATTGGTGTATCCGGCCAGCGCCACCGTCGGCACCTGGGCGCGCGACCGCCGTCTACGGCTCTGCGTACGGCGGCGACGGACGCGCTCCAAGCGCACGCGGACCTGCCGAACGCGTCCGGCCAACATGCGTTGATCCAGTTCGAGTTGGGTCTCGCCCGCGCCCCGTTGAGGACCGGCGCCGATACGCCCGCCAGCGCCCCGGCCGCCGGCGCCGCCAACCCCCGTCTGCCGGTCCAGGTGGGTCCAGCCCCGGATGAGGCGTGTTTGGGCATGGGTGAGCTGGGCGAGTTCCACCTGCAGATGGCCCTCGTGGGTGCGTGCCCGGTCGGCGAAGATGTGCAGGATCAGCTCGGTGCGCGTCATCACCCGGCAGTTCAGGCGCTCTTCCAGGTTTCGTTGCTGGGCAGGGGTCAGCTCGTGGTTGAAGACGACCAGATTCGAAGATGTCGCCGCGACCACCGTTTCGAGTTCGGCGATCTTGCCGGTCCCCACGAACCACCGCGGATGCGGCTTGTCGCGCGTCCCGGTGACCATGGCGGCGGCCACCAACGCCGCTCCACGCACCAGTTCGCGAAACTCGTCCCGGTGGGCGTCCGGATCGTCGCCTCGGCCGCCGGTCCGGGACCAACGCACGGACACCAAGGTGGCGAGATCGCCGGATGCGGGCCGTTCAAACAACATGGTCGAATTGCTCGGTTAGGTCAGGGTCGACTCGAACATCGCGACGGCTCGGGTCGTCGATAGCATGCCACGCTTGGTTGCCCACCGGGCGTCAAGCAAGGACGGTATCGGCCGGAATTCCGCGCGGCCTAAGTGTCCACATTCGGCATGCTCAAGGATTCTAGTCGGATTCCGCCGGTTGCGTCTCGTCGGGACGCGTCTCGGCAGATGGAAGACGGACGTTGCGTGACGGCACGACGGTCGATATGGCGTGCTTGTAGACCATCTGGCTGACCGAGTTGCGCAACAGGACGACGAATTGGTCGAAGGATTCGATCTGGCCCTGCAGCTTGATGCCGTTGACCAGGTAAACCGATACGGGTACGCGCTCCTTCCTGAGGACGTTGAGATAGGGGTCTTGCAGCGATTGCGCTCTCGACATGTTTGGACCCTTCCGCCCGATCCTCTCCCCATTGTCGAAGCCGGAATGATGCACCCGGATCCGAACCACCAATACTGTAGTTCGCGAACCCAACACTATGCGCTCGGGTCAGGTGTATTGCAAGACGAGCCCAGCCGCCTCGGTAGCGTCCGCCACCACCCCCGCGAGACCTTCCCAGCGGCGCAACCAAGTCAACTGGCGCTTGGCGACCTGGCGGGTCGCGGCACCGAGCCGTTCGATCATGCCGTCGAGGTCATAGGCGCCGTCCAGGTGGCGCCAGACCTGGCGGTAGCCCACCGCACGCATGGCAGGCAAGTCGATGGACAACGCCGGGTCGCATCGAAGACCGCGTACCTCTTCCACGAGGCCCCGACGAATCATCTCGTCGATCCGGTGCCCGATGCGCACGTGCAGCAGCAACCGGTCGCGGGGTACGATCGCGAACTCGAGAAGATCACAGCCCAGGCGCTCCGGGGCGGTGGCGGTGGGCTCGGCCCACCAGGCGCCGATGGGTCGGCCGGTCAATTCCAACACTTCCAGGGCGCGTTGGATCCGCCGACCGTTGCGGACATCGATGCGCGATGCGGCCACCGGATCGCGGGCAGCCAATTCCCGGTGCAGTACCGGCCAGCCCAGCGCGGCGCCGCGTGCCGCGATCTCGCCCCGCAGCACCGCGTCGCTTTGGGGCAGTGCGTTCAGGCCGAACTTGAACGCGCGGAAGTAGAGCATGGTCCCTCCCACGAGAAGCGGAACGCGCCCGGCTTCCAGTGCAGCGCGCACCCGCTGGTCCGCATCAGCGACAAATCGCGCCGCGGAATAGGCTTCGACAGGCTCCAAGATGTCCACCAGGGCGTGCGGATAGCGCTCGAGAACGTGGCTCTCGGGCTTGGCCGTGCCAATATCCATCCGCCGGTAGACCATCGCGGAGTCGACGCTGATCAAGTCCACATCCGCCCCATCGGCGATGCGCAGCGCTGCTTCGGTCTTGCCCGCCGCCGTGGGCCCCATGAGCGCCACGACAACCGGCCGCTTCGGGGCGTCGGGTTGCCCACATCCCGGTTCGGTGCCGGTGCCGGTGCTATCGGCGCCCGTTCTCGTTATCTCCGGGCCTCGGTTCAACGCAGAACGACTACTGTCCGCGCAGGAACAGTCGGTCGAGGGCTGCCAGTGGCTGAATCACGAACGTCGGCCGCCCGTGGTTGCACTGGCCGGCGTTCTCGGTCGTTTCCATATCCCGCAACAAGGCGTTCATTTCCGGGACAGACAGTCGCCTGTTGGCGCGTACGGAAGTGTGACAGGCGACACCGGCAAGTAGTCGTTCCTGGCGTTCGCGCACCACTTCCGACGTCCCGAACTCGACCAGATCGGCGAGCAGGTCGCGGCCAAGCTCTTCGATGTCCGCATCCATGAGGAGCGCCGGGACTTCACGGATGGTGACGCTGGCCGGGCCGCTGCGCTCCACCAGCAGTCCTAGATTCTCAAGTTCATCGCTTCTCGCCTCGACCAAGTCCGCTTCGGCCGCAGCCACGTCCAGGGCAACGGGCACAAGAAGACCCTGGCGCTGCACCTTGCCGTCGAGCAGTTGCGACTTCAAGCGTTCGTAGGTGATGCGCTCGTGGGCCGCGTGCATGTCCACGATGACCAGGCCCTCGTCGTTCTCGGCCAGGATGTAGATACCGTGCAACTGCGCGACGGCATAGCCCAACGGCGGCACCGCCCGTGGGGCAGCCGCGCTGTCCGCCAGGTGCGTCTGCGTGTGCGGCGCGCTTTCGCCCGCCGCGTCGCGCAACTCGCCATGCCCGTGGAACAACCTCGCCAAGCTCGTCGCGTCCCCGACCCGGACGGGCTCGCGACGGAAGAAGAACTCCCGCTGATGGCCCTGGGGGCCCTGGGGGTCGCCGCCCGGGCGATCGGGTTCGTTCCTCCCTACCTCGGAGGCGGGTCGCACGCTTCCCGATCCCGGCCTCAGGTCGCGCAACACCTTGGCGAGCTTTCCGAACACAAAATCGTGAACCTCCCGACTGTTGCGGAAACGCACCTCGGACTTGGTCGGGTGGACGTTGACATCGACCAGAGCCGGGGCGAGCTCGAAGAACAGTGCGAACACGGGATGGCGACCGTGGAACAGCACATCGCGGTAGGCTTGGCGCACGGCGTGGGCGGCCAGCCGGTCGCGAATGGAACGCGCGTTGACGTAGAAGTACTGGCGGCTGGCTCGGCTATCCGAGTGGGTCGGCAGGCCGATCCAGCCGGTGAGGCGCATGCCGCCGCCCGCCTCGTCGATCATTGCCGATTGGGCGAGGAAACCGTCGCCGATGACGGCTTCGACCCGCTCTTCCAAGGATCCCGCAGCCAGCACGTCGAGTTGGCGCGCGCCGGTCGCGAGTTCAAAGGCGACCGCCGGATTGGCCAACGCGATGCGTCGAAGGACTTCCTGCACGTGCACCATCTCCGTACGCTCGGTCTTCAGGAACTTGCGCCGCGCAGGCGTGTTGAAGAAGAGATCCGTCACCTCCACGGTTGTCCCGGGGGGGTGCGCTCCGGGGCGGTAGGCGCGCTCGTCGCCGCCAGCCACTTCGAGGCACCAGGCGCTGTCGCTGCCCGGTTGCCGGGAGGTGATGGCGAGCCGGGCCACCGAGGCGGCGCTGGCCAGGGCTTCTCCGCGAAAGCCAAGGGTTCCGATCGCGGCGAGATCGTCCGCGCCCCCGATCTTGCTGGTCGCATGGCGGGCCACGGCCAGGCGAAGGTCGTGCGCGTGAATGCCCTTGCCGTTGTCGCGCACGCGGATGCGCTTCACCCCGCCCTGCTCGACGTCGACGCGGATCGAGGTCGAACCCGCGTCCAAGCTGTTCTCCAAGAGTTCCTTGACGATGGAAGCGGGCCTCTCCACCACCTCGCCGGCCGCGATCTGATTCGCGACGAACTCGCTCAATGGACGGATTCGCGCCACCGGAGAGCCGCCAGCAGGCGAGCTTTCCTTCGCGGATGATTCAGTCAACTTCCACTGACCTTGCCATAGGGTACGGACAGTTCCTGGCCCACCAGTATGCTATCGCCGACGATGCCGTTGCGTGCTTTGAGGTGGCGCGTGCTGATCCGGTAGCGGGAAGCGATCACCGAGAGCGTATCGCCCCGCTTGACGACGTAGCTCACGCCGCCCTCTTCCTTCAATGCCGCCAGCAACGTGCCCGCCGGCGGGTGGTCGCGGACGTACTCGCGAACCCCGTTGGCGACGGCCTTGGCGACGCGCCGTTGATAGCTGGCCGTGGCTAGGAGGCGCGCCTCGTCGGGATTCGAGAGGAACCCGGTCTCCACCAGGATCGATGGCAGCACGGGCGACTTCAAGACCACCCAGCCCGCCTCCCCGATCCGGTTCCGATGCAGCTTCACTTCGCGGCCGAGCGCCCGCAGCACGGTCTCGGCCAACTCGATGCTGTCGTTCCTCTTGGAGTCCATGGACACGTCGACCACGATCTGCGCCACCGATTCCTCCATGTCTTCGAAGGACACCGGGCCGAAGCCGCCCACGAGATCCGAGCGTTTCTCGTTTTCCGCAAGCCACCGGGCCGTCTCGCTCGAAGCGCCACGCTCCGATAGCGTGTAGACCGATGCGCCGTGAACGCGAGAACTGTGGAAGGCGTCGGCATGGATGGAGACGAACAGGTCCGCTTGCAGCTTGCGGTCCGCGGTTTCGACCCGTTTGCGCAGAGGCACATAGTAGTCGCCCGTGCGGATCAAGACAGCGCGCATCCCCGCCATCGCATCGATTTGACTCTTGATCTGCCGAGAGATGGCCAGCACGACCTTCTTCTCGAATACGCGGCCGACGCCGATGGCGCCTGGGTCCTCGCCGCCATGGCCGGGGTCGACGGCAACCACCACGTCGCGTTCACCTTCCGGTGCCCGAACGGCTGGCGCGCGCGTATCGCGCACCGGTTCGACCGGGTACAGGTCGATGACCAAGCGGTGCCGGTGGGGGGCAATCGGAGCGAGCACCAACTCCTTGGGCACCGCCGCCCGCTCGAGGTCCAACACCACGCGGTAGTTGTTGCTTGCGCGCCGGGATGAACGGATTCGCCGCACCACATCGCTGTCCAGGGGCGGAACCGAAAAGCCGTCCGCAGCCTGCGTGTCGAACAGATCGATCACGACCCGGTCGGGGTTGCTCATGGTGAACAGCTTGTAGGAAGGCGCGCGCGCGGTGCCAAGCACAACGCGGGTCGAGTCCGGCGCGTCGTGAATGCGAATGCCGTCGAGTTCGTTCCCCGCCGCATCGGCGCCCACAGCAACCAACGCAGCCGAAACGAACAGCACCCGGCGCCATCCCAAGGATGGCGAGTCACTAACGCAAGTCGACGAGTTCCGCACGCCTGCCCGTTCCCTGGACACCAAGCCAAACCTCCAATTCCGCCTTCGGCAACCGGTCGCCGGCATTTGCCGGCCACTCCACCAACTTGACCGCAGGCTCGCTCATCAGGTCGTCGATACCGATGTATCCCAACTCCCGAGGATCGGCAATCCGATAGAAGTCGAAATGATAGACCCGTACGGCATCCAACTCATAACTTTCGAGCAGCGTATATGTGGGGCTCTTGACTGTGCCCCGGTGACCCAGCGCCCGCAGGTAGCCGCGCGCCAGCGTGGTCTTTCCGGCACCGAGATCGCCGTGCAGAAAAACCAGCTCCGATGTCAAGCCGAGACCAGCCAATCGCGCCCCGAACGCCACCGTTGCCGCCTCGTCGGGGAGGAAGACGTCCATGGCCGGCATCATTCGTCGAGGCGCAACGCATTGACGATATCGCTGGCCAAGAGCGTCGCGGAACAAGCGGCTTGGGCTTCGTCGCCCGCCCTGGCATGCAACCACACGCCGAGCTCCGCCGCCGCCGGACCCGTCAGGCCGCGTGCCAGCAGGGCGCCGATGATGCCGGTGAGCACGTCGCCGCTACCGGCGGTCGCCATGCCCGGGTTGCCATCGAGACAAACCGAGTCGACCGTTCCCGCGTGGGCGATCAACGTGCCCGCCCCCTTCAGAACGGCGACCAGATCGGGCGATGGCGCAGTTGACAACAGGGCCGCCGCTTCGGGGCGGTGCGCCTGGACCCACCCGGTATCCTGTCGCAACAGCCTGGCGGCTTCGCCGGGGTGAGGGGTGATCACCGTGCCCGACGGCAAGGCCAAACCCGTCTCGGCAACGATATTGAGACCGTCGGCATCCACGACCAGCGGTTTTTCCGCCGCCACCGCCATCGCCAGCAACCGCCTGCCCCACTCTCCGCGACCGAGCCCCGGTCCAACGGCGATCGCGGAGGCGCCTTGGAACCAATGCGCGACTTCAGCCGGCGGATCCGCCGCGCGGACCATGAGTTCCGGCCGCCGGGAAAGGATTGCAGGCCGATTTTCGCCCCGCGTGGCAACGTTGACCAGACCTGCACCCGTTCGCAGCGCCGCCTCCCCAGCCAATAGCACGGCGCCCCCCATGTCCACATCGCCGCCGACGACCACCAGCCGGCCAAAATCGCCCTTGTGCGAACCCGGGCGCCTGTCGAGGGCCCCCAACCCGCTGCCGTCCAAGACGGCGACACCCGGACGGTCGTATACGGCATCCGGCACGCCGAGATCGTCGAACACGAGCTCGCCGACGTAGTCCACCGCATGACCCGTGACCAGGCCAAGCTTGGCCGCCACGAAGGTCACGGTGGCATCGGCATGCACCGGGCGGGAAGTCAGCAAACCACCGCTGTCCGCATCGACGCCGCTCGGCACATCCACCGCTAGAATCGGTTTTCCGGCGGCGTTGATCTTGTCGATGGCCACCTGGTAGGGCTCGCGCACTTCGCCCCGGGCGCCGGTCCCGAGGAGCGCGTCCACGACCACTTCACCGGTGACCTGCCAGTCGCCGCTTATCCGCTCGATGGCGCCCCCGAGACGCGCTTGTGCGAAACGACACGCTTGGGCCGCATCGCCCGCGAGCTTGGCGGGATCCGCCACCTGCACGATTTGGATATCGAAGCCAGCGTCCTTGGCGCAGCCTGCGACCACGTAGCCGTCGCCGGCATTGTTGCCCGCACCGCACACGATGGTGATGGAGCGGGCCGCTGGCCATCGGCCACGCAACGCCGCCAACGCCGACCGGCCCGCCCGGTGCATCAACTGGATGCCCGCAATGGCGAATTCGTCGATGGCGCGCCGGTCGAAGGCCCGGGTCTCGGTCCCCGTATAGACTCGCGCGACGTTCCGTATCAGGGGGTTGTGCCTATTTCGGTTACCCGGCCTATTGTGCCACGGTCCCACCGGGCCGTTGCCGTTCGCGCGCGCCCGGCGGCGCGATGGGAAGTGCTTGGGCATCCTGGCGCGCCCGGCGGCGCGGTCGCGAGTGCTTGGGCATTCTTCCGAGTAATCGTAACTCGGCTCAAGTATAAAGATGCCGGGTCTCAAGAAACGCCAGCGGTCCGCAAAGTGACAACGGAAACGTCCGTGGAAAACGAAGTCCGGGACTATGCCGGCCTGGTCCGGCAGATCGAAACGTGGGCCCTGGAGCTCGGGTTTCAGCAAATCGGCGTTACCGACACCGACCTCTCCGACTACGCACCGGCGACCCGCAGTTGGCTCAACGAACATCTGCACGGCGATATGGACTACTTGGCCCGAAACGTAGACAAGCGCCTCGACCCGGCTCGACTGCACCCCGGGACCATCCGCGTGATCTCGGCACGCATGGACTATCTCGGCACGCCGCCGCCTTCCGCCGTCGACCTCCCGGCCAACGACGGTTCCGCCGCCGTCGCACGCTATGCCCAAGGGCGCGACTACCACAAGACGGTACGGCGGCGACTGGCGAAGCTCGCCCGGCGCATCGAGGAACGGGTCGGTGGACGCTTTCGGGCGTTCACGGACTCGGCACCGGTGCTCGAGAAGCCGCTCGGCGAGAAATCGCGCTTGGGCTGGATCGGCAAGAACACGCTACTGCTGAACGAAGAGGCGGGGTCGTGGTTCTTCCTGGGCGAAATCTATACCGATCTGCCGTTGCCCGTAACGCCGCCTAGAACATATCCAGGTTGCGGCACCTGCCGTGCCTGCATAAGCGTCTGCCCGACCCGGGCGATCATCGCGCCGGGCAAGCTCGACGCCCGGCGTTGCATCTCCTACTTGACCATCGAGTACAAGGGATCGATTCCGGTCGAATTGCGCGAGGCGGTGGGCAACCGGATCTTCGGCTGCGACGACTGCCAGATCGTGTGCCCGTGGAACCGCTACGCCCAACGCTCCGCCGAAGCCGAATTCGCGCCGCGCCACGGCCTCGACCGAGCCGCCATTGCCGAACTGCTCGGCTGGGACGAGGCGACTTTCCTCGCCCGCACCGAGGGCATGGCGATCCGGCGTGCGAACTATCTCCAATGGGTGCGCAACCTGGCCGTAGCCGCTGGCAATGCGCCCCCCGAAGGCCGCATCGTGGCGGCTCTCGAGACCCGCCGACGCGACGTCGAACACCGGGGCGATGCCGGCGCAATGGTGCGCGAACACATCGACTGGGCGCTCGAACGTCAAATGGCGAAGAAACGTTCCCGGTAGTGCTTGAGTTCGGCGACGGACTCTCGGATGTCGTCGAGTGCCCGATGCGTGTTCTTCTTGGTGAATCCGTCAACCAGTTCGGGTTTCCAGCGTCGGGCGAGTTCCTTGACCGTGGACACGTCGACAATGCGGTAGTGCAGCCAGTCTTCCAGCAAGGGCATGTAGCGCTTGAGGAAGCGGCGATCCTGCCACACGGAGTTGCCGCACAACGGCGCGGCATGCTGTTCGGCGTAGCGCTGAACGAACTGCAGCGTCACCGCCTCCGCTTCGGTGACGCTGACCTCCGAGCGCCGCACGCGCTGCACCAATCCCGATGCGGTGTGGTGCTCGGTGTTCCATTCGTCCATGCTCGCCAATGCCGACTCGTTCTGATGGATGGCGAGCGCCGGTCCTTGTGCAATGACATCGAGGTTGTTGTCGGTGACCAGCGAGGCGATCTCCAGGATGACGTCGGCCTCGGGGTCAAGCCCGGTCATCTCCATGTCGATCCACACGAGCACGGCCGTGCCGGGTTGGTCCATATGTCCGCCAACGACAATCAGGAAAACCCAAGAATAGCGAGGCGTGCCATCGCCGCCAACCGCAGGATATGATCTCTTTGGTCATTCAAGCGCGCCACGTTCCATGCCAAGCGTCATCACCGCCACCGAACTTGCCACCCGCCTGGACAATGCCAGCTCCCCGGTGGACACGGAACAACCTCTCGTCGTTCAAGTCACGACGGCGGAGGCCTATCACGCGGGTCATCTACCCGGCGCCGTCCACGTCGAGCCATCCGACCTGATCTCGGGCATCCCGCCTGCGAGCGGCCGGCTGCCGAGTCGAGAAGCGCTGACCGCCGTGTTTCGGCGCATCGGCTACACCCACGATCGGGAAGTCGTCACCTTGGACGACGAAGGCGGGGGCTGGGCAGGTCGCCTGGCGTGGACGCTGGACATCATTGGCAACACCAACTGGCGCTACCTGGACGGCGGCTTGAGGGCTTGGCAGGCCGCCGGCTTGCCATTGGTCCGGACCGCTACGCCGGTGGCGGCGTCCACGGTGGACATCGCGATCCACCACGGGCCCGTCGCCGAGGCCGATGACATCCTCGCTCGCCTCGAAGACCCGGATCTCGTGATCTGGGATTGCCGGTCCGCAGCGGAATTCGCAGGCCGCCGGCGCGCCGCCGCCCGTGCCGGGCACATTCCCGGCGCCATCAATCTCGACTGGCTGGATCTTATGGACCGCGACCGCGACCTGCGTCTCCTCGAGGACTTGCGCGGCTTGCTCGCCGCGCACGGCGTCGTCCCGGAACGCGACGTCATCACCCACTGCCAGACCCATCATCGCTCCGGGTTGACCTACATGGTGGCACGCTTGCTCGGATTCCCACGTATCCGCGCGTACCACGGCTCGTGGTCCGAGTGGGGCAATCGAACCGACACGCCGGTGGCAACGTAGCGGACCATCCATGAATTTTTTTTCGACCCTGCAGGCGATCCTGCCCCAGCACGGTCTGTCGCGCTGCCTCGGCGCGTTTGCCGCGTCCGGGTCGAAGCCCGTCAAGCGGCTGTTGATCAATGGCTTCAAGGCCGCCTACCGCATCGACATGAGCGAATTCCAAGGGGACGACGCGGACGACTTCACGAGCTTCAACGACTTCTTCACGCGGCCCTTGCAACCCGGCGCCCGCCCGCTGCCCGACGATCCCCGCCTGATCGTCAGTCCCGCCGACGGCACGGTCAGCCAAGCGGGAAACCTGCGTGGGGATCGGTTGATGCAGGCGAAGGGCCGGGAGTACGCCCTCGACGACCTGATCGGCGACGACGATCTGGCCGCCGGCTTGGCGGACGGCTCGTTCGTGACGATCTACCTGGCACCCCACAATTATCACCGCGTCCATGCCCCATGCGCCGCGCGGTTGACCGGCAGCCTGGAGATCCCCGGTCGGCTGTTCTCGGTCAATGGCGTGACGGAGCGCCATGTGGACGGCCTGTTCGCACGCAACGAGCGCCTGGTTCTTCGCCTTGCCGCGCCGTTCGGCGAGTTCGTCCTGGTGCTGGTCGGCGCGATGATCGTGGCCAGCATTCGCGTTGCCTGGCCAGGTCCCGTTTCGCCCTATAGACGGCTTGCCTCGCGCAGGCCGGAAGGCGTCGCCTTCGAGCGCGGCGGCGAAATCGGCGCTTTCCTGCTCGGCTCGACCGTCATCGCGCTGTTCCCACGCGGGGCAGTCGAACTCGTCCAAGGTCTCGCCCCGGGAACGGCAGTGCGTGTCGGCACGCCCATCGCTGCGCCGGCGCGAGAACCTTAGTGCCCGTGGGTCATAAGTTCGGACACGTATTCTACGCGGCTGCGAGTAAGGGCTGTTCCCTGGTATGGGCGCGATCAATGCGCTGCAGCAACGAGTCGAGGTCCTTACGAGTGAACTTCCACTCGAAGGGTTGGGCAA
>JAKZRQ010000003.1:0-9821 GCA_047518105.1 Pseudomonadales bacterium | reverse complement strand
GCGGAACGGCTCGGCGAGCCGTGCGGCATCGTCGGTGGGTATCATCCGCGGTCTTCGCGCTGTTGTGTTCTGCTGTCGAGCCCGCTTTCGCCCAGGACTTGCCCAAGCTGTCGGTTGCGGACGAAACGGCCGACGAAACGGTCGACCCGGTCGACCAAACGGACGCGACACTCGACTTCGTCGTGAGTCTGAGCGCGTCGGCGAGCGGCGAGGTCACAGTCGACTACGCGACCTCGGACGGAACGGCAGTCGCGGTCGACGACTACGAGGCGGCATCGGGAACCCTGACGTTCGCCGCGGCGAGTTGTCGAAGACGGTCCGGGTGACGGTTGTCGACGATCCGCTGGACGAACCGGACGAGACGTTCGCGCTGACCCTGTCGGCGCCGGCGAACGCGACGCTGGCCCGCGCCTCGGCGCTGGGCACGATCCGGGACGACGACGAGCCGCCGGCGCTGTCCGTCGCGGGCGCGGTCGGGGCGGAGGACGCGGGCGGACTGTCGTTCGCGGTGACGTTGAGTGCCCCGAGCCCGACCGGGGCGACGGTGGACTACGCGTCGTCGGACGGCACGGCGCTGGCGACGAGCGACTACGAGTCGGTGGCGGGAACGCTGAGCTTCGCGCCGGGCGAGTTGTCGAAGACGGTCCGGGTGCCGGTGCTGGACGACGCTCTGGACGAGGCGGACGAGGAGACGTTCGCGGTGACGCTGTCGGGGCCATCGGGGGCGACGGTGGAGACCGGTTCGGCGATCGGGACGATTCTGGACGACGACGAGCCGCCGGCGCTGTCGGTGGCGGACGCGGCGGGTGGCGAGGACGTCGGGGCGCTGTCGTTCGCGGTGACGCTGGACGCGCCGAGCGCGTTGCCGGTGTCGGCGTCGTACGCGACGGCGGACGGGACGGCGACGGCGGGGAGCGACTACGAAGCGGCGTCGGGGACGGTGGCGTTCGCGCCCGGGGAGACCGGGAAGACGATCCGGGTTGCGATCATCGACGACACGATGGACGAGGCGGACGAGGAGACGTTCGTGCTGGCGTTGTCGTCGCCGGAGCGGGCGGTGCTGGCGGAGGCTTCGGCGACGGGGACGATCCGCGACGACGACCGGGCGCCGCCGACGGCGGCCGGTCCGCTTCCGACGGCGATGCTGTGCGTGGGCGGGGCGGCGTTCGAAGTCGATCTGGGGGATCATTTCGTGGGCGAGGGGTTGAGCTTCTCGGCGGTGTCGTCGGCGCCGGAGGTGGCGCCGGTTGTGCTGGCGGGCAGCCAGCTGACGGTGAGGCCGGCGTCGGAGGGCGAGGCCGCGGTGACGGTGACGGCGGCCAACGCGGCGGGATGGGCGAGCGGCACGCTGTCGGTGCGGGTGGTCGCGGATCCGGCCGAACTGGCGGTCGTCGACTCGGTTCTGGCATCGATCGGCCGGGGCATTCTGGCGGGCGTTGCGGAGTCGGTGGGCGACCGCTTCATGGAACGGAGCTTCGGGCGGGACGCCGGGGAGCGCGGCGCCTGGACGGCTTCGGCGGGTCGCGGGCCTGCCGCGGGGCGCGCGGTCGACTGGAACCGGTGGCGGGGCCGGCCGGCCGGCCCCGTTGCGGGCCCGGAGCGCGGACTTCCGGGGCTGCCGGCGGGTCGCGGTGGAACCCCGTGGCCGCCGTACGGCGCGCCGGTCGGGTACGACGGAGGCGGCATCGCGCCGTTCTCGTTCTCGTTCGACGCCGCCGCCGGCGGAACGGGTTCCGCAGGACCGGGGTGGTCGGTCTGGGGCCGCGGCGACGCGCGGCGTTTCGAGTCCGGCCTGGACGGCTCTTCGCACGACGGCACGCTGACGGGAGTCCATCTGGGCGCCGACGCCCGGTTCGGCGACTGGCTGGCGGGCGTTTCCGCGCTGCGCAGCACGGCGGAGGCGGACTACCGCTTCGAGCGGTCGGTGGACGCCTGCGGCGGGGGCGGGATCGGCGAGGGCGTGGTCGAGGCGGAGGCGACGAGCGTGCATCCGTACGCCGGGCGGCGGCTGGGCGCGGGCTGGATCTGGGCGGCGGCGGGTTTCGGCAGGGGCGACGCCACGGTGAAGCGGTGCGGGTCGGGCGCGTTATCCGAAGCCGACCTGTCGCTGCGGCTGGCGGCGTTGGGCGGCCGCCACCCGTTCGCGCAGGGCGAACGGATCGCGGTGTCGGTGGTGGAGGAACTCGGCGTGCTGCATCTGGAGACCGGCGGTTCGACGGGTCCCGTCGGCGGGCGGTCGGTATCGGTGGGCCAGGCCAGGCTGGGCGTGGAGGCCGCCGGCGTGGCGCCGGCGGACTGCGCGTGTTCGCTGACGACGTTCGTGCGCGCCTTGGCGCGCGGCGACTGGGGCGACGGCGCGACGGGCGCGGGCCTCGAGGTGGCGGCGGGGGTGCGCTACCGGAACCACCTGCGGCGTTTCGGCATCGACGCCGGGGTGCGCGCGCTGGCGGTGCACTCGGCCGCCGATGTCGCGGACCGGAGCGCGAACCTGACGCTCTCGGTCCTGCCGAAGGCGGACGGGACCGGCCTGCAGGCGGCGCTGGCGTGGCGGCGGGATGCGCGCGACCTCCGGCTCGACGCCCTGGGGGAGATCTCGCCGTGGGCCGCGCGGGCCGGCGGCGGGCTGCCGGCGGCGGGACGCCGTTGGACGGCGGCGGTCCGGCTCGGCTACGGCCTGGCGTCGCGCGGCCCGGCGGGACAGGGCTGGCTCGCGACGCCGTTCCTGGAACTCGACGCCGGCGGGCTGGACGGGGCGCGCGCCGGCGTTCGCCATGCGTTCGGCAACCGCGCGCGCGGCCTCGTGGTGGAGTGGGGCGTCGCGCAGCAGGTCGGTGCCATGGGCGGGACGCACCACTTCGTTCTGGTCGCATCTGGTCGGTTCTAACAGCACGGTGTCACGGTCGCGGCGTCCTTGGCTGTCCGCCTTGCGTCCTTCAGAAGCCGCTTGTAGACGCGTCCGCTTCGTCCCGAGACTTCGCGGGACGAAGTCTCCCGGCGGGAAGCGTCGCTGACGCGACCGAGCGACAATCCGGCGCTTGTTCCTTGAAAGTTCCACCCCGGGGCCGGGGCGCGGACGCGCAGGGTACAGCGGACGCGCAGGGTACAAAGGCCGGAAGGCGTTCGCCGACGGGCTAGCGCTGTCCCGCGTCGCCCGTCTTCTCTCGTTCTTCGATTGCTCGTTTCAACGCTTCAAGCTGCGTTTCGCTGATCGCATCGAACTTCCCCAGCCAGCAGCGCACGGGTTCTTCGAACGGGCTGTTGCCGCGATGCTTGGCGCTCAGAGTGCCCATCTGGCAGATGGACCCGCCGCGGCTGCCGGTCGTGACGATCATGTGCCGGCGCAAGCCCACGCAGGACTGGGAGAGTTTGTTCACCCGGATCTTGCCGCGTACCCGGCCATGAAACACCACCAGACTCTCGTCGATGATCTCGACCGATTCGATTTGCCGACGCCAGATGCGATTGCGTTGGACGCGGTATTCGTCGTCGCCCAGTGGGTCGCTGAGGACTGCTTCGACATCACGTTCTTCGACGGCCTCGGGGTTTGGCGCGGGGGTCTCGTCCGACTCTGCAACCGATGCCAGTGCTGCCTGCGGCAACAGGGCCAATGCCGCCAAGACCAGGCCAGGGCGTATGAGGCCGTGTGTGAGCATCGGCATCGCGGATCGCCGGTGCATTCGTCGCCCTCCCGTGTCGCTCGCCCCGGATATTCGCCACCGCCACTTGGGGTCACTCGCGCCCGGTCGACACCACCTGCTCGTTGGCCCAGCGGTAGTCGGCCTTGCCGTTGGGACTGCGCAGGATCTCGTCCAGGAAGACGAACGCCTTCGGCAGCTTGTACCTCGCGATGTGTTTGGCACACTCGGCAAGCAGGCTCTCCTCGCCCACCGTCTTGTCGTCCTTGGTCTGTACGATGGCGACAACCTCGTTGCCCCACCGTTCGGACGGACGCCCGGCGACCACGGCGTCGTAAACGTCCGGGTGGTGCTTGATCGCCTGCTCGACCTCTTCGGCGAAGATCTTCTCGCCCCCGGAGTTGATGGTGGCGGACTCGCGACCGTGCAGTTCCAAGGTGTTGTCGTCGAGCAGACGGACCTTGTCGCCGGGAACCGAATAGCGCACGCCGTCGATCACCGGGAAGGTCCGGCGGGTCTTGTCCTCGTCGCCGAGATAGCCCAGGGGAATGTTGCCGGCCCGCGCCCACCAACCGACGCCGTCGTGACCGGGCGGGAGCGTTCGGGTCATGTCGTCGTCCAACACCGCATTGTGCGGCGAGAGTCTGAACTTGCCGGTGGCGGCGCCGAGCTTGGCATTGCTGGTGTGGGTCGCCTGGCCGCCGGTCTCGGACGACCCGGCGGTGTCGATGATGTTGATCTGCGGCAGTGCCGCGATCAGTTCGGACTTCAGCTTCGCCGTGAAAATGGCGCCGCCGGTGATGACGTTGCGCAGATCCGGGCACGTGGCGCCGGAGGCGCGAAGTGCGTCCACCAAAGGCCGTCCGAAGGCATCGCCGACGAGTAGCAGGTTGTTGACGCCCTCGCGTTCGATGGATTCGACGACGCCCGCCGCATCGAAGCGTCTAACCTCGTCCTGAATGATCACCGTGCTGCCGGTATGGAACGACTGGAAAGCCCCCCAATGGCCGGCGCCGTGCATGAATGGGGGCGCGGGCAGCGTCTTGCGGTGGCTGGCGAGAGCGCGGGAAACGTACCCGTCGAGGCTGTCGATCACCTCGCCGTTGGTGCGCCGGGCGCCCAGGCTCGCGACCAGGATGTCGGACTGCTTCCACAGCACCCCCTTGGGCATTCCGGTGGTGCCGCCGGTATAGAGGATGTAGAGATCGTCGGGATTCCAATCGAGATCGGGCTTCTCCCGGCTTGCGCTGGCGAGCGCCGATTCGAACTCGACGGCACCGTCGAGCAAGGGTCGCGGCTCGTCATCCACCTGCACCAGCAGTTCGAGCGTAGGCACTTGGTCGCGAATGGCGGCGACGTGGTCGGCGAGCGAACCGTGGAAAACGAGCGCGCGGGTGGCGGCGTCGTTCAGCAGGTAGACGAGCTCCTCGTCGACATAGCGGTAGTTCACGTTGAATGGCACGACCCGGGCCTTGAAGGCGCCGATCATGGCTTCGAGATACTCGTTGCCGTTGTAGAGGTAGATGCCAAGGTGATCCTGTCCGGACTGCCAGTCCTCGAGATCGGCGCGTTCGGTGCGGGCGCCGAGTCCGTGGTTCGCGAGGAAGTTTGCAAACCGGCGGGTGCGTTGCGTGAGTTGGCGATAGGTGATGCGCCGATCGCGGAAAACGATGGCTTCGCGGTCGGCGACCGCGTCCGCGATGGCTTCGTTGACGGCGGCGAGATTGAAAGTCACGGGTGTCCTCGGTCGTTTCCGGGTTGCGTCGATGACGCCAAGTCTACAACTTTGCCTCGCGTTCCTTGGTCGCGGTAACGTGATGCGAACTCGAGCGGGCCCGTGCCCGAGGAAATACGTGAAGAGCTACAACGTCGGTCGGTGGTCGCCGGGGGGGATCGAGAATGCGTGCAGCATTCTCCCGGGATCCCAAGACTTGGTTCGTTTGTTCAGTTCGGCCGTGCTCAAGAACGCTATAGCGCCCCGACGGCTTGCCACAGCGCCACGCCGCCCAGGACAAGTGTTGGCAGGACCGTTCCCGCCGTGCCGAGGACCCGGAGCGGATGGATCAGGCGGTCGTGGCGTAGGCCGATGGGCTGCGCAATGCGCGCGAGCACCAGTACGGTGCCCGACACGTGCAGCAGGATGCCGTTGCCGCCATTCGCCTCGACGACAGCCATGAGGATGAGCACAAGCGGCACGCTCTCGATGAAATTGCCGTGCCGGCGCACGGCTTGGGCGAGTTCCATGTTGTCGCCGTGGAGGATCGAAATGCCGGTCTTGCCGCGGATCATCGCGACATTGACCATGAGGTAGAGGCCGATTGCCGCCAGCAGCACGGCGTATAGAGCGGTGATTGGTAGGATCATGATGCGGGTTCCTCATCGACCTTTCGGTCTTCCAGGCTGTGGCACACTGGGTTGACTACTAGATTCCTTGAGCACGCCGGATGTTGACACTTGGGTTGCATTTCGAACGAAGCCGGGAGAATGCGCAAGCATTCTCGATCGCGCCCGTCAGGGCGCGCGCCGTCGGGATCGACGACCTCGAATTCCCGGATGTCGTAGAACCGGTGCACGCACTCGGTCGCGTCCCAACCCGCCTCCACAACCGATTGGCGCAAGGCCTCGGCGTCGGCGACGTGGAAGTAGTAGTTGGACTGCGGGTACCGGCGATCGACCTTGGGCGCTTCGGGAATGTAGTCGGGACTCGCCAGCATGATCGCGGCGGCGCCGTTCTTGATCGAGGCGAAGCCGCTGCGGCCGACATCGTCCATACGGCCGGTGACTTCGAACCCCAGCACGCCGGTGTAGAAGCGCACCGACGCTTGGACGTCGTCGCACATCAACATCGGGACCAGGTCGACAAAGGGTGCACTAGCCCGCATTTCTCACCAGGCCGCTTCTCGGCGTCAAAAGAGCTCATGGTTTCAAGAAGTTGACCGCGATGTCGACGATCATGCCGGTTGCAGACTGCGCTGGCCGCGCCCGCCCGCGCTTCGCGCGGAGGCCCTCGCGGGTCTTTTGGCCCCGTGTACACACGGGCCGTGCGCGCACATGCTCCCTCAACCGTAGGCCCCGCTATGCTTTCGGTCGCGAGCACGCGCACGTGCCCGTGTGTACACGGGGCCAAAATCCTCCGCGATCATCACGGCCCCTGGTGAGAAATGTGGGCTAGATGCCACGTTCCACAGCCGATCCATAAGGTGCAGCAATTTGTACACGTCAAGCTGGCCGATGGAATTCTTCGTGGTGAACTCGATCCGACTCCAACCGACAGTCTGCCGCGTTTTCGCCAATTCGCGCATTCACGAACGGCGCGAGGCCGACCGAAGTAAGCGGTCACTCTGAGCCGTAGTCCCGCAGGCCACCGGCCTATGTTCCCATTCGCGGTTCGGGAACAGGAGATTCGCATGGACGAGTTAACGACGCGGAAGCTCAGGCAGCGGACGTCTTCCGAGCCGAGGCCGTGTGGAGCGCTGCAGAGCCTGCCGTCGGCTATGGATCGAACAGACGGAACCGGTTTCCCTCGGGGTCCAACATGACGATATGGTCGGCTCGCACATCACGGACCGTGGCCCCAAGCAGCGCCAATCGCTCTGCTTCCTTGTTACGTTCGCCAAACGCGAGGTCGAAGTGGATTGGGCTTGGGCTCGACGTCTTGCCATTGCTTTTCTGAAACCGCCAGGTCGGCCAGCCGTCAGCATCGATTGGCACGCTCGTGTCGGTCTCCGGCGTGAGCCCAATCGATGCCAGCCGCGCAATCTTTGCATCATCGTATGGTCGGACCTGGTAGTCCGGCAGAGCGGCCGCCCAGAAGTGCGCCAGCCCGTACGGGTTCTGCGCATCGATTGTGATCTGAAAGCTCATGGCAACGCGTTGTTACGAAACGACGGCAATGAGCCGAGTGTATCGACCTGGGAAGTCCCTACTTCTTCGGTGCGCGGACTGCATTTGTCGAGTGAGGTAGTCCTGGTTCGTTGGACAGTCCGAGGGTTGGATTGAGGAGGGGGGAGAAGGGGGCATCCACCCTTCGGGGGAATGGGAACAGCCGCCAGCCGTGGGGAATATCCCCTTCATGGAGCACCGCCCATGTTCCATGCGCGACAGCGCGAGGGCCGCACCGTGGATTGCTACGGGCGTATGCGTCGGGCAGACCATGGATCTGGTCCAGAACCACAACGTGGCGTGTTCCGGCTGCGTCGCGGCTGCTTGATCCGCAGCCACGTATTGGACGTTGTTGCCGACCGGCACCAGACGATACACTATCGGCCGGCCCGTCGGAGTTACCAACCTTGCCGCAGCTGACCAAGCCTGACGGGCAACGGAGGCCTTGACGTGGCTGAAGTCGTTACGGTGGCCGACCGGATCAGGCGACACGCCCGTGTGCGCTACATCGAGCCGGCACGGAAAGCCGGTAAGAAGGCGGCTACTCTCCGGGCTGGCGACGTGGCCAGCGAAATGGGTCTCCGAAACCGTGTCCCCGCTGTTTGTAGCGCGCTCGGGTCGAAGCGGTTTCTACGCGAAGCGCGGTTGAATCTTGTGGAACGCCTCGGGCCGCAGCAGAGCACGGCGACCGTGTTTCGCTACGAGATCTTGGAGAGACTCGCCGGTGACGCTGTCGGCGGCGCGATTGAACGCCTCCCGGCCCCGGTGCGCTCTTCCCGAGTCGCCACGAAACGCGGGGCCGGGGTCGGACGGCGGCTGTTTCTGGTGTCTTGCGTGAAGACCAAGCTGCCAACCCCCTCACCGGCGAAGGATCTTTACGCCTCCGCCTGGTTCCGTAAGGCGCGGGCTTGTGTGGAAAGCACGGAATGTCCTTGGGCAATACTGTCTGCCGAATACGGCCTGCTGCACCCGGACGAAGTGATCCGGCCCTACCAGAAAACCTTGAACGCGATGCCGGTCGCCGAACGGCGTGCCTGGGCGCACGAGGTCCTAGAGTCGATGGCCCCGTTTCTCGTCGACATTGATACGGTCGTGTTCTTCGCGGGCTTACGGTACCGGGAGCTTCTTGAGCCGGGATTGCGCGAGTGGGATGTCGCCATCTCCGTCCCCATGTCGGGGCTACGCCAAGGCGAGCAACAGGCGTGGCTCGACGACTGTCTGCATGACTGATCGGCTCGCCGACACGCGCCGCTTCTACGATCTACTCGACGGTCTCCAGGGGCGTCTTGGCGGGGCGCGTCGCCTGGTTGAGTGCGCCGGTCGCATGGATTGGCCCCGACGCGGGATCTATTTCTTCTGCGAGGACGGCGAGACGCGCTCGGGATCTGGTGATGGATTGCGAGTCGTGCGGGTAGGAACCCATGGCATCAAGGCAGGAAGCCGGAGCACGCTTTGGGGACGGTTGTCGCAGCATCGCGGGCCGGCGCGTGGCGGGGGCAACCATCGAGGTTCAATCTTCCGCTTGCTCGTCGGGATCGCCTTGGCACGCCGGCAGGACATCGGCCTGCCTCCATCGTGGGGGGTGGGTGGGGACCCCGGCGCGGCGGCGAGGAGGATCGGTGTCGACCGGGCCGACGTCAAATCGGCGGAGGCCGACCTCGAGGCACGGGTTAGCCGCCACATCGGCAACATGCCGTTCCTGTGGCTCGATGTCGGAGACGAGCCGGGCCCGGCAAGCGAGCGCGGGATGATCGAGCGCAACGCGATCGCCCTTCTAAGCGCCTATCGGGAACCGGCGCCGTACCCGCCGTCCAACAACTGGCTCGGGCATTCCAGCGACCGGGAACGCGTGCGCCGCTCCGGCCTGTGGAACAACAACCACGTCGACGAGGACTACGCCACTTCCTTCCTCGACATCTTGGAGCGACGGATAGACTTCTCTGGAACGCCTGTTTCGGCCAGACGGTGGCCATCCCGCTAACCAGGCAGAACCGCTCGGACCTGTAACTGCGCGTTCCCGAGCTCCGAGCTTGTCTATTGCCTCGCGACCAACTGGGCATTGCGGTAGGCCGGCGCGTACCGATCGCATTCGCCGCGGCCCATTCCCATAGTCCTGCACAACGGCCGCCACCGGGCAGCAATCGTCTCGGCCATCCGTCGGACGTCGGCCCGCGCCTCGTTCTCATCGACATCGAACAGCGGCGCGGCATCGATGGCCGCTTCGATGGACGCCTCGTAGCCGCTCCGTTCGCTGATCCCGGTCTGCAGGTGCATGCTGCCGTCCGGATTCGGATTGATGTCGAA
>JAKZRQ010000002.1:0-13203 GCA_047518105.1 Pseudomonadales bacterium | reverse complement strand
GGCCGCTTGTCGGCGTCAAAAAGCTCTTGGGTTTCACTAGTTTGACCGCGATGTCGATGATCGTGCCGATGGCGGACTGCGCTGGCCGCGCCCTCGCGGGTCTTTTGTGCCCGTGTGTACACGGGGCCAAAATCCTCCGCGATCATCACGGCCCCTGGTGAGAAATGCGGGCTAGCGTACTGCCTTGTCTTTCGCGTCTTGGCGATCTTCGGCGAGTCGGCAACCGGTCACGGGTCAGCTTTCGAGGTTCGTGAAGAACCGTCTGAAGCGGGGCCAGTAGTCGTCGTCGACGGAAAACGCCACTGCGTGGGCGCGACCATAGATGTGGCGCCGGTCCACGAAGCCGATGAACCGCGAATCGCTGGAGTTGTCCCGGTTGTCGCCCATCATCCAGTACTTGCCCTCGGGAACCGTGAACGGCGGAAAGCTTGAACAAGCGCTGGTGTTGCAGCACATGCAGATCGCCTTCGCAAGGGCCGGTCCAGCAGACGCGGCCCTGGTCTCGCAACGTGCGCATTCGCTCTTTGTGCGGCCGGACCGGCTCAACACCCCGTCCATCCAGTCGCCGCCGCCCGGCCTGCCATCGAGCATCACCACCCGGTTGCCGCCCATCAGCCGCTCCCGGTAGAAGTTCGAGCGGCGCGGATTCTCAACCGTCAGCAGGCGTGCTTCCGGCTCGGCCAACGGTGTATAGGTCGCGCGCACGCCGTTGACATGAAGCCGATCCCGACGCCACTCCACCCGGTCGCCCGGAATGGCGATCACGCGCTTGATGAAAAGCCGGCCGTCCAGCGGATTGTCGAAGGTGACGATGTCGCCCCGGGCCGGGTCGGACCAGCGGATCAGGCGAACGTCCGTAAAGGGCACCCGAAGATCCCAGGCAAGCTTGTCGACGACGATCCGGTCGCCATCCAGGATGCCCGGCTTCATGCTGCCGCTCGGCACCTGGTTCCAGTCCGCGACGGCCGATCGAAACACGATCATGACCGCGAAGAACAGCATCAAGCCGCGCCAGTCCCGCCAGAATTTCAACAAACGATCTTGCATGGGGTGGGGATTTAATCGAACCAGCGCCCTCTTGGCAACCAACGTGCCGTCGAGATGAGCACGGAGGAACGAGACGAGACGGCGAGGCGGTTCCGAGATCTCGCTTGCGCGGAATCTCCGTTCGGCGGAGCGGAAGCAATTCCAAGCGAAGGCAGGCAAAATAGTGAAGCTTGCAACGCCGCTCCGCTGCACTTAGAGTGCCATATTATGTCAACAGACGCCCCGAACCGATCCGCCGCACCGTTCGCCGGGCAGCACCTGCTGATCGAGTGCTTCGGAGCCCATGCGGACCTCGACGCCAATGCCCTGGAGGGGTTGCTTCGGGATTCCGCCGAGGCGGGCGGGGCAACCGTTCTGTCCTGCCACCTGCACCGCTTCGGCCAAGGTCGCGGCGTCACCGGTGTCGCGCTTCTGGCCGAATCCCATATCACCGTGCACACGTGGCCGGAACGCCGCTACGCCGCGTTCGACGTGTTCATGTGCGGCAACTGCGAAGCCCTCCGCGCTGCCCAGGTCATCGAACGGGCTGTGCCGGGGGCAACCATCGACATCCACGCGGTCGACCGACCAAGAACGGGAACACGGACATGACAGGACGCCTGGCTCGAGCTTCGCTACTGCCGCTATTGGTCTTGCTCGCGGCATGCGGCGGCAGTGCCCGCCAGATCGAAAAGAACCTGCCCGTGGCCGAAAGCGCCGTCACCCGCCTTGGCGAGCAGCTCGACCGGGGACGAATCCGCAATGCCGAGCTCATCAAAGGCTACGCTGCCACGGTAGCATCCGCGAAACCCGAACTTAGGCAATTGACCGAGATACTCGCCCAAGAGGGGAGTCGCAAGGGAAACCTCTACCAAGGCCTGGTCACCCGACTCGATGATGCCAAGCGGCAAGCCGGCAGCGGTGGATCGTCCCAGGAGCACGAGATTCTGCTCGTCGAAATCGGGCGCATCATCCAGGCGTCGGACTTCACGGAGTTCAATCACGCCTTGAGCGACCCGCTGAACGTGCTGGCAGACCTGACGGACGGCGCGTTGCCCCGGGTCGATGCCATGAGCGCCGGGGCGTCTGCCCGAGCCAACAACGCCGCCGACCTTGGCGTCGGCAGCCAGCTTGTCGGCAATCCCCACTACGGCCATTGGCAAGGCGGTTCCGGCAGCTCGTTCTGGGTCTGGTACGGACAGTTCGCCCTAATGCGGAATCTGATGGGCGGTCCGCGAATCGGCTACGGCAGTTGGGCTGGCGGACGCAACTACAGCTACTACCACGACTGGGGCCGGAACAACTACACGTCACCGTCCGCCCGCCGGGAACAGACCCGCGTGGAGAGCACCGCGCGGCAGAAGTTCGCGCGCGAGGGAAGGACGTTTCGCAGCCCCTACGCCGCCAAGCGAACGGGCGCTTCACGCACCATCACCCGGCACAAGACTGTTCGTCCCACGAGCACCGCTTCGACCCGCGGTACCCGCGGCCGCAGCTCCGGTGGCTTCCGGGGCGGCAAGTAGACGTGCCCGCGTAGAATCCATGAGGATCTCGAATGTGGACACTCGGGGTGCATACGAACACCGGTGGGCAGCGCTCTTGAACGCGCCGTCGGGCGCGCGCTCGGACAGCGAGACGCACTAGCGACGATCAGACGGGTGAACGATCCAAACAGGAGATGAGCATGTTCGATTCGTTGGATTTGTGGATGTGGGGCATCATCGCCCTCGACCTCGCGGTTGCCGCAGTGGCCATTTGCGTGCTCCGCTACGGTGCGGGGCTGCTGTTCGGCGTCGACACCAAGGACGAACTCGCGGAAAAGGACAACTTCGCATTCGGGATCGCGCTGGCTGGCGGTACCGCCGCCGTAGCCCTGATCCTCGCTGGCGCCGGATCCGGCGAAGCCAGCATCACCTGGGCGGCGGAATTGGGCACCGTCGCCATCTACGCCATCCTGGGAGTGGTCCTGCTCAAGCTGGGAATCGTCATCAACGACGCGGTGATCTTCCACCGCTTCTCCATCAGGCAGGCGCTCCGCGAGAAGAACGTCGCGGCGGGAACCGTCCAGGCCGCCAATCTGCTCGCCCTCGGCGTCCTGATCCACGGGGCGATCGGCTGGGCCGAAGGCGTCGGCTGGCTGGCCCTGTTGTCCGTGGCGATCATCTTCTTCCTGTCCCAGGTGGTCTTGCTCGGCGTCACCCGACTGCGTTCGGCGATCTATGCGCACAGACACCAGGGGGCCAGGTTTCAACTCGCCATCGAAGGAGGCAACGTGGCGCTGGGGATCCGCTACGCCGGTCACTTGCTCGGCACGGCACTTGCGGCTTCCTCCGCCAGCGGGACGGTCACCTACCTGCCGGGAACCCCGGCGGAGTCCGCCGTCCTCTACGCCACCTGGCTTGCCTGGGCCATCGTGCTCGCGGTGAGCTTGAGCGTGCTATCCATCATCGCCCAGCGGGTCGTGCTCATGGGCATCGACACAGTCGAGGAAGTGGACAACCAGCAGAACATCGGCGTTGCCGCCATCGAGGCAGCCATCTTCATCGGTTTCGGGCTGGTAATTACCGGCGTACTCGGCTGACTCGATCCGACATCGCGGATCGGCACCCCATCCACATGAAGGTCGGTCGTGGGCGATCGCAGCGATCGCGCGCCTGACGGCGCGTCAAGAAAGCCATGACCAAACGGGCGCGCCGCCACGACATCGTGCTGATCGGCACCATGGGCGTGGTCGCGGGCTGCGGGCTCATCTACGAGTACCTCATGGCGCACTACGCGGGCCGCATCCTGGGCGCAGTGGAGCCCACCATCTACGCCATGATCGGGCTGATGATCGTGGCGATGGGGTTGGGCGCTTTCGCGGCCAAGTGGGTGTCCTCGATCTTCCGCGGCTTCGCTTGGCTCGAAGTCACCATCGGGCTCATCGGCGGTTTCTCGGTGCTCGTGCTATCCGCCGCCGTGGCGTTCGCCTATTCCCTGCCCGAATGGATCCGAAGCATCTACGGCATCGACGCCGGGGTTGCCCTCGACGGCGGACTGTTCACGGCGCTGAAGACGTTCTCCAGGGTGCTGCCGTTCGTGCTGGGGTTCGTCCTCGGGTTGCTCATCGGCATGGAGATCCCCTTGATCGCCCGGGTTCGCGAGCGCGTGCACGACACCCACCTGCCCCACAACCTCGGCACCATGTACGGCGCCGACTACATTGGCGCCGGCCTCGGGGCGGCGATCTGGGTGCTTGTCTGCCTGAAGCTGCCCATCGTCTACGCAGCCGTGGGCACAGCTGCGGCGAACGTCGTCGCCGGGGGCGTCTTTCTCACCGTCTACCGGCGCGAGGTTCGGCCGGCACGCGCGCTCTGGGCCGGCCACGCGCTCCTCGCCGCCTTGCTCGTTGTTCTTGCAGCGTTTGGTACCCAGTGGATCGCCGGCTTGAGCGACAGCCTGTTTCGGGATCGCGTGGTCTACCACCTGCAAACGCCCTACCAGAACGTCGTTCTCACCAAGCGCCATGTCGCGGGCGGTCGTGCCGACATCCTGAGCCTCTACATCAACGGCCGGCTGCAATTCGCGAGCAACGACGAACGCATTTACCACGCCTACCTCACCACGCCGCCGATGCTTGCGGCCTACCGGCACGAGCGCCTGTTGGTACTCGGCGGCGGCGATGGCCTCGCGCTCCGGGACCTGCTGCGCTGGTCGCCCGATTCGGTGACCCTGATCGACATCGACCCTGCGGTGCTCGATCTCTTCGCCGGCCGGGATCCCGATGCCCCGGACTGGCTGAGCCACGCCCTGACAGCGCGGAACGGCCACTCCTTCGACGATCCGCGCGTCACCGTCATCCAAGGCGACGCCTTCATCGAGGTCGAGCGCCTGTCCGCCACGGATGAACGATTCGACGTGGTGATCGTCGACCTGCCCGACCCCAATCACCCGGATCTCAACCGCCTCTACAGCGACTACTTCTACGCCCGCGTGCGCGCGTTGATGTCCCCGGACGGCGCCATTGCCGTGCAATCGACGTCGCCCTACCACGCCAAGGAAGCGTTCCTGTCGATCGGCAAGACCCTCGCTCATGCCGGTTTCGTGGTGTCCCCGTACCACGCCAACGTACCGAGCTTCGGGGAGTGGGGCTGGACGCTCGGCACCGTCACCGGCAAGTCCGGCGCCGAGCGGATCGCCAAGCTCAACGTGGGCGTAACCCCGGACGGATGGCTCGACGGTGCGCGCATCGGCGCCGGGTTCGGATTCCCACCACGCTACTTCGACGAGCTGTCGGGAATCGGCGTCAATCGCCTGGGCAGCCACACCGTCTTCAACTACCACCAGGACGCCTGGGAGTCTCGCCAAGGGGCGTTCTTTGCCGACGACGCGGCCGGTTCGCAGTCGCCCCGCGACTTCGCGCCGCGAAATCGTCAAGACGCAAGCGCCCCATAGCCGGCCCGGCGCTTCGCTGGGGCCGCTTGCGGCGCGCCGCCCCATCCGCCCCCCCCATCCACCCCAGCCACACCGACGCAAACGCCGAGGGCTTCGCAGTCACGGCGTGCGGGGCGTCGAAGAGATCAAAAAATAACGTTGACACGCGACATAATATGTCATACGGTCGCGTCGTTGGTTTGCACACTCAAACGTGCGGCCAACACCGAGCAGAACCGATGATAGCCATGGGAGTTTGGTATGACGTTGGACGAGCTTGAGTTCCGGTTGAACGACTACGCTGGCGAAGAGGGCACCACCTTCGACGCCCTGGTGACCGAAGACGGCATCCTGGAGATCGTTTGCTCAAACAACGACGAGTTTCCGATCCACGTAACGCAGACGGAAACGCAACTGCTGTCGGTTACCGCCTTGTTCACCACGAGCGAAGTACTGCCGGGCAAGCTCGACGAGGTCAACGAGGCGTTCCTGCGCTTGAGTCCCGCCGTGCCGCTGTCGTCCATCGGCCTCCAGGGCAACACCTACATCTTGTTCGGCGCGATGGCGCTGTCCACCCGGTTTGAAGTCATTGCACACGAACTCGAGGTACAGGCGGAGAACACCGTCGACGTTCTCGAAGTCGTCGAGCATTTGCTCGGCTAAGTCAAGGAGTCCAAGAGAAATGAGCGTATTGAGAAGTTTGTTCACTGCCCTGCGCGGCGGTGCCAGCGAAGTCGGGGAAGCCGTCATCGATGCCAATGCCGTGCGCATCCTGGAACAGGAAATCCGCGATGCCGAGACGGCGATCGGCAAGGCGAAACAGAGCCTCACGCGCATGAAGGGCACCGAAATCCGCTTGAAGCGGGAAATCAGCGTCCTCGACACCGACATCGCCGACTACGAGCAGAAGGCGCTGGCGGCGTTGAATGGCGGCGAGGAAGCGCTCGCCACACAGGTCGCCGAGCGAATCGCCGAACTCGAGTCCGAGCGCAGCGAAAACGGATCGGAGCAGGCGTCCCTCGAGGCGGAGATCAACAGGATCCACGCCATGATAAAGGCGCGCGAACGGACCATCCAAAAGAACAAGCGCGAGCTGGACAAGGTGCGCACGGTGCGCGAACTGCAACGCGCCACCGAGAGCGTTTCCACGAACTTCGCCGCCACCGGCTCCAGCGAGCACCGGGTGGCCAAGGCGCTCGAACGGGTGAAGTCCAAGCAGCAGAACTGGCAGGACCGGATGCAGGCCGGCGATTGGATGACGGAGAAGGACAGCGGGGACGACCTCGATGCGAAGCTCCGGGCGAAGGGCATTGGCGGTTCCGGCACGCCGGCAGCCAGCGATGTCCTGGCACGTCTCAAGTCCAAGAGCGCGGCTTAGGACGCAAGGCAGGCGGCATGTTGGTGGCCGGGCACTCCTGATGGCATTCGGCAAGTTGCTGCGGAGCTTCCGCCGGAACCGCGACGCGCAAGGTCAACGGCGGCTCGATAGACCGGCAGATCTCAAGGCTGGCGATCTGGTGTCCTTCAAGCCCCGGCTCGCGCTGCCGCCCGAGATCCAGGGCCGCACCTTCGAAATCGCGTCGGTGGCCACCTACCAGTACGAAAGCGGCATCGCGGTGCAACTCACGCTAGTGGGCGAAGACCATGACAAGTTCTACCTCGGGTTCGACCCGGGCGAATCGCAACCGGAACTGTGCCTGGGACGCGACGTACCCCGGCGAGACGTGCAGAGACTATTCGACGAAGACGCGTTCGCCGGGCTCTGGGACGAGGACGAGTTCGCGCAACTCGATGTCGCCGCACCCCTCGACCGCTACGACGGCTGGCTCGCCGACGCCTACGCCCAAGTGAAGAAGGACGCTGTCGGCTTCTACTACGACCGCGATTGCCGCGGCGAATCCCTGTCCATGCGCCGCGACGACGATAGCCAGGAGTTGCGCTACCACGAATGCGAAGGTAGCAACGACAGCTTCGGCCTCTCGGTCGAGATCTGGGGCGACGGCGAGACCGAGGTCAGCCTCGAAATCTACTGCCGTGCCGATGTCATCGAGTCGATGTGGCCGGGTGGCGGTTGACCCGGAGCGGGCTTGGATGCCTCCGGCAGACAAAGAGCGTTCAGCCAAGGAAACGGTCCAGGCGTCGCGCCGCCAACGACTGCGGCGCGATCCGGCCCGGCTCCAGGCGGAACGCAACGCGCTCAAGAAGATCCAGGTGCACCTTGAGTTCCAGCAGTCGCTGATGCACGACATCCGCGTCGCCGCGGCCAAGGAGAATCTCTCGCCATCGGACTTTGTGCGCAGCCTCGTCGGGTTGTCGCACGCCGAGATCCAGCGCCCGCGCATCAGTCTCTCCTTCAGCGACACCGATCTGAAGGAACTCGCGAGTCGCTACGGCCAACCCCCCCACGCCCGGCACCTCAAGAGGCACGTCATCGACGACGTTCGCCGCTATTTCGACACGGACCCCCACCTTCCGGAATCCGCCGGTCCGTCCCGATGATCGTCGCCCGATGGTTCGCTCGGCGCCGCTACTTCCGGTTCTCCCGACATATCGCCGGTGCCATTCGGCGGCGGCTCGTCCGCGCCGTCGCGCTGTTCGTGCTGCTGTTCGTCATCCACGTGCTGGTGATGATGGCTGCCGAAGGTTTCGGCCTCGGCGATGCCGTGTGGCTCACCATCACGACCGCAACGACCGTGGGCTACGGCGACATCTATGCGAGCACCGCCATCGGCCGCACCACCACGATCTTGTGCATGTACGTCTTCGGCATCTTCCTGCTCGCCCAAGTCGCCACCGACGTCTTCGACTACCGCGCCCTACAACGGGACCGCCGCCGCCGCGGTCAACTGGAGTGGAAAAATATGATGGATCACCTGCTCGTCATCAACGTTCCCGCCGAGCACGCGGAAGCCTACTTGGAGCGCTTCGTCGCCGATGTGCGCAACACCCCGCAACTCGCCGACATTCCCGTTCAGCTATTGACCACGAACTTCCCCGACGGCCTGCCGACGCAACTGGTCAACCAAGGGGTCACCCACTTCACCGCCGTGGCCGAGAACACCGAGAACCTGCGCGCGGCGAACGTGCATGCAGCCCGGCACATCGTCCTCATCGCGGGCGAGGCGAACGATCCGCGTTCCGATGCCCTCACCTACGACATCCTGAGCCGCATCGCCGAACTCGGCGCCTGCGGCAGCATCGTGGCCGAAGCCGTCGACGACGCGAACCGCCAGCGTCTTCTCGACAAAGGCGCGACGACGGTGGTCCGCCCGGTGCGCGCCTATCCCGAAATCGTGGTCCGGGCATTGATCGAACCCGGCACCGAACGTGTGCTGGAGAACCTATTCACCCACGAGGCCGACCGCTTGGCGCGCTTCGATGCGCAGTTTTCCAACCTGCGCTGGCAGGACGTGGTGGTCCATTTCCTGGCGGGCGGCGCCGGTTTGCCCTTGGGCTACGTGGATGCCGACGGCGTACATACCAATCCGCCACCGAAGGATATGTGCAGCGGCGATGGCATCATCACCCTCGTCAAGGACGAATCGGAGGTAACCCAGGCGCGGGTCGAGAACTGCCTGACATGTTGCGCGGAGACTCGTGCGTCGGGAGGGTGACGTAGAAGGGCGACCTATGGTGAACTCAAGCCAAGGCCGAGTCGCCGGTCCGCAACCTTGCGGACGACCGACACCGTGTGGTCCCAAGCGGCAATTTGCCCCAGCAAGACGCGTCGAGACGCCGCATCAACGTTTTCGGCGTCGCCGCCCTCGAAATAGCCGAGTGCCTTGACGGCCTCAACCGGCGGAAACTCGTTTCCGTACAGCGCCACTGCCGCGCCGAGGCCGTCGGCTAGCGACTCCCCGGACTGCAGTAGCGCTGCGATGTCCACGTAGTCCCGCGCGGCGACCCGTTGTAGCAGAACCTTCAGCTTGGTGGCCAGCAAGTCCAGCTTCGATGCAACCCAGATCACGTTGTCGTCGGTTCGCTCCGGTGTCCCAACCCTGCCTGTGTCGATGCCGCCGAAGAAGGACAACTTGACCGGATTTGCCGATTCGTTGCGCGTCGAGATGGTCAATGTCCCGGGATCCCTTTGTAGCAGCTCGGCATCGCGAATAAGCGGAATCGCGAAAAGGCCGTCGAAGTCGAGAGACTCGGAGGAGAAAAAGTCGAAGTCCACCGAGACCCGATGCCCCAACCTCAACGCCAACGCCGTGCCGCCGTAGAGTACAAAGGAGTCGGCAATTGGCTTTAGATATGGCCAGAGCTCTCGCTGCTCCGTCGGCAACACCTCCAGCCGGGGCGTGAAGGTCATTCCGGCAGTCGCCTCGCCGGCAGTGGCGGCACCGGGAGACAATCGAGCTTGAGGTGCCAATACGACCAGGAACGGCCGTTGAATACGCCGATCGGCGGGTTGTGCAATACCCTACGCAGGTCGCGTTCGGGTGTACGCGATAGCATCCAGCGGACGTCTTCGACGGTACCCAAGGTCATTATCTGGGCCAAGAAGAGCTGCGGTTCGGCGAGCGAGCGCTCCGGTGCCTGCCACCAGACGTACTTCCGCGCCATCGCGAAGGCTTGTTCGTCACTTGCCGAACAAGAGGGAGATGAGAACGTTTGGGTCATGTCCGTCGCCTCAAGTACTCCGTCGGGGATTGTCGATGCGCGCAGCGCGAACCACAAGCAACCGGGCCAACGAGCCGGCTATTCGCCAATCCCCGGCACGGCAAACCGCGAGCAGGTCTCTACGACTTCTCCCTTCACCCGCGCCAACAGCGCCTCGTCGTCGTGGTTGCGCAGCGTTTCGACGATCCACCGCCCCAGCGCGCGCATCTCCGGGAACCCCATGCCCCGGGTGGTGGCGGCGGGGGTCCCGAGGCGGATACCGCTGGGCCTGAGCGGCGGGTTCGGATCGTCGGGGATGACCTGCTTGTTGCAGGTGATCGAGACCGCGTCCAAGGCTTCCTCGGCAACGCGACCGTCGATGCCGAAGCTCGCCACGCAGTCCAAGACCATGAGGTGGTTCTCGGTACCGCCGGTGACAAGCTTCGCACCGCCCTCCATGAGCGCCTCGGCGAGGGCCTGGGCGTTGTCGAGAACCTGCCGGGCGTAGTCCGCGAACGCCGGTTCGAGGGCCTTGCCCAGCGCGATGGCGACGCCGGCGACCTGGTTCATATGCGGACCGCCCTGCAGCCCCGGAAACACGGATCGGTCGATGTCCCGCCGAAACGCCTTCTTGGTGAGGATCATGCCGCCCCGGGGACCGCGCAGCGACTTGTGGGTGGTCGTCGTCACGAAGTCGAAGCCGTAGTCGCAGGGATTGGCCATCACGCCGCCAGCGATCAGGCCGCCGATGTGGGAGACGTCGGCCATGGTCAGCGCACCGACGTCGTCGGCGATGGTTTTGAACTCGGCGTAGTCGTAGTCGCGCGGATAGGATGAATAGCCGCAGACGATCATTTTCGGCCGGTGCCGGCGGGCGGTTTCGCCCAGTTCGTCGAAGTCGATCCGGCCTTCGTTGGCTGGATCCGACTTGTAGCGGATCCAGTTGTAGAGCGTGCCCATGTGCGAGACCGGCGCGCCATGGGTCAGGTGTCCACCGTGGGAAAGGTCCATGCCGAGCACGGTGTCCCCCGGCTCAAGCATGCAGAGGTACACCGCGGCGTTCATCGGCGCCCCGGAAAGCGGTTGGACGTTGGCGTGGTCCGCGCCGAAGATCTCGCGGGCCCGGTTGCGGGCCACGCGTTCGATCACGTCCGTGTACTCCTGGCCGCCGTAGTAGCGTCGGCCGGGATAGCCCTCCGAGTACTTGTTGGTGAACACCGAGCCGAGAGCGGCCAACACTTCCGGATAGGTGTAGTTCTCCGAGGGGATGAGCTCGATGCCGGCGCTCTGGCGAGCCTCCTCGCCAGCAAGCGCGGCATGGATCTCCGGATCGTTCCCGGCCAGGAGAAGACGGTTGCGAAGGCACGCTTCGGCGGCCCGATTGGACTGTGTCGGTGGCATGGCTCTGGTTCCTCGCAGACCCGTTTGAACGGCCGCCGAACATTCCGGCAGCGCGGGCGCCGGGTGTGTTCACGACGGCTTGCTAGACTAACCGTTGTGGGTGCCAACCGCATCGAGACCTTCTCCAAAGGCGATGAACCGGCGACGATTGATCGCCAGCTCTGGCGCGCCGGCTCTTGCGACCGCCACTTCCGCGCCCTCGATGCCGGGGCCGGGCGCCTGATATGGCGACAGCGCACAAGTTTCGGCACCACCGGGGTGCCGTCCTCCTATGCGGTGGATCGCAAACAGTACGATGCCGTACTCTTCGGCTGGGGCGCCGATGGCGAGCGGCAACAGCAGTCGCTGCGAAGCCTTGGCACAACGGCAGAACAAACGTGGCGGCGCCGCAAGGCGGTGTCCTCGGGGTGTTTGGATTGGAGGAGTCGAAATGACCGCCGTCGAGGTCTACTGGCAGCCTGGCTGAACGAGCTGCCTGGGGCTCAAGGAGTTCCTGTCGGCCCGTGCGGTCGACTTCATCTCGCGGGATATCGCCAACGATGAAGAGGCGAGAGAACGCTTCGCCGAACTCGGCGCGGACAGCGTCCCGACCGTCGCCAAGGCGGGACGCTGGATCCCTGGCGTCAATCGAGCGCAAGTCGCCGAATTCCTCGGGATCGCGTTCGAGACGGCACCGGCGCTCCCGCCGGACGTGCTCATCGATCGGCTGCGCCGTGCGCTGGCCACCGCGACTCGCCTGGTTGCCCAGATTCCCGGGCGAAGTCTCGGCGACAAGCTGCCCAACCGGGATCGGACCGTACTCGGGCTCGCCAACCACATCGTCGAGATCGGCGCGGGATACCTGCGCATCGAAGCCGGCTCGGCCTTCGACGCCGCGATCTCCGGCGCCATTGTTCCGACCGAACTCGACCGGGCCGAACTCGCAACGCGCTCGCGGTCGGTGCAAGCGGAACTCTCGAATGCGGCGCCCCGGCCGGACAAACCAGTCGAGACGTTCTTCGGAACGTCGACGCAGCATTGGGTGCTGGAACGCTGCACATGGCACGCCGTACAGCACACGCGCCAGGTCGCGTTCATGCTGGAGCGTCTCGGGATCGAACCCGACCAGCCTCTCGGCGCGCCCGACCAGGCAGGCTTGCCGCTGCCGACGGCGGTGTGGGACGGATAGCTGCCGTCGCAGCGCAACCTCGCCGTTGGCTACCGGCGGACCCAACGGCTGGTTGCGCTCACATCCTCGATCTCCTCGCCCGCGTTCTGCCACCCCGCGAAGCCGGCTTCCAAGTGGGCGACATTGGTGAAGCCCATTTCCCCAAGCGCTTTCGCAGCCAAGGCCGAGCGGCCGCCGCCGGCACAGAACAGCACGATGCGCTGGTCCGCGTCGTCGAACCAATCGCGGTAGTAGGGGCTTTCCGGATCCGCCCAGAACTCCAGCATGCCGCGCGGCACGTGCTTCGAGCTGGGAATGGTGCCGAGGTCCACCCGTTCCTGAATCTCGCGGATGTCGGCGAGGAGCAGACCCTCCCCGCCAAGTTCGGCCTTCAAGTCGTCGATGGACAGATTCTCAAGGTCGCGCTTGACCTCTTCCACGAGGGCGAAGACTGGCTTGATGGGCATCGCACTTACTCCGGCGCGGGCGCGCCTGGCGGCGCGTTCGAGAATGCTTGCGCATTCTCTACGGGTTCCAAGACCTGCCGCAACTGCATGGTCTATTGCCGCCTCAAGTACGCGGGCGCGCCTGGCGGCGCGTTCGAGAATGCTTGCGCA
>JAKZRQ010000001.1:0-2596 GCA_047518105.1 Pseudomonadales bacterium | reverse complement strand
GTCCTTGCCAATATGCCCGATATTCCCTGCGGACCACGCCTTGCATTGACGCGCATGGCGAACTCTGAAACACCAGAAACTTGCGGGACACGGCACTAGAATCCGGGTGTGGACGGGCGCCTTGCGAGTCTTCTTGACGGCGCCCGAGATAGGGGCAATCCCCCACGCCGTGATGCACGGGAGGCGAAATGCCAAACATCGTCATTTGCTGCGACGGCACCGGTGCCGAGTACGGGCGCAACAACACGAATGTGGTCGAGACCTACCAACTCGTCGACAAGGACGAAACGCAGATCGCCTACTACGACCCGGGCATCGGCACCGGCGGCTGGGAGTACCACGAAGACAGCTTCGAACTGCGCGCGATCACCGACCAGGCAACCGGATGGGGGCTGCAGAAGAACGTCGAAGACGCCTTCCGCTTCCTCATGCGGACCTACCGGGATGGCGACCGGGTCTACCTGTTCGGGTTCAGCCGGGGCGCGTTCACCGTCCGCTCGCTCACAGGGATGCTCCACAAGTGCGGGCTGCTCGGCACGCACGACGACAACCTCGTCGCCTACGCCTCGAAGATCTACAACACCGAAGACAACGACGACGTCGCGGCGGGTTTCCGCGCCACCTTCGGCCGCCGGTGTCCGGTCCACGCCATCGGCGTGTGGGACACGGTGGAGTCGCTGGCATTGAACGCTGGCAAGCGCTGGCGGAGCGCGTCGCTGAACCCCGACGTGAAGTACGGCTACCACGCGGTGGCGATCGACGAGAAACGCCGTGACTTCCCGCCCTGCCTTTGGGACGAGGCCAGCATCGCCGCTGGCCAGACGGTCGAACAGGTGTGGTTCGCGGGCGTCCATGCCGATGTCGGCGGGTGGCACGACCAACGCACGCTGGCCAACGTCGCGCTGCACTGGATGCTCGACAAGGCTGTCGGCTGCGGTTTGCGCATCGACCACCGAGCGCTCGCGCGCCGTCGGGCAGACCCACTCGGCAAGATCCACAACTCCTACACCGGCTTCTGGCGCATGCGCGGCAGCCGTGTCCGGAAAATCCCGGAAGGCGCATGCCTGCACCGCAGCGTGGTCGAGCGGCTCGAGCACTCCGCCACGGGTTACGCGCCCCGAAACCTGCCGTCGGACTACGTGGTCGTCGACTGAGCAATCCGGCGCCCCGTGGACATCGGCGGTGCCGAAGCGTCAGACTCCTCCTTTCGACCCATCCACCAACCGCAAGGGAAACACCATGGCCAACCCCATCGGCCCCGAAGACGGTCCCGTCGCCGTCACGGGCAGCGCCGGCTACATCGGCTCTCATCTCGTCCTGGACCTCGTTCGCCACGGCTACACCGTACGTGCCTGCGTGCGCGACACCGCCAATCTCGCCAACACGGCCCACCTGCTCGCAATGAACCCCATCGGTCCGGGGTCGGTCGGTCTTCACTCCTGCGACATGACCGTACCAGGCGTCTACGACGCGGTATTCGCCGGCTGCTCCGCCGTATTCCACGCTGCGGCGGAGATGGGCAACCTGCAAGGCTCGACCCCGCAGAAGGTCTTCGACGGCGGCCTGGTGGCGACCAAGCTGGTGCTCGACTCCATCCGCAAAGCGGGTAGTGTGAAACGCCTGGTCTACACGAGTTCGTTCGCCGCCGTCGGCCACCCCGCGCCCGAGGGATACGTCTACACCGAAGACTCTTGGGCGGACATGAGCCAGGAGAACCGGCGCGAAGGGTCCGAATGGAACATGGAGACGGTCGGACGGAGTCGCGAAGTGGCCTACGCCATGACCAAGGTGGAGACCGAACGAACCGTCTACGCCGAAGCCGAGAAGCTGGGCATGGAGGCGTTCGGGGTCTGCCCCTGTCACGTCATTGGACCGTTGCTGTCCGCCTCCCACCAGCGCCCATGGGCATGGCAGACCCGGATCGGCGACATGCTCGAAGGCTACGGGCACCCGCGCATGTTCTGGAACATCGTCGACGTGCGCGACGTAGCGTCCGCGCAGCGGCTGATCGCCGAATGCCCCGACAACCGCAACGGCGAGCGCTACAACCTGGTCGCCACCGACGACAGCGGTCTCATCCCCCAGGACGAGGTGCAGGCAATCCTCCGCCAGCTCCATCCCGGCATCGGCATCGCCGGCAACTACCGCGGCGGGCCGATCTGGCGAAGCCCCATCGCCATGCTCGAAAAGGTGGTTACCCAACTCGGCCTGAAACCCCACACCCCCGAGGAGGCGATCCGCGACAACGCCAACAGCCTGCTCGCCTGGGGCTTGGCGAAAACCCGCCCGGGCGAGGACAACTGGCAGCGGGACGGCAATGAACTCGGCATCAAGTCCAAGTGGAGCCCGCACACGTACCCGGCGATCGATCCGGCGACGCGAAAACGCCTCGAGGCCTAGCCCGCATTTCTCACCAGGCCGCTTGTCGGCGTCAAAAGGCTCTTGGGTTTCACTAGTTTGACCGCGATGTCGATGATCGTGCCGATGGCGGACTGCGCTGGCCGCGCCCGCCCGCGCTTCGCGCGGAGGCCCTCGCGGGTCTTTTGGCCCCGTGTACACGGGGCCAAAATCCTCCGCGATCATCACGGCCCCTGGT